>FR901744.1:1710-72163 GCA_000437675.1 Prevotella sp. CAG:891
GGAATGCGAAGATGCCGACGGGGATATCTTGCCAAATCATTTCGAGTTTACCCCAGTCAACGCCAGGGAAGCTTACGATAATGTCTTGGGGGGCAAACATACCGAACAATACCAAAACAATGGTTGCTGAAGATACAGTGGTAATCATGGTGCGGCTGCTTACTTTGCTACCGATAGATGCACCAACGAAGCGGCCAATAAGCATCATGAACCAATATACTGCAACAAGCATACCAACAGTAGCTGCGGGAATACCATCTGCAATGAGGTACTGCTGAACGAAGTTGGGCACACCTACTTCGATACCCATGTAAAGGAAAATAGCCAGTGCGCCTAAGGCGAAGTGACGATGGCTCAATGCACCCTTGATCAAGTCAAGTTGTACGGGTGCTTGTTTGGGTTCTTCAATCTTGGTGAAGAGGATTACGATGAAAGCAATAATGAAAATGCCCAGTGCAATCAAGAGTGCAGGAGTGGCATCAGCAATCTTAGCTTTGGTGGCATCAGCAATCAGTGCGCCCATCAAGATGTAGCAAGCTACAGCAGCAGATGAGTTGAACACACCACCAATCTGAATCAATTGGTTACCTTTGTTACCGCCACCACCTAAAAGGTTAAGCATGGGGTTTACGACGCAGTTCAAAATACACATGCACAAACCTGCGATGAAGGCACCTACCAAGTAAACGCCGAATACAAGACCGAGGTTTTCTTTTGCGTCAAGCTGTCCGCTGTACCATTGAATCAGGATACCGATGATACCAACGATCAAACCAATGAGTGCCGTTTTCTTGTAGCCATATTTTGAAATAAGCATACCGGCAGGAATACCCATTATTAAATAAGCTACGAAGTTACCGTAGTTACCAATTTGTGCAAGAACATTGGAAATTTCACCTTGGTTCTTGATAATGGTTGCCATTGGCGTACAAAGGTTTGTTACGAAAGCAATCATTGCAAAGAGAGCAATCATCACGATGATAGCTCCCCATTGTTTTTGAGAATTACTCATGTTGATTAAGGAAGGATGGATTTAAAAAGATTAGTAATAAAATTTATTTCGTGAGTGATTTTAAATGTAATTGCGTGCCCAAATGTAAGTGCAGTCAGTTGGGCACGCATTTGAAATGGAAAAGCATTCAACATCTTTGAGTATTGGCTTAATGCTTCCTATGCACTTTGCCAAATAGTTTAATCAGAGATGTGTTATGACTTGATATTCAAATAATTATTATTCAACTCCAAACTTGTAGATAGTCTTTTGTGTATACACCTGTCCGGGTTTCAAAACAACGGACGGGAAGTAAGCACGGTTCGGACTGTCGGGGAAGTGTTGTGCTTCAAAACAAAGTGCTGAACGACGTCCGAAGGTTGCTCCATGCTGTCCTTTATAGCCATCAGCCCAGTTGTCTGAATAGAATTGTACACCGGGTTCGGTGGTGTAAACCTCCATTGAACGTCCTGATTTGGGTTCTACAATTTTGGCTGCAAAGGTCAGTTCTCCGGGTTCATGTTTGTTGAGTACGAAGCAGTGGTCGTAGCCAGCTCCGTTCTTGATTTGTTCATTGTTAATGTCGTCGATAAAGTCGCCAACGCGGTGAGGAGTGGTAAAGTCGAAGGGGGTGCCTTTTACACTGCGAATTTCACCTGTTGGAATACTGTTTTCGTCGATGGGAATATAAAAGTCGGCATTGATTTGACAAATAACGTCCTCGCAAGTGGGTGTGGGGTTCGCAATGCCGGCTAATGAGAAGAAACCATGGCTAGTCATATTAATGATGGTCTTCTTGTTGGTTGTGCCCTTATAGTCGATTTTTAATTCGTTGTCATTGCTGAGTGAATACATCACAGTCATTGAAAGTTCGCCGGGGAATCCTTCTTCGTAGTAGGGCGAAACGTATCGAAGAATCAGCGTGTGGTCGTTGATTTGTTCTGCATCCCATACGCGGGCATGGAATCCGGTGGGGCCTCCATGAAGGTGGTTCGGTCCGTTGTTGATAGCCAGACTGTATTCTTTGCCATTCAGAATGAACTTGCCATGACAAATGCGGTTGCCGTATCTGCCAACTAAGGTGCTCAAGAATGGTTCGGGCGAAGCAATGCAATCATCAATGTTGTCGTGTCCTTGAATAACGTTGGCATAGTTTCCATCGCGGTCTGGTACCATAATAGCTACAAGTGCGCCACCATAGTTAGTGATGGCTACTTCCATGCCATTCTCGTTATGTAGGAAGAAAAGGTCTGTTTCCTTTCCTTTGATTACCTTTTGGAAATCTTCTTTTTTAAGTCCGCTTAAGGACTGTGCTTTGTTTTCCATGATAATGAGGGGTTTTTGTATTAAATGTATTATTTACATTGCAAATTTGTAGAAAAGATTTGGAAAATCAAAATGTTGGAGTGAAAAATATTACGCTTCTGCTGCATAAAGGTGAAAATTATTCTGTTGCATTCACGGTGAATTTTATGTTTTTCTTCCGTATTGTCATTATTGGGTTAAAAGTTGTCTTGGTAAGCATGCTTTTTCATTGTTAATGACTTAGAGTATGGTTTTATTGTCATATTGCCATTTTTATGATGCTGGAAGGCTTGTATTGAGTGGGGTAGTGAATGTCTTTTGTAATCTTTTAGTCTCTTTAGTGGTTCTAAAAGTGTAGGTGTACATTGCAAAAATGCAAATACGATGATAAATAAATTAAATGCTATTAAAAAATACGACTATATGTTTGCTTGAAAGGGTTAAGAGGCGTACTTTTGCATTGTTTTTCATGGTATTAGATTTAAGGTTAGTAAAGATTGGTTGTCGGGAGACAATCAATTTTTTTTATTTATACCCTATTTGCTTCCTGTTTTAAAGGTAATATGCATGTGAATTTGTAGGCTCTTATGAAAGATTCTCTCTGGCTTTTCAGTCGGTTGTGCTTGCATAGAGTCAGTTTTTGTATGGTAGTATTATTCTGTCTATTTTATTAGGTGCTTATTGTCCGTACGTTATGTTAGGAAAAGTTTCTCATATTCCTTTGTGGTAAGTGTTAAACGCTATCTTTGCTTAAATGTAAAACTCTATTAAATTGTAATCTTTCAATTTTTAATACATTCCGGTGTTTGAAGCATAGATTCGTATTTTCTTCAAATTGTCTCCGTAATTGTTGAAATTAGTTCCGCGATTGTCAAAATTAGTTCCGAGCTAGTTGAAATTAGTTCCGAGCTAGTTTTGGCAAATTCGGAGCTGTTGATAATCAGGGCTTTAGAAAATACATTAAAGTCGGTTTGGCGCACGACTGTTTTGTTCGGAGATTGGAGCAAGGGTGGGTGTCCGATTTTTACTCTTATTAAATTATTTGTTAAAGCTGCCATGCGTATAACAAGCGACGAAGTGCTATCCAATCCGATTGTTTTGAGTTTTGGCTTAGTGGAGTAGGTAAAACTATACGTCTAATGACCAAGGTTGGCCGTTGTAGGGGCTGTTATCTATAATAATGTAGAGCCAAAGTTGCATTCCATTGATTTACATTCAGTTGTTGATAGTATCTGCATAAGGTGGAGAACTATTATTGAAAAATGACATTACATAAGTTGGTGCAGAATAGTTACTTATTAAGAAATGGATAGATGTTTGATGCTGAAATGCAGAACTATGCAGCTTGTGCTGTTGTTGAAGGAAGTGCTTGTTGCTGTTCGAAATGGCACAAATTATGGTACTAACGTGCATTTTTTTTAGTTTTTAAAGTGCTTGATTATACGAAAAAACGTATCTTTGCAAAAAATTATGAACGAAGGATGGTAGGATAAAGTCGTATCACCTTCCATGATAAATATAATACATGGGAATTTTACAAGACAGATTGGCAAAATACACCCTGCCGCAACAATATCAAGCTCAGGGCGTATATCCCTATTTCCGCGCTATCGAAGGAAAGCAAGGAACTGAGGTCGAAATGGGCGGACATCATGTGTTGATGTTCGGTTCTAACGCATACACGGGTTTGACGGGTGATGAGCGAATCATTGCTGCAGGAAAAAAAGCCATGGATAAGTATGGTTCAGGTTGTGCGGGTTCGCGCTTTCTGAATGGTACGCTTGATTTGCACGTTCAACTTGAAAAAGAACTTGCCGCCTTTGTAGGTAAGGAAGACGCATTGTGCTATTCTACTGGTTTTACCGTAAATTCAGGTGTCATATCTTGCTTAACCGGTCGTGAGGATTATATAATATGTGACGATCGTGATCATGCATCAATCGTTGATGGTCGCCGTTTGTCGTTTTCTACTTGTTTGAAGTACAAGCACAACGATATGGCTGACTTGGAACGTCAACTTCAAAAGTGCGCTCCCGAGGCTGTAAAGCTTATTGTGGTTGATGGCGTGTTCTCGATGGAAGGTGATTTGGCAAACTTGCCTGAAATTGTGAAACTCAAACATAAGTATAATGCAACCATTATGGTCGACGAAGCACATGGTATTGGTGTGTTTGGTCGCAACGGACGTGGTGTTTGCGATTACTTTGGTTTGACCGACGAGGTGGATTTGATAATGGGTACTTTCAGTAAGTCGCTTGCTTCTATTGGTGGTTTTATCGCTGCTGACGAAAGTATTATCAACTGGTTGCGTCATAATTCGCGTACCTATATCTTCTCGGCGTCGAATACTCCTGCTGCTACAGCTTGTGCTATGGAGGCATTGCACATTCTTCAGCAAGAACCTGAGCGTATTGAAGCTTTGTGGGATGTGACTCGCTATGCTTTGAAGCGTTTCCGCGAAGAAGGTTTTGAAATTGGAGAAACTGAATCGCCTATTATTCCGCTTTACGTGCGCGATACAGAAAAAACTTTTATTGCGACAGCTCGTGCATTTGATGCCGGTGTGTTTATCAATCCGGTAATACCTCCCGCTTGTGCTCCGCACGATACCCTGGTTCGAGTGGCACTGATGGCTACGCATACCAAGGAGCAAGTGGACAGAGCGGTAGAGTCGCTTGGTAAGGTGTTCCGCGAACTTGATATTATCAAGTAATTAAGTATAAAGCATATAGTGAGTTGGTATTCAAAATTTTGAACGCCAACTTATTATATGTATGTTATAAGCTTGCTTTATTCAGATTATTCGGCATTCTGCTTCACTGTGTTTTAAAGTCTTTGTGATTTTCATACAGCTTGGTGAATGAATGTGGTTGCTCTGAATAAAGTAGGCATTTTTTATTGAATCTACCTATGTAAGCGTCTGAGAGTATGAAAAAGTATAAAGTGTGTATGACTATAGCCGGTTCGGATCCGTCGGGAGGTGCCGGCATACAAGCCGATTTAAAAGTGTTTAGTGTCTGGAAGTGTTACGGTCAGGCCGTTATCACCTCTTTGACTGTTCAAAATACGCAAGGAGTTGTTTATGCATCATCTGTTTCGCCTCAATTGGTTTACGGCCAGATTGTAGCTGTTTTTACCGACTTGAAACCCGATGTTGTGAAAATTGGAATGATTCCCTCTGTAGGTGTGATGCGGAGTATTGTTAAAGCCATTAGGCAATTTGCTCCGAATTTTGTTGTATTGGATCCAGTTATGGTTTCTACTTCCGGAAAGCGTCTGATGGATGAGGAAGTTGTAGACGTGTTGCGTACAGAGTTGATGCCATTATGCCATCTTGTAACGCCTAATTTGCCCGAAGCTATGTTGCTGGCCGATAAAAATACAGAGAATCAAAAGGAACTTGCAAAGGTCTTAAGTGATATGATTGGCGGTGTTGCGGTTTTGGTAAAAGGTGGACATGCAGAGGGTGTTCCGGTAGATGTGCTTTATGCAGATGGATGCTGGCATGAGTTTGACAATGAAGTACGCGTTGATACTCACAATTCGCATGGTACAGGCTGTGTGCTATCTTCTTCTATAGCAGCAGCTGTGGCGCAAGGCGCAGGATTGCCCGAAGCGGTTGGGCGTGCCAAGGCTTTCTTGACCAAGGCATTACGCAAAGGGGCTGTTTATGAAGCAGGTAGAGGTAAAGGACCGTTGTATCTTTTGCCTTGATGTATTTGACGATGTATGCATTGGGAAATCACGAGAGGCGCAGATTCGAATTATTTGTTGTGGTTTCGGGCTGTACGTGAACTTGACGAAGTAAAAGTAAAACATTTGTTGGAAGGTTGATTATTTCATTGGTTTTTTGTATCTTTGCGCACAGCAAATAATGGGTAGTTTTGTCTGGTTCTGTAATGAGGACGGGCGAATCGGTATCTTTTCCGGATTCATTAGTATGCTATATATAGATGGTCGAAATGAATTGAGCATCTGCATAACTATCAAATAAGAAAATAAACAATGAAAGCATTTGTATTTCCAGGCCAGGGAGCACAGTTTGTAGGTATGGGTAAAGACCTGTATGAAAAGCACCCTATTGCAAAGCAGTTTTTTGAGAAAGCAAACGAAATATTGGGTTTCCGTATTACCGATATTATGTTTGAAGGAACCGACGAAGAACTGAAGCAAACTAAGGTTACGCAGCCTGCTATGTTCTTGCATAGCGTAGTTAGCGCTTTGTGTTTGGGTTCAGACTTTCAGCCTGATATGGTAGCGGGTCACTCTCTCGGAGAACTTTCTGCGCTTACAGCAGCTCGCTGTCTGAGTTTTGAAGATGGCTTGAAGTTGGTGGCTGCACGTGCAAAGGCTATGCAAAAGGCTTGCGAAGCTCAGCCGGGAACTATGGCAGCTATTATTGCTTTGTCTGACGAAAAGGTTGAAGAAGTTTGTGCAGCTGTACGTCAGGAAACTGGTAAGGTTGTAGTGCCTGCCAATTATAACTGTCCCGGTCAGCTCGTAATTTCGGGTGAAGCTGAAGCTATTGAAGTTGCTTGCCAGCGTTTGAAGGAAGCCGGAGCAAAACGTGCGTTGGTATTGCCCGTAGGTGGTGCTTTCCATTCACCTTTGATGCAGCCTGCCAAGGAAGAACTTGAAGCAGCCATTGCTACGACTGAGTTCCATACTCCCATTTGCCCCGTTTACCAGAATGTGGATGGATTGGCTCATACAAATCCTGAAGATATTAAAGCAAACTTGATTGCTCAACTTACAGCTTCGGTTCTTTGGACTAAGGAAGTTACTAATATGGTTGCCGATGGAGCAACTGAGTTTACGGAATGTGGACCCGGTAAGACGCTTCAAGGCATGATCGTGAAAATATGCAAGGGTAATGCAGAGGTTACTGCTCACGGAGTAAACGACTAATCAGCCTTGTACTACATATAGCGTATATCAGCAGTTTTAAAGCACGGTGTTAAGGCTTTTGAACTGCTGATTTGCTTTTATCTGATATGAACTTAGTCTATTGGGTTGTGGAATGAATAGCCGAACTGGCCATGGAGTATGAATTATAGTTATGTAGATGCTTGAATATGTATTTAAGTTAACTTAGACTAAGTGTATCAGGTAAAAAAGATTGGCAGACTTGCTTGAACTTTCAGTACAAGTTTGAATATCAGCCCATTATTAGAATTATATAAATCAAAATTATGAAACCACTTATATATCAGATTTTTACACGTTTGTATGGCAATGGCAATACCACAAATGTGCACGATGGAACGCTTGCACAAAATGGCTGTGCCAAAATGAATAATTTTACAAATACACAGTTAAAGCGTATTGCAGAGTTTGGTTTTACGCATGTGTGGTTTACCGGTCTGATTGAACACGCTACGCAGACGGATTATTCGGCTCACGGAATAGCTCAAGATCATCCGGCTGTGGTAAAGGGTAGGGCAGGGTCTCCTTATGCAATCAAGGATTATTATGATATCGATCCGGATCTAGCAGTGGATGTAAACCAGCGTATGAAGGAATTTCAAAATCTGGTGAAGCGTACGCATAAGGCTGGTTTGAAGTTTGTGATTGACTTTGTTCCAAATCACGTGGCACGTCAGTACAAGAGTGATGCTTGTCCTGAAGGTGTGAAGGATTTGGGTTGTGATGATAATGTAACTAAGGCATTTGACCCTCAAAATAATTTCTATTATGTATTAGGTCAGCCTCTGCATACAGATTTTGATACAGAACGACGTTCCTTGTCTCCTTATAAAGAGTATCCTGCAAAAGTAACTGGTAATGACCATTTTGATGCATGGCCCAGTCGAAATGACTGGTATGAAACCGTAAAATTGAATTACGGCGTGGATTATTTGGATGGACGTAAGCAATATTTTGATCCTATCCCATCAACTTGGGAAAAAATGACCAATATACTTCTATTCTGGGCAGGTAAGGGCGTTGATGCATTCCGTTGTGATATGGCTGAAATGGTACCGGCTGAATTTTGGGCTTATGCTACAGCAAAGGTTCGTCAATCTTATCCAGACATTCAGTTTATTGCCGAAGTGTATAATCCGGCAGAGTATCGTCGTTACATTCAAAGCGGTTTTGATTATTTGTATGATAAAGTCGGACTTTACGATACGTTGCGTGCTGTGATATGTAACGGGCTTTCTGCAAATTGTATAACTGGTTGCTGGCAGGCTGTTGATGATATAAAAGATCACATGCTTAACTTTTTGGAAAACCACGATGAACAGCGAATCGCTTCTGCCTTTTTTGCAGGCGATGCACTGAAGGCCTTGCCAGCTTTAGTCGTGAGTGCAACGATGGGTAAGAATCCGTTTATGGTTTATGCAGGTCAGGAACTCGGAGAACCGGGCATGGATGCTGAAGGTTTTAGTGGCTTAGACGGTAGAACAACAATTTTTGATTACTGGGGTGTCGATTCTTTGCGTAAACTTGCAGATAAGCGGTTGTCGCGTACAGATCTGGAAAAACAGCTTTATAGTTACTATGAAAGAGTGATAAAGTTGTGTAAATCGGAACCGGCAATTCAGGAAGGTTGTTTTTATGATTTGCAATATGCGAATTATCGGAGAGACTTTGGCTACAATGCTGACAGACAATATGCCTTTTTTAGAAAGGCAGAACATGGTAAGACATTGTTGGTAGTAGCAAATTTTGATTTGTTTCCTGTTCATGTCGGAATATGTATACCCGAAAATGCCTTTGACTTTCTGACTTTGCGTTCGGGAATTCGCAACGCTGTTGATTTGCTTTCGGGAAATGTACAAACATTGTCACTTAATGCTGATAAGCCTACCTATGTAGATATTCCAGCATGTGGTGCCATCATATTGGATGTGTAATTTATTATTGTGTCGTATTTCATACGATTAAAATCCCTCATATATTATCGCATAATTTGATTCAATGTTGATGATATATGGGGATTTTATTGTTCTATATTAAACCAAACTATGTAAAAAGTAGTCTATATCACCTATTTTGACAAGAGTGTGATTATTTTTTGAGAAAAAACAAGAAAAAAGTTTGGTATATAAGAATAAAGTTGTACCTTTGCAATCGCAAATAGGAAATAACAACAACGTTGATCCTAAGGACGCGGAGTGGAGCAGTTGGTAGCTCGCCAGGCTCATAACCTGGAGGTCGTTCGTTCGAGTCGAGCCTCCGCAACTAATAAAGATGAGTGTATTAAAATGAAAGTTTTAATGCACTCTTTTTTTTGTAGTTGTGATTGGGGTTTAGAAACAACGGGCTGCAATCCTGTTTGAAGTATATCCTGACATCAAGTTGGTGTCGTTTAGGGTCAGTAGATTTTTAGTAATCCACGCGTCTATATCATCATAAAAGAAACGCATCATAAATGCCTTGTATGTCAATACGTAAACATTTATAATGCGTTTTGATGTTGTCAGAGCGCGTTGCTCATTGGTCGGTTTTTCTTATTAGAATTCACTCGTAAAATGAAATTTGATGTGCTCAAAATCTTGTTGTGCCATTTGTAGCATATAGCCAGAATCAGCCAAGAATACATCGCGTCCTTCTCGATCCTTTGCCATATATTGATACTTTCGTTTCTTGAAGTTTTCAAGTTCTTCTGGTGAATCACTTTCAATCCAGCATGCTTTATAAAGACTGATGGGTTCCCAACGACATTTGGCATTGTATTCGTTTTCGAGACGATATTCAATAACCTCAAATTGTAATTGTCCGACAGTACCGATAATTTTGCGACCATTAAACTGATTAACGAATAACTGAGCAACACCTTCGTCCATCAATTGTTCAATGCCTTTATTCAGCTGTTTTGTTTTCATTGGGTCTGCATTCTCAATGTATTTGAACATTTCTGGCGAGAATGATGGGAGGCCTCGGAAGTGTAATTGTTCACCTTCAGTTAGTGTATCACCAATTTTAAAAGTACCGTTGTCTGGTAGACCAACTATATCACCAGCCCATGCTTCGTCAATGGTACTTTTTCGCTGCGCCATGAATTGGGTAGGAGATGAGAATCGAACCGTTTTGCCATTTCTTACATGGAGATAAGGTTTGTTACGCTCAAAACGGCCAGAGCATACCTTGCAAAATGCAATGCATGATCTGTGATTAGGGTCGATGTTAGCAGTGATTTTAAAGATGAAGCCCGTGAATTTTTCTTCATCCGGTGTTACTAAACGTTCTTCTGCTTGTGTTGCTCGTGGGTAGGGAGCTATTTTAACAAAGCAGTCTAATAATTCTTTTACACCGAAGTTGTTGAGTGCAGAGCCAAAGAATACTGGAGCAACATCAGCATTTAAATAGCTTTCATGTTGGAATTCAGGATAAACTCCATCTACTAATTCCAATTCGTCGCGCAAACGTTGTGCATCAGTTTCACCTACTTGAGCCTCAAGATCAGAACTGTGAATATCCACAGCTATTTTTTCTGTAACCTTTTGCTTGTCTGGAACAAATAGGTTTAGTTCTTGTTCAAATATGTTGTATACACCTTTAAAACGGGCACCTTGATTGATAGGCCATGATAAAGGACGTACTTTAATTTGCAATTCCTGCTCAAGTTCATCCAGCAAATCAAAGGGATCTTTACCCTCTCGGTCCATTTTATTGATATAAATGATAACTGGCGTTTTACGCATACGGCAAACAGTCATAAGTTTGCGTGTTTGCGCTTCGACGCCTTTGGCAGAGTCGACTACGATGATAGCAGAATCGACAGCTGTGAGCGTTCTGAATGTATCTTCAGCAAAGTCCTGGTGACCCGGAGTATCGAGAATATTTATTTTGTAGCCGTCATAATCGAATTCCATTACAGAGGTAGTCACAGAAATACCACGTTGTTTTTCGATTTCCATCCAGTCAGAGGTGGCCGTTTTTTTAATTTTATTGTTTTTTACGGCACCTGCAACTTGAATTTGACCACCAAAAAGTAGTAGTTTTTCAGTCAATGTTGTTTTACCTGCGTCAGGGTGTGATATGATAGCAAAAGTTCGTCTTCTTGATATTTCAGAATTCATAATTTGCAGTTATTATTGCTTAGAGTTCTTTGATACAATCTTTTAAGGCATCCTCCCACCAGCGGATGTCAATGTTGTAGGTTTGTTTAACCTTAGTTTTGTCAAGTACTGAGTAGTGCGGGCGTTTTGCAGCAACGGGGTAATCTGCTGTATGAATGGGAGATACTTTGCAGTCATCAATGCCAGCTAATTTATGAATGGTACGCGTAAAGTCATACCATGAGCAAACTCCTTCGTTCGTAAAGTGGTAAACGCCGGGAACAATTCCCTTTTCAATAGCAGTGAGAATAAACTGGGCAAGGTCGCGTGCGTAAGTGGGTGAGCCGAGTTGGTCGAAAACAACACCTAACTGTTCACGTTCTTTGCCCAAGCGTATCATGGTCTTTACGAAGTTGTTGCCAAATGTAGAATAAAGCCATGCAGTACGAACTACCATTGAACCGGCACATGAGCGAATCACATTCTCTTCGCCAGCTAATTTTGTACGACCATAAACTGTTTGAGGATTAGCGGGGTATTCCTCTTTATAAGGAATGAAGGCTTCTCCGTCAAAAACATAGTCTGTTGATACCTGAATCATTGTGCCACCAACAGAAGCCACAGCTTCGGCTAAGTATGCAGGAGCTGTTTCATTAAGCAATTCGCATAGTTCAGCATTGCTTTCAGCTTTGTCTACTGCTGTATAAGCTGCGCAGTTGATGATAATGGAAATGTGGTTCTGTTCAACAAATGTATAGATGGCTTTACGATCAGTGATATCCAGTTCGTTGATATCGGTAAAGTAAAATTGCCAATCTTCATTGTTGTATTTTGCGGATAGTAGTCGGATTTCGTTGCCTAATTGTCCATTGCAACCTGTGACTAAAATATGTTTCATTGTAAGATTTTATTTCGTTAGGAGAGGTTCAAAGAATAATCTTTTTAAGAAAAAAGGAATGGTCCGGATATACTTGGTACATACAGAGTTATGATTTATTCAAAATCAATAGGTTCTGCTTTGTCTTTTAAATAGTAGTCAGAAAGCTGACCAACCAAAGTGGAAATATCCTTGACTGCCAAAGCCGTTTCGTTCGATATGTTGTGATGTTGTAACTTTAGCAGCATAACACCATAAAGCAGATTAAAGCAAGTCGTGAGTTCAGAGTCTTCTTGGCTGTCTACATCATCTGAAGCTTTTTTTTGTTTGCTTCTTAATTCAACGATGTAGGGAAGAACCTTGTAATACATCTCGCGATAGTACGGGAATTTGGGAGAATGTATCAGTTGTAAATGTAATTCCTCCAAATTTTGTAAGATATTCATACAAATACGCAAGTGTCCGTGCTCAAACTTACCTTCGCTACGCATCATTTCGCAAAGGTTTGAATACCATTCTATCGTTTTTGCGCGTTGCTCTGAAGTTAAGTCAAAACGACTGATATATTCATTGGCGATACGTTCACTGTCGCATTTATAGGCTCTTATTAAGTCCTCAACCTGCCACATGTAAAGCAGATACTCTGCTCGGTTTGAATCTTTAAGTTTGTCTGCTATAATCATATAAAAACGTATTCTTAGTATAAAGACAAATTGGCAAGTGTCATTCCGGCATAAATGAATGAAGCTATAAGTACTATGACGCCGATGCTTCGGTTAAGTCGCATTATGCCTCGAAGTCCGAATGAACTTTTCATTTTATTTATTATATATGTCAATCCTAACCACCAAATCATGGCACCAGCAACTATTGACAAATAGCCTACACATTGTCCGAATAAATTGCCTGGAATGACAAATGTGAGCATATTGAACAATGCAATAAACAAGAAAATAATCAAGGGGTTCGATAATGTGACTAAGAGAGCTGTGGTAAAGTTATGCAATAAGGTACCACGCTTTTTCATAGACGGGCGTAGGCATTTTCGTGGATCGGTCCGAAACATGTAAATGCCAAAGCTAAAGAGCATAATGCTACCTATTAACTTCATCCAAAATATATTCTGCTCGTTGTCGATTATTTCCATAACAAACGACATACCGAATCCAGTGATAAGTGCATATATTATATCACTTAATGCAGCGCCGGCACCAGTAACGATACCATAAGTGCGCCCTTTTTGTATGGTTCGTTGAATACATAAGATGCCAACAGGGCCCATAGGCGCTGAGGCTATTATTCCAACCATTAATCCTTTTATAATCAATAATAATGGGCTGGCAAATTCTACAAATATATTGTTCATGATGATGTTTGAGCTCCTAAGAGGATAATCATTGCAGGTTGAGAAAAAAGTGCTTCTTTTTATCTGCTTTGGGTTAATTCAAGCTGCAACTGCGGTAATAGACTGTTGAAAGACTATTCGTGAAGCTTGATTTAGGCGAATCTATGTTCGCACAAGCAAAAGTACAGAATTTTAGGAGATTCTCAAAATAAAAGCCTTGGAAACTCCCATTGCTCAGGATTTATTCTGTTTACTTTTTCTCAGCTATGATAATGAAGCTGCTTAATTGTCGTATAAATTGGTGTTTGCTTCTTATCTACATCAATATGTCATATTAAATGCGTAACTTCGCATAGTAAAACATTTATCAATAAACATTTTATTCATGATAAAACACTATGTTCTACGAACCTTGTTTACATGGTTCGGTTTTTTGTGTTTGGCTAATCTTCTCCAAGCACAAGTTCCTACAAGTTATTATGCAGGGACAAAAGGTAAAAATGGAAGCGCTTTAAAAACGGCTTTTTATGGTATAATCAACCATCACACAGAGCGAACTTATAATGATTTGTGGTCTGACTTTTACAAAACAGACGTTCGTGCTGACGGAAAGATTTGGGATATGTATTCCTGCATAACAAATTATGTTCCGGGCAAAGATCAAGCTGGTAATTATAGTAAAGAAGGTGATGTTTACAATCGTGAACATTCATTCCCTAAAAGTTGGTTCAATGATGCCAAGCCTATGTATTCTGACCTTTTTCATCTTTATCCTACGGATGGCAAGGTGAATGGTATGCGCAGTAACTTTCCGTTTGGTGAAACGAATGGTGAGAACTGGAAATCTGCCAAAGGTTTTAGTAAGTTAGGTAAATCCAAAACTCCGGGCTATTCTGGTACGGTGTTTGAACCCAACGATGAATACAAGGGCGACTTTGCACGTACCTATTTTTATATGGCTACAGCCTATGAAGATAAGATAGCTTCATGGAACTCACCCATGTTATGCGGCGATCCCTATAAGGCTTATGCTCCATGGGCTCTTGAAATGTTGCTTCGCTGGGCGGCTGAAGATCCTGTTAGCGAGAAGGAAATCAAACGTAATGAGGCTGTATATAAAATTCAACACAATCGCAATCCTTTTATTGACTTCCCTGGGCTAGAACAGTATGTATGGGGTAGCAAAGTTGGCGTACCATTTGATCCGAATAATTATGACGGATCAGAAACACCAGAAGCTGCTGTGGCGAATCCTGTATTTAATCCTGCATCGGGAACTCTGCTGATTAAGGACGAAAAAGTAAGCATAACATGCGCTACGGCTGGTGCATCGATTGTTTATTCACTCAATGGAGGGGCACAGCAAAGTAAACCTTCACCTGTTGAAGTCGTTATTAGTGAAAATACAACGATTACGGCTTATGCTACTTTAGAAGATAAAAAGAGCAATATGGTTACTGCTACTTATCGAGTAAAAGAAAACGTTGTTGGTGGCGAAGGAGCTTATTCATTAGTTTCGAATACTGCTGAACTTAAAGATGGTTCTGAAGTGTTGATTGTAGCAAGAGAAGATTTGACAGCTATGGCATCACAAAATGAAGATATTCGTAGCTATGTTAAACTGAATGCCGCAGATGACGTCATTGAATCAGAAGTTAATGCTTCCAATCTTCCTTATGCATTTATATTGGAACAAGTGGAAAATAAATGGGCATTCTTCGATCAAGTCGATCAATTATATTTGTCGTTGGACACAGATAAAAACAAACTTCATAGCAGCAAAACCTCAGATACCGACAAAGCTCAATGGACTGTTTCTGTAAGTCATCAGCAAGCACTTATTCAGAACGTGCATTTCAGCAATCGTAGCATTCAGTATAACGCAAGTTCTCCCCGTTTCGCTTGCTATAAATCTGGGCAGAAACCTGTATCGTTGTATATTAAAACCAAACCGTCTTCATTGACAGAAGTCGCAAATGGCAAAAATGAGCACTTCATTGTCTACGATTTAACTGGTCGTTACGTTACAATGGGCAAGAACTGGACTGACGTAATCAATGCACTAAGCAAAGGTTTGTACATCATTAATGGAAAAAAGGTGTTGGTTCCTTAATATCTTTCATAAAATCCTTGACTAGGAACTATACTTCAAGTTTGCTTTTTATGCCGATTATTCTTTTTGTATCAATGCAAAGAATAATCGGCATATTTTTTATTTCTGAAACTAAAGGTTTTGTAGAATGGTTATGGAGAACTTTGCCTCAGTCGCAAAAGCTTGTGGTAAAATTCAAACATGCATCCCAGGTTTCAGACAGGCCTATTAGCCTTACTTTCTGTTGTAACACGATCGATGTCAAAGAACGCTGAATGAATAAAATAAGGAATACTGTTTTTTCATCCGTCAAGGCTCATGTGCAGCTTATCAATGCTGTAGTGCTGCCTTTATTTCCGACTCCAAAGTCATTGCAAACCGAATGCAGAGTTAAGTAAGCTTGCTTGTATGAGCTATGCTGAGGTGAAGCCTGATTTCGCCGTAGGCAAAGATACAACAAGTACAACCCGAAATCCAAATTTTTTGGGCACCTAATATCGCAGCTCGAAAGTTTACCACACCTCCGAATGGACATTCAGCCCTTTATTTACGGGCATTTCAGTGCATTTTCCACACGCGAAAAAAATGAAATCGGGATATAACATTTTATCTCTTGCCGATTCTCAAAACGTACGAAGCAACAACGTTTTGCCTCACCCAAATGCTACAGCCACCACACCTTTTTACTGCTGGTTCGAACTTTCCCATTCAAAAATCACAGTCGCTATGCAACTGTGGGTAAAAAGAATTGGCCAAGATTATTGTAACCTAATAAATGGTTTACAAAAAATCTTGGCCAAAAACCTTTATGGTTATTCAGAATGAATTTATCATTTTACCCAACCAGGATATTGGAAGGAACAGTTTCTCCATTCAGGACTTATGCGGATATAAGTAGTTTGAATTTTCTCGCGAATCCATTTTTCGATTTTTTCTTCACGTCTTTTTCCGATGACTACATCGCGTAAAGTCTGAAAATCTTCAGTCATACTTGCATGATGTCCATCAATCCTGTTTTTAAGTTTGATGACAGCACAAACTACTTGTCCTTTTTCATTGGTCATTCTGAATGCACGTGAAACCTCGCCAACTTTCAGCGTATCAACAACCTTAGCAATGTCCTGAGGCAAATCTTTCATCTGAAAGCGTGAGCTGACCGACATGGTTTGCGGATTAACATTAGCCATTAAGCCATGGTTATTTCTGGTGTCTTTATCGTCAGACAAGGCTTGTGCAGCTGCATCGAAAGTAAATTTGTCAGCTCGAATATCATTTGCAATCGAATCTAAACGGGCTATACCTTTAGTAATTTCGTTTTCTTCGATGCGGGGTTTCAGAAGAATGTGACGGACGTTAATTTTATCGCCACGTTTATCAATTAACTGAATAATGTGGAAACCATATTCAGTACGAACGATTTTTGAAACCTTTTTAGGATCGTTCAAACTGAATGCGACATTGGCAAATTCAGGCACCCATTGATTTCGGCCACTATAACCTAATTCTCCACCATTTCGTGCAGAACCATCTTCAGAGTAGAATTTTGCAAGGGTTGAAAATTCAGATTCTCCAGTGTTGATACGTCGAGCAAAATCGCGTAAACGTCCTTCGATACGTTCAATTTCAGCACGTGAAACTTTTGGCTCTGATGTTATAATCTGCACTTCTACTTGTGTAGGAATGAAAGGCAAACTATCAGTTGGCACATTCTTAAAATATTCACGAACTTCAGCGGGAGTAGCTTTTACGTTTTGAGCAATACTGCGCTGAACACTATGAACCATCTCACTTTCGCGAGCTTGTTTCTTCAAGATTTCGCGCATTTGCGAGATTTTACGACCCATGATTTGCTCTACAGCCTCGCGTGAACCATAAGTTTGGATATAGTTACTAATTTGTTCGTCAACGCCACGTATGATATCTCCCTCGCTTACGTTGATACTGTCAAGTTCTGCCTGGTGAAGGAATAACTTGTTTACTGCTAATTTTTCAGGAATTGTGCAATATGGGTTGTTAAAAGGACTTCCCATAAGCTCAGAGCTAATACGCATTTCCTCAACATCTGAAAGCAAAATGGGTTCGTCACCAACGATCCAAATGATTTCGTCTACTACATTCTTTTGTGCGAACATGGCACTTGGAAAGAGAGTAAGAAACGCAAAAAACAAATTCTTTATCATAAATGCGTTATAAATAATGTATCGCGCCATTATCGCAAGGGATAAGAGCTAAAATACAAGTGAAAAGGTAGTCTGAGCCGATTTTGCATTCAGTGAATAACGGCATGACTACCTTTAATCTGTTTTATTATTGAATGGTTTTCAGTACTGCTTCGTCAATGCTGTATGTAAATTTCTTGCGCAGTTCCTCAACCCATTGCTTTTCCTTTGATAATTGGTAATCGCTAGTTACCTGTGCTTTTACGTCAAGGTATGATTTGGGTTGTTTCTGTACTTTTCCGCTTACGCCACTAACAGCAAAATCTTTCATTACCTTATTGTCTTCCTTGTTCTTGTTTAGTTTAAATGCGTAGGAATCAATGAAAGCATTTTCACCAGCTTTGCACAAGTATGGACCACTAATGGCAACCGTAACAGAGTCTTTGTTGAACTGTTGTTTTAATTGTTTACGCCATTCTGTAGAGCCATTTTTAGCAAATTTCTTCAGCATTTTTTTGACAGCCTTAGCCTGTCCAGCCTCCTTGCAATGGAATACGAAACCTTTGAATCGAGCTTCATCCCAAGCATATTGCTTTTTGTGCGATTTATACCATTGTTCTAAGCCAACACTATCAGAGGCTGCAACGTCCCAAACCTGCTTTTTGCTGATTTCATATAACAAGAGTCCGTCATGATATTCTTGAATAAGATAGCGGAGCTCAGGATTATGGGCAATGTTTGCATTCATTACACTGTCGAGAACGGCATCGCGTGTAAGTTTTCCGTTCGAAGCTGCAACAATTTTGTTAATTCTGTATTCGCTTGAAGCCTCTTCAATGTTTTGTCGTTTGAGCATAGCCATGATGTCGGGCAACACTACATTATATTCATCGAGCGGCTTTCGGTTGTCCATTTTGATGATATGATAACCAAAAGGAGACAATACAGGTTTTGAAATTTCGCCCGTTTTAAGTTCATAAGCAGCGTTTTCGAACTCTTTGACAAACGCTCCGGGACCAACCATTGGTAGTTTTCCACCTTTGACAGCACTTCCCGGATCATTGGAATACTGTTTAGCTAAGTCAGAAAAATCAGCACCCTGTTTCAGTGCTGCGTAAATAGAGTCTGCCTTCGCTTTGGCTTTATTTTTGTCAGCTTCTGTAGCTTTTTGATTGAGTTGAATAAGAATGTGTGATGTTTCAATCAAATCTTTTCCACCCAAATTCTTCTTTGTGTTATCGTAAACAAGATGTGCTATAGAATCAATAAACTGCTTATCTACCATATACGGAGTAAGCTGCATGTCACGATAAGTACGGAATTCTTGTTGAAAACTGCTTAAGGTATCTAGGCGTGCAGCTTCAGCTGCAGCTACTTTTAATTTGTAGTCGATAAACATCGGTACATATTCCTGTACAGTTTTCTTTTCTACAGCCCCTTCTACATTTCCGTTTTTGTGGAATGAGTATTCAAACTCAGATTTGGTTACAGGCTTTCCATTGATTGTCATCAATATTGGGTCTGTTACCGACTGCGCCCCGGCTGAAACAGAGATAGCCAGGGCGAGAAGGGTTGAAAACAGATTCTTTTTTTTCATGAATTGAAATAAAGTATTATTCAGTTGCAATAGAAAAACCTGAAAATAAAGTTTGACTATTGCAACTGAAATAAGAAGATTATTCGCCTCGGCGGCTATAATTTGGAGCTTCGCTGGTAATAGTGATGTCGTGCGGATGGCTTTCGAGAACACCGGCTCCAGTGATGCGTGTAAATTTAGCATCGTGCAGTCTTTCGATAGTAGGAGCACCACAATAACCCATACCAGAGCGCAAACCACCTACCATTTGGTAGATAACTTCCTGTACAGAGCCTTTGTAAGGAACTCTGCCGGCGATACCTTCGGGAACCAATTTCTTTACATCCTTCACCGTGCCCTGGAAGTAACGGTCTTTTGAACCATTTTCCATAGCTTCGAGTGAACCCATGCCACGGTAAGTTTTAAACTTACGTCCATTGAAGATAATCGTTTCGCCCGGACTTTCTTCAGTACCAGCAACAAGCGAACCAATCATAACGCAGTATCCACCAGCAGCCAAGGCCTTTACAATGTCGCCCGAATAGCGCAAACCACCGTCAGCAATCAAAGGCACTCCGGTACCTTTCAAAGCACAGGCTACATCGTAGACTGCTGAAAGCTGAGGTACGCCAACACCAGCTACTACACGAGTCGTACAGATTGAACCCGGACCAATACCAACTTTGATAGCATCAGCACCAGCTTCAACCAACATACGTGCGGCTTCACCTGTAGCCACGTTACCAACAACGATGTCAACTCCAGTGAAGTTAGATTTAGCTTCTTTCAGTTTTTCAATAACAGCCTTAGAATGTCCGTGAGCCGTGTCAATTACGATGGCATCAGCACCTGCATGAATCAAGGCTTCCATTCTTTGCATGGTATCAGCAGTAACTCCGACACCGGCAGCAACTCTCAAGCGTCCCTTAGCATCTTTGCATGCCATAGGTTTGTCTTTAGCCTTTGTAATATCCTTATAAGTAATAAGGCCTACGAGTCGTCCGTCGTTGTCTACTACCGGCAGCTTTTCAATTTTATTTTTCTGTAAAATAAGAGCAGCAGAGTGCAAGTCGGTTTGTTGTGTAGTAGTAACGAGATTCTCACGCGTCATTACTTCGTCAATGCGCTTGTCAAGTTGAGTTTCAAAACGTAAGTCGCGGTTTGTTACAATACCCACCAAGTGCATATCATCGTCAACAACGGGAATACCACCAATATGATATTCGCTCATGATTTCTAATGCATCTTGTACGGTTTTGTAACGTTTAATCGTTACAGGGTCATAAATCATACCATTTTCGGCACGTTTTACGATAGCTACCTGACGAGCCTGATCCTCGATGCTCATATTCTTATGAATAACACCGATACCACCTTCGCGTGCAATAGCGATGGCCATCTGCGCTTCGGTTACCGTATCCATAGCAGCGGTAACGAAGGGGATTTGCAAATCGATGTTGCGCGAGAACTTCGTGGCTAACGACACTTCACGAGGGAGTACTTCAGAGTAAGCAGGAACTAACAGGACGTCGTCAAACGTAAGACCGTCCATAACGATTTTGTCAGCAATAAAATCAGAAGTCATAACTAAGTTGGGGTTTTATTGCGCACAAAATTAAGCATTTCTTTTCTTACTTGCAACATTGTTGGAATGCTTTTCTTGTTTTTTTTTTCGTGGTTGAGTGAACAGGCATCGTAAATGCTTGTTCTGCTGTTTTTTTCGCAACTTTATGCCATGAATGCCGTTTATTTTCCAAGAGTACCTTTTCTAGTAGATTGTGCCTTGAGGGGGTATGGTGCTCATTTTCTTACTTCGCGCGTATAAATTTGCATTGTCATGTTGTTATCCTTTACAAAAAACTTCGACGCACCTTGATTGTGCTGTGTTTTCGCTTTCTGAGTAAAATCTTCTGATTTAGGTTCTGTAGGAATAGTATGTGTTGTATGGTTATTATTAGTCAGTTTGCTTACTTTTTATGGGTTGTAAATTATATAAATGTTTGTATGTGTACTATAATAAATGTAATTATCTGATTCTCCGCACATTTTGCTTCAAAGGCTAAATGATTGTTCGAATCTCCGCACTTTTGGGAATTTCTAAAGTGTTGGTTATCAGTAGTTTCACGATTGTCAAAACAAGCTCGGAACTAAATTCAATTAGCTCGGAACTAATTCACACAGTCGCGGAGTAATTTTTTACGATAGGCTGGTGTGGGGCTGTATCCCGGGAATCTGGCAAATAATGGCTATGTGCTTTTTGTATAATTTTGCTTTTGTGGAATTAGTCTTTTTATAATTATAGTGTGTTAGCAATGATGCTGTATAAGAATGATATGCCATACTTTTCTGCTGTTATGTGTGCAGAATCAGCTCAGTGCGGATGTTAGAATTTACGAGGCTGCACGATATGTAAGTATAAAGAAAATCCCCGAATCAAGTTTGTGAATACTTGTCGGGGATGAATGTATATCAGTATATGTTCGTTGCTGACAACTGTTTGTCTGTTTTATGCAAGTGAGGTATCAACCCAAGATTGTGAAACGTGCAAATTTCACGAGTAAGTTTTTGATGCCAGCATCATCAAACTCAACTCTTATTTTTGCATTTTCGCCTGTACCCTCTGTTCCAATCAAAGTGCCAGAGCCGAAGCGTTCGTGTTTAATTCGGATTCCAGGTTTTAATTGGTCGGTTTTAATTGATGAATTTGCGTTCGTCGTGTTTGCGGAACATCTGTTCACGCGTTTGAATCCTAAGGGAGGCGGTACGGGAGCTACACTTTTGGGAAAGTAGGGTTCTTTGCGGTAGCGGTTGTAATCATTGTAGGAATTGTCATAGTTGTTCGATTCTCTTTTACCTTGCATGGCACTTCTGAAATCGTCCTCGTTGGGCGAACCGAAAAAATCATCGAAGTGGCGGGCCTTATCAAATCCACCATAGCTATTTTTTTGTACAAATGAATCGCGTCTGCTACTCAATGATTCACGTTGGGTGCTGTTTGATGCAGATATCTGCCGCGGTCTGTCAGTTCTTTGGAGATACTGCTCGTCGATTTCGTCAATGAAAGGGCTAGGATCGCAGAACTGAAATTGTCCGTATCGATAGCGCGAATGGGCATAACTTAAGTAGCAAAAGCGTTTTGCACGTGTTACAGCTACATAGAATAATCGGCGTTCTTCTTCCAGTTCCTTAGGATAAACGCGGGCATTTGCGTTCGGAAAAAGATCTTCTTCAAGTCCAGTTATAAATACCGCATCGTATTCCAAACCTTTCGCCGAGTGTATAGTCATGAGTGTAACTTTCGGCTGGTTGTCATTGTTATCTTCAGTATCGGTTAATAGCGAAACTGTGGCTAAGAATTCAGCCAATGAAACGTATTTTCTGGATTCGCTTTCGTATATGTCTTTTTCGTAAGACTGAATGGAACCTAAGAACTCGTCAATGTTTTCCTGTCGAGAAATGCTTTCTGCTGATTTCTCTGCAGAAATGTCTGCTGCAATCCCACTTTTTGTAATGATTTCGCGAGTTATGGTTGAGGCAGTGCTTTTTTCAGATTTTTCGCGGAAAGTTAGAATCATTTCGCAAAATGTTGCGAGTTTTTTTCTGGCCGCAGGAGCTAACTTAATGCCAAATACTTCAGGATTACAAGCCACTTCCCATAAACTTGTGTTGCCGTTAATGGCTGCAATATGGAGTTTTTGCAAGGTCGTATTGCCTATTCCGCGTGCTGGATAGTTGACGATGCGTTTGAATGCTTCCTCGTCGTCAGTGTTGACTACTAAACGTAAATAAGCTAAAACGTCTTTGATTTCTTTACGCTGATAGAAAGATAATCCTCCGTAAATGCGATAGGGAATGTTGTACGATTGAAATGTTTCTTCAAACGAACGGCTTTGAGCATTTGTTCGGTAGAGTAGGGCAATATCGTTGTAATCGGTACCTTTCTGTTGTTTAAGTTTGATGATGTGGCGGGCAACTTTTTGAGCTTCTTCCTTGTCTGTTTGTGAATCAAACACTAGAATTTTCTCGCCAAATTCGCCCGACGCATAAACTTTCTTGGGAATTTGATTGCGATTGTTTTTGATGATGCTATTAGCTGCTTCGACTATGCATTGCGTTGAACGGTAATTACATTCCAACTTGATTAGGCGGGCAGTGGGATATTGCTGCTGAAAGTTCAAAATATTGCTGATATCTGCACCGCGAAATCCATAAATGCTTTGTGCATCATCGCCAACCACACAAATGCGCGATTCCTTATTAGTTAATAGACTGAGAATGCGATGTTGAGCCATGTTGGTGTCTTGATACTCATCAACGAGAATATAACTGAATCGTTGTTTGTAGCGTTCACGTACTTCCTCATTATCGCGCAAAAGCAAAAATGTGTTGAGTAGCAAATCATCAAAGTCCATGGCTGCAGCCGCTTTCAGTCGTTGCTGGTAGACTGTGTAGATTTTATGTGTTTGCTCAATTCCTTCAGTATAGTCGCGTCGTTGGATGCTGGCATCATTGGCATACTGTCCTGGTAATATCAGGTGGTTCTTGGCTTCTGAAATGCGATTGGCAATCAGGTTGGGTTTGTATTTTTTATCGTCTAAACCGAACTCTTTGATGATGGTTTTGATCAGAGACTTAGAATCGCCTGAGTCATAAATGGAAAAATCAGCAGGATAGTCTATGTACTCGTGTTCCATGCGAAGTAACCGGGCAAACAGGCTGTGAAATGTTCCGCTCCATAGGCCGTTGGCATTTTGTTCGGCACATATCATAGCAATTCTTTCGTTCATTTCGTGGGCAGCCTTGTTAGTAAAGGTAAGGGCAAGGATGCTCCATGGTTCATAACCATTTTGCAAAAGATAGGCTATTTTATAGGTAAGAACTCGCGTTTTGCCAGAACCTGCTCCGGCTATGACCAGAGATGGACCGTCGCAGTAGGTTACAGCCTCGAGTTGGGATGCGTTAAGAGATGATGAAAAAACAGATAAATCCATTAATCAAATGTTTCTTGCTTGTTGACCTGTCACAGTGCTTTTATTTCTTCTTGTTGTCGTGTTGAATTTTTTGCTTGTAGAATTGTACTTTTCTGCATGCTTCTTCAAAATCTTCCTGTGTAATGCTGTCGATTCCAGCACGCATCAAGCTGTCCATGCTCGATAATTCATGTTGTGCAGTTGCTAAGTCAATGGAATCCATAAGTAAAATGCCTTGTTCTCGTGCATCAAGTGCCAGATAGCACTTCTTGCGCATTTTTTGTATTGTCGCTTTGGCTTCAGCAAACTCAGATTGAGCTAAGCACTCTCTGGCTGCGGTTAGCATTTGCTGCGCTTCGGCTTCCATTTTTGTGCGGTTTTCGCTGTATGCTTCAGTCTTGGTGTCTTCAGCTTTCTTTGAAGAACAGGCTGAGAGTGTTATACATAGAATGGTCAGTATGGAGAGGATTGGGCATTTCATGTTTTTTGTAATGTTTGGGTTGTATGTGGTATGGATAAATGTTTAACTGCGAAAAGCAGCTGTTCAGTGGATAAAAAGAACTTTGCGGCTTGTTACTGCTTTGCAGCATTGCGCAGTTCATTTTTGCGGATTTTGTAATTCAGCCATAGGTTGAATGCCATAAAAATAGCAATGTCAATGCCAACAATGACGCTGATGCAGCAATTTCCGATGAGTAATAGGTAATTGATTAAGCAGAAGCTTAATTGCAGGGCTATGATTAGGCCTAATGCACCGTGCATACTGAATCCAGCATGTAAGCATTTGTGGTGAATGTGCGTTTTGTCTGGAAAAAAAATGGAAACTCCGCGTTTAATGCGCAGACAGGCAACTCGAACCAAATCAAAGCAGGGCACTATAACCAGGGTAAAAGGAACCAAGAATGTTATGTTGTTGTTATCAGTTGTTTCAACATGTTGGGGATTGCCAATCATGATATAGCGAATTGCCAGGAAAGCAAGTGCATATCCTAAGGTTAAACTGCCGGTATCGCCCATGAATGTTTTTGTTCCTTTTTGCGGATTCCCAAATATGTTATATATAAAGAATACAAGTATGCTACCCAATAGTCCCATGCAATATAGTGAGTAAAAGAGTAGATTTTCGAAATAGTAGAGAATGCCAAATGCAAGGATTGCCAAAAATGACAAACTAGATGCTAAACCGTCAATACCGTCAATCAGGTTGATTGCATTTACGATGAGCAGTGATACGAAGACGGTAATTGGAAAACTGAGCCAGGCCGGAATTTCTTCTAAACCAAACAAACCGTATAAATCGTGTATGTATAATCCACAGAATGGCAGGAATATTGATACAATCAGCTGAATTGCAAATTTTAGTGTAGCTGGCATTCCGAACAGGTCGTCGAGTAAACCTATCAGGTATAAAAGAAACATGCCAATGATGACCAATATGGTTGACATATTGAATTGTGAAAATTTGTCGGAATTATTTATCATCATAAAGACCATAGTTCCTGCAACTCCTACAGACATGGCAGGTATAAAAAGAACACCTCCAAGTCGTGGGATATTGTTGATTCTGTGAACTTTTCGCTCATCAGGGATATCGTACATACCTCTTCTTTTGCAAAGCCGCAGTAACATGGGCATCAAAATGAATGTTGTAATCGTGCTGAGCCCAAAGGCTGTAAGCATATATAGAATGTTTGCTATATCCATTGAATGTAGGTTTTGATTTGTCGTATTCTATTAAAAAGTAACGGCTTATTAGTTAATATATTGCACTAAAGTTACAATATTTATTTAGGAAAATCGCAAGTTTTAGCATGCTGAACACGTAATCCGAATTCAGCAGTTAAATTTGGCTGATTGTGTTGTTCGCTCGTTTCAGAAGTATGGCTGTTATATTGTCAATAAACCTTGAATTTGTTGTTTACTTATAAAAATAAGTCTATTCACTTGAAATATAGCAGTTTTCAAGTGGCTTTGAAGAGGTGTTAAACAATAAATTCAAAAGTATTTAGCAATAAAATGTAGCTTGATTCTTCCTTATTTTGTTGAGAATCAGGATCTTCCGTTTGCAGAATATGAGTATTTTGCCCGGATAAGCTGAAAAATCGTTGCCAAAGTTACAGTATTTATTTGGTTCGATAAATCTTAGGCAATAAAATTATGTCATAAAACATATTCTTGTAATATAAAATCTTGCGTTTAAAAAGTCAATAATATAAGAAAGGGCGTTTTGTGTTCTAATTAAAAACTGTAACTTTGCAGTCTGTTAAAGCAATATGCCATAAAGTTTGTGATGAAACGTCACAATGAATCGCTGTGGTTGGCTAATGGTCAATCGGATACTTGCTCAATAAAATTAAGAAAAAGTAGCAGGTGGTAATTGGTTTTTCACCATGAACATATAACATTCGGGCTATTGTAAAAAATCAATCGACTCTGAAAACTTATAAAAGTAAAGATGATTGTATTCAATACAAAAAATGAACTTGAGGCTGCTTTGAAATCAGTTCAAGAAGCTGGAGGCAAAGTGGGCTTAGTGCCGACAATGGGGGCTCTGCATGCAGGACATGCTTCGTTGGTAGAGCGTTCGGTAGCTGAAAATGATAAAACAGTGGTTAGCGTGTTTGTCAATCCTACGCAATTCAACGATAAGAACGATTTGGAGAACTATCCGCGTACTTTGGAAGCGGATTGTGCTTTGTTAGAATCGTTGGGTGTTGATTATGTGTTTGCCCCCAGTGTAGAGGAAGTATACCCGGAACCTGACACACGAAGCTTCTCATACCCTCCTATTGATTCGGTGATGGAAGGCGCACGTCGTCCGGGGCATTTCAATGGAGTCTGCCAAATTGTTAGCAAATTGTTCTATATGGTGAAACCGGATCGTGCATACTTTGGCGAGAAGGATTTTCAACAAATAGCAGTGATTCGTGCTATGGTGAATGATTTGAAAATTCCTGTTGAGTTGAAACCTTGTCCTATTGTTCGTGAGGAGAGTGGTTTGGCTTTGAGTTCTCGCAATACATTGCTTACAGATAGCGAGCGTTCCATTGCTGTTTGCATTTCACAGGCTTTGAAAACAAGCGTTGAATTTGCAAAGTCGCATACTGTGGCCGAAACGCATGACTTAGTTGTAGGTGCACTTAATGCAACTAACGGACTTGAGGTTGAGTATTTCGAAATAGTGGATGGAATCACACTTCAACCTGTTGATTCTTGGGACGATTCTGATTTTATTGTGGGTTGTATAACAGTTTATTGTGGTGCTCGCCCTGTTCGACTTATTGACAATATTAAATATAAGGCATAAAACTTTTGAACTAAATCAGACCGAGAAACTATGTTTATAAGTATTTTAAAGTCAAAGATACATTGTGCTAACGTAACTGAGGCCAACTTGCACTATATGGGTAGTATCACTATTGATCAAGATCTGATGGATGCAAGTGGTATACTTCCGGGAGAGCATGTACATGTAGTCAATAATAATAATGGTGAGCGCATTGAAACTTATGCGATTGCTGGTCCGCGCAAGTCAGGTTGCATTTGTCTGAACGGTGCCGCGGCTCGTTTGTTCCAAGTGGGTGACGAGGTTATCATTATGGCTTATGCTCAAATGTCCCCCGAAGAGGCATTGACTTTTAAACCGAAAGTTATTTTCCCGACAGGAGAACGTAACGAATTGTAAATGAAAACTTTCAACAGATTTTTATGCAAAGTTAGTGTTTGACATAGAGAGTCTTGATGAAGCATTTGCCATCACAGAAAAGTATAACAACTGATTTATTCGTTGAGCTTTATTTCTGTTTCTTTTTCCAATAAAAATAGGAGATAAATACTTAAAACTAGTATTTATCTCCTGTTGCTTTTATCTTGCGTATAAGGCAAGGAGTTTTTGCATTTTAATGATATGTGTTACCAGGCAAACAAAGGATACTTTTTCATCGTTTCGTTTACTCGGTTACGTACCTTTGCAATAACTTCTTCGTTTTCCGGATCGTTTAAAACAATTTCAATCATTTCTGCAATCTCAACCATTAAATCCTCCTTGGCACCGCGGGTAGTAATGGCAGGTGTTCCTAAACGAATACCTGATGTTTGGAATGCAGAACGAGTGTCGAATGGCACTATATTCTTATTTACAGTGATATCAGCAGCTACTAAAGCATTTTCAGCAACTTTACCGGTTAACTCGGGGTATTTTGAACGCAGGTCTACTAACATAGAGTGGTTATCTGTACCTCCACTAACAATAGTAAAGCCGCGTTTCATTAGTTCTTCAGCCAAACATGCTGCATTTTTCTTTACTTGAATAGCATATTCTTTGAATGAAGGTTGAAGAGCTTCTCCAAAAGCTACGGCTTTAGCTGCAATAACATGTTCAAGCGGTCCTCCTTGAGTTCCAGGGAATACTGCACTATTGATGATTTGGCTCATCATTTTTGTAACGCCTTTGGGAGTTTTGAGTCCCCAGGGATTTTCAAAGTCTTTTCCCATGAGAATCAAACCACCGCGTGGACCACGCAATGTTTTGTGTGTGGTTGTTGTTACAATATGTGCATATTTGATGGGATTGTCGAGCAAACCAGCTGCAATTAAACCGGCGGGATGAGCCATATCAACCATAAGTATGGCACCTACCTTGTCTGCAATTTCGCGCATACGGGCATAATCCCATTCACGGCTATAAGCAGATCCACCACCGACAATGAGTTTCGGTTTGTGTTCAAGAGCCAAAGCTTCCATTTCATCATAATCAACCCGTTGAGTTTCTTTGTTCAAATTATAACCTATGGGGTTGTAGAGAATACCAGAAGTATTGACTTTAGAACCATGTGACAGGTGACCGCCATGATCCAGATTAAGTCCCATAAAGGTATCTCCAGGTTTCAATACTGCAAGAAAAACTGCAGCATTGGCTTGGGCGCCAGAGTGTGGTTGAACGTTAACAAATTCAGCGTCGAAAAGTTTTTTTGCCCGTTCTATAGCTAAAGTTTCAGTTTGGTCGACAATGCCGCAACCTCCGTAATAGCGTTTTCCGGGATATCCTTCAGCATACTTATTAGTAAGCCATGAGCCCATAGCTTGCATAACTTCATCGCTTACAAAGTTTTCGGAAGCAATTAATTCGATGCCGCGAAGTTGGCGCTGATGTTCAGCCTCAATGAGGTTGAAAATTTCTGTGTCTTTTTGCATGTTAATTGATTGTTAGGGTTAGTAGGTTATTTTTTTACGGAAAATCCGAATGTTCCGATTAGCTCGCCCAAACCATAATATGCACCGTGGACATAAACGAGTGGATTGCTTTTATCAAGATGCCATTTGCCAGTTTCGTCAAGATAGCGATCGTCAGCCTGCACATTGAGTACTTCTGCAATAAACATATCGTGCGATCCCAAAGATATAATTTCTTTGACTCTGCATTCAATGCTTAATGGTGATTCTGCTATAATAGGTGCTTGTATGCACGCTGCTGGTAGGGGAGTGAGTTTTGTTTCGTCGAACTTTTTGTAATCACGTCCTGAACGCACACCACACCAATCAGTTGCATTTGCCATATCAACTGTGGTTAGATTGATGCAGAACTCCATATCTTTTTTAATGAGTTGATAGGAGTGACGTTCTGGACGGACTGAAATATAGCACATGGCAGGGTTGGTGCAAATTGTGCCAGCCCATGCCACAGTGAAGATATTATACTCTGATGGTGTAGATCCACAGGAAACAAGCAACGCGGGAAGAGGATAAATCATAGTTCCCGGTTTCCAGTTCATTTTCATGTTTGATTGTTTTACGACAGACTACACTAATCTTATGTTATCTAAAGATTGTTCTTTTTCGCAATAATGGCATTTAATGCATCCGCGCTCTGATGGAACTACATGGAAGTGAGTTTCCATGGGTTCATTATTGGTAATGCATTTGGGGTTAGCGCATTTTACGATACCAAGAATTTCATCAGGTAAAGTTACGCATTTTTTCTCTGCAACTTCATAGTCGCGTATGATGCAAAGTGTTACATTAGGGGTAATGACACTTAATCTATTTAATTCTGCATCAGAGAAAAATTTATCAGAAACCTTAATGATACTTTTATTGCCCATTTTTGAACTGGGTAAATTATAGCCAATCATAATAGGGGTAGTAATAGTATCCAGATGTAAAAGTCGGATTACATCAAAAATCTTATTAGAAGGAATATGATCAATAACGGTACCATTTTCAATGGCAGCCACCATGAGTTCTTGACGTTTCATTATAAGACAATGTTACTAAGTTGTGGTAAAAAATTAGTGTTTAATATCATCAAGGCTTATGCCCAATACATCACAGATGATGGCTTGTCGGGCATATAAGCCATTGCGTGCCTGCTCGAAATAATATGCATGTGGATCATTGTCAACATCGTAGTCAATTTCGTTGACACGAGGTAGTGGATGCAAAATTTTCATATTTTCTCGAGCTTTCTCAAGCATTGATGCACGCAAAATATAAACGTCTTTTACCCGTTCATATTCCATAGGATCAGTAAAGCGTTCGCGCTGTACACGAGTCATATATAAGATGTCTGCATTGCTTATCACATCTGCATTGAAGTCGTTGTGCTCTTCAAACTTTATGTTGTTTTCTTTGCAGAAATCTTTGTATTCGTTGGGTAAGGAAAGTTCTTCGGGAGCAATAAAGTGAAGCGTAGGATTGAAATGTCGGAGAGCCATTATCAAGGAATGAACAGTTCTTCCGTATTTTAAGTCGCCTACCAAGTAAATATTGAGGTTTTCAAGCGTTCCCTGTGTTTTGTATATGCTGTATAAGTCAAGCATGGTTTGAGTGGGGTGTTGATTAGCACCATCACCTGCATTGATAACGGGAACAGGTGAAACTTCACTGGCATAACGAGCTGCACCTTCTAAATAATGACGCATCACAATAACATCAGCGTAATTGCTTACCATCATGATGGTGTCTTTCAGGGTCTCTCCTTTTGTAGAACTGGTTACTTTCGGATCTGTAAACCCAATAACTCTAGCTCCTAATCTATTAGCTGCTGTTTCGAACGATAAACGTGTACGCGTAGATGGTTCAAAAAATAAAGTTGCCACAACACGATCATCCAAAATTTTGCGGTTTGGATGCTTCTCAAATTCCTGTGCCATATAAATAAGGTACATGATTTTGTCTTTACTTAAATTGGCAATGCTCACTAAACTACGGTTCTCATTCATAGCTATATCGAAATTTACTTTATTTTGGCTGTAAAATTATAGATTTATTTCGTAAGAATGCTGTTTTGTTCAATAAAAAACAATAGGATGCGAAGAATAAATTATTTATATGTATTAATTGAACATTTTTAAAATAGCTGATTATTGGATTAGGCAGAATGTCCTGATATATCATTTGCCTTTTGTAAGTAAGTAAGCAAATCTGCAACTATGAATGAACTTCCACCGATGTAAATGCAATCATTCTTATCTGCACATTTTACAGCTTCACTGTATGCTTCTTCAACATTAGGATAAAAAGCACCATGAAGTTCATTTTTAATACCGATTTCGTTCACTGTTTCTGCTTTCATTGCACGTCTTACAGATGCTTGGGTCCAATAATACGTAGCATTTTTTGGTAAATGAGCTATGACAGCATCTACGTTTTTGTCAGTTGCCATACCAAAGACTATATGCAATTTATGAACCTTTTTTGCTATATCATCAAGTTGCTTTGCCAAATAGGTCCATCCTCCAACATTATGTCCAGTGTCGCAAATAATTTGGGGATTGTTCTGCAATATCTGCCATCTTCCTTGTAAGCCTGTCGACTTGCAAACATATTTAAACCCATACGCAACGTCTTCTGCTGTTAGGTTGAAGATAGGCCTGATTAAATTGATTGCGTTTAAGATTGTATTTGTGTTTTTTACCTGACATTCGCCAGTAAGTTCGCCAAGAATATTGCCCCAGTGTACAGTTTTGTACAAGCGCATATTATCTTCTGTTGTTTCAGAGGATAAAACTTCTTGCTGTTCTTCAGCGAATAGAATAGGACTGTTTGTTAAATCTGCTTGATGCTGAAAAGTGGTTTTAGTTTCAGGATGTGATTCACCTATTACTACGGGAACATTCGATTTGATTATTCCTGCTTTTTCTGCAGCGATTTCAGCAAGTGTGTTTCCTAGAAATTGTGTATGGTCGAAACTTATATTTGTAATGATAGAAAGTATTGGGGTAATGATATTAGTACAGTCTAATCGGCCACCAAGTCCAACCTCTATAACAGCGATGTCAACCTTGTTGTCTGCAAAATATTTAAAAGCCAATGCTGTAGTTAGTTCAAAAAACGAAGGATGCAGAGGTTCGAAGTAAGAACGTTCGTTTTCAACAAAGTCTATTACATATTGCTCAGGAATCATTTGTCCATTGATTCGGATCCTTTCTCTAAAGTCAATGAGGTGAGGAGAGGTATACAATCCGACTTTAAGCCCTTTATGCTGTAGTATAGCAGCAATTGTATGAGCACAACTTCCCTTTCCGTTTGTTCCTGCTACATGAATAGAACGGAACTGTCGATGGGGGTGATTAAAATGTTCATCAAGTTTTTGAGTCGTGCTTAAACCTTCTTTATAAGCTGCTCCACCCACTTGTTGGAATAAGGGGGCAGCCTCATATAAATAGTTAATAGTTTCCTGGTAATTCATTGAATAAAGCTTTTTTATAAAAAAACTTCCCACACAATATCATAAATACTTCTTGATTAAAAAAGTAATATATGATATTGTGTAGGAAGTTTTAATTATTTGTTGAAATAGTTCCTGAATGCATTGAATATTTTGGTTTTAATACCTTCAGAAGGTTTCATATTGTCAGAATCTTTCATTGATTCAAAATTATGTAACTCAGTTTTGTCAAGAGTCTCAGGAATGTAAACACTGATGTTTACTACTATATCACCCTGTCCGTAGCCATATCCAGGAACAGCAGGTAATCCTTTTCCACGAAGACGCAGGGCAGTGCCTGGTTGAGTTCCAGGTTCAATCTTAATTCTTGCTTTCTTTGTAAGGGTTGGAATCTCAATCGTATCACCTAACGTTGCTTGTGGAACTGTGAGTAAAAGGTTATATATCAAATCAGTTTCATCGCGGATGAAGTCAGCGTGAGGAATTTCCTCAATAATTACCTGAATGTCACCAGGAACGCCACCATGTCGTGCAGCATTACCTTTTTGAGGAACATTTAGCATCATGCCTTCAGCTACACCCGCAGGAATTTTGATTTCTACGATTTCTTCGCCTGCAGTTACACCTTCACCATTGCAGTGTTTACATTTATGTGTGATAATTACACCTTCGCCATGACATTTAGGACAAGTCTCTTGCGATTGCATAATACCCATGAACGTTTGGCGTGTGCGAACAACTGATCCCTGACCATTACATGTAGGGCAAGTTTCAGGGCTATGTCCCTTTTCGCATCCATTGCCATTACATTCCGGACACGTAACATCCTTTTTGACCTTGAATTTTTTGACAACGCCAGTTGAGATTTCTTCAAGTGTCAAACGGACTTTCATGCGCATATCAGCTCCTTTAAAACGGCGCGGTTGTGAGGATGAACGTCCTCCAAATCCACCGAATCCGCCGAAACCATTTCCAAAAATGTCGCCAAATTGCTGGAAGATGTCATTAATATCCATACCTCCTGCGCTAAAACCACCGAAACCTCCAGCTCCGTTGACACCTTCAGCTCCAAATTGGTCATAGCGCGCTCTTTTGTCGGGATCGCGTAATACATCGTATGCTTCAGCAGCCTGTTTGAATTTTTCTTCAGCTTCTTTGCTTCCTGGGTTACGATCAGGATGCCATTTGATGGCAACTTTTTTGTAAGCCTTCTTGATTTCATCAGCTGAAGCATTACGTTCTACGCCTAATATTTTATAATAGTCTTTTTCTTCGGCCATAGGTTTGTTGATTTTGAGATGCATCAATTACTTGCTGCAGTCTCTGCTCATATTTAATTGAAGCAAACTACAAAGCAGAAGTATGTATTGCTTGTAGTATAGAGTTATTCGTAATAATATTATTGTCCAACGACAACTTTGGCATGACGAATAACTTTCTCGTTTAAGAGGTAGCCAGTTTGAACACAATCAATGACATGATTTTTCTGATCTTCTTCCTGTGCAGGAATCATAGCTACTGCCTCATGAAAATCGGTATCAAAGGCTTTACCGATGGTGTCAATTCTTTGAAGTCCTTGAGCTGCCAATGATTTGTTAAGTTTGTCAATAATAAGTGCTACTCCTTCTTTAAGAGTTTCAATATCATCGCTCTTTTCAATGTTGGCAGCCGCGCGTTCTAAGTCGTCCAATACTGGAAGTAAAGCGGTAAGAACCTTTTCTCCACCATTTAAAATGAGTTCGGTCTTTTCTTTTAGTGTGCGTTTGCGGTAGTTGTCAAATTCGGCAACTTGACGCAGATACTTATCCTTTAAATTTTCAATCTCCGCTGCCATAGCTGACATTTTGTCTGCATCTGACATTTCTGCTTCACCTTGAGGCGTGTTTTCAGCATCGGTTTCAGTATTCACCTGTTCATTCTGAATAACTTCCTCTTTATCTAAATCTAAAGTTTCTTTTGCTTCTTTATTCATGATTCCAATTATTGTTTACCTATTGTTATGCAAAAAATGTGCCAATAGTATATTTATGACAATGGGGCAGACAAATTATATTGCTAATTAGTGGCTAATTAGTTGAAGAAACTCAGATCTGGTCTTTGCTTGAGTAAATGCTCCGCTAAAGTCTGAGGTTGTTGTAATTGAGTTGTCCTTTTCAACACCTCTCATTTGCATGCACATGTGTTTAGCTTCAATAACTACCATGACGCCTAATGGAGAAAGTGCTTCTTCAATACAGTTCTTAATCTGTAATGTCATTCTTTCCTGCACTTGCAAACGATGTGAAAATATATCTACTACGCGAGCAATTTTAGATAATCCCGTTATATATCCGTTGGGTATGTAGGCCACATGTACTTTGCCGTAGAAAGGGAGCATGTGATGTTCGCAAAGCGAGTAAAAGTTGATGTCTTTTACAATTACCATTTGGTTGTAGGGCTCCTCAAATTTTGCAGAAAGAAGCACTTCTTTAGGGTCCATTTCGTAGCCCCGAGTCAGTGTCTGCATAGCTTTGGCAACTCTTAAGGGAGTTTTTACAAGGCCCTCACGCGTTGGGTCTTCGCCTAATAATTTGAGAATTTCAAGATAATGATGCTGTAATTTTTCGATTCTATCCATCATCAAGTTTTTTGATTAGATCTGATTTTGCAGATTTACCATTTTGAAGAATGGCAATTGAGTGAACTTAAATGTTGTGTATTTCCATTGCTGTATTGTTGAATGCTTGTGTGCCTCCAATGCAATAGGAAATTGAAGTTTTGATTAGTAAGGTAAATTAACCTCAGATGATACTATGCGAACCTCATACGTAAAATGAGCAGAACGTATTAGGTTTACATATTTTTGTGCATCTTGTCTACTCTTAAAGTCTCCTACATTTGTAACCCAACGAGGTGCTATAAAACTTGTATAGATTGATAGCTCTGGAAATTTGTTGCGACATTTTTCACCCATTTGTATGGCTTTGGTTTTATCCTTACGCGAATTTCCACCTGTAAAAATGCAGATTCTGTACCCGCGTGCTTTATGTCTTCCACGGGTAGCGTAAGTTCCCTTTTTGGTGTTTGATTTTATGTCTTCCGACGGTTTGCTTGTCGAATGGATGTGTTCTGCAGCAGTTGTATCCTTATTTCCCGTATGCTGTTGCGTATGGTTGGGTACAGTGTTATTGATAATTTGTTCAATTTGCTCCGACTGTGTAATGATAACAGTGCCTTTGCTTTTTTCCTGTTTGCGCAATTTTTCTGTCAAAGTTGATTGTGCACAAACAGAGTTTGCATTAACACACACTAAAACTAGTAGGGGAATGAGTCTCATTGGTATTTTGTTAAAAGGGTGTTTAAAAGAGAGTTATTCTTTATTGAGCAAATTATTCATACACTGTAAAGCACGATATTTTATGTTGATGCCTTATTACACTAAGAATGAAGTAAGCATTCTTGTTTGAATAAAATATCAGTGTGAATATTTATCAAGAACATAAGAAGTACTTGAATCCCAGTGGAATGTACCCTTATGTTCTTGATTGTAGAAATATCAGAGATTAAGCTTTCCAAGCATCGATGATACCCTTGAAGTCAGCTACTTTAAGAGCTGCACCACCAATAAGGCCACCATCAACATTTACCTTAGAGAAGATTTCTTTAGCATTGCTAGGCTTGCAGCTACCACCGTAAAGGATAGATACATTTTCAGCAGCTTCAGCACCGAACTTCTCAGCGATTGTAGCACGGATGAAGGCATGCATTTCCTCAGCTTGTTCTGCAGTTGCAGTTTTGCCGGTTCCAATAGCCCAAACGGGTTCGTAAGCAAGGATAATGTGTGAGAACTGTTCAGCAGTGAGGTTGAAAAGTGAGCCTTCGAGCTGAGCCTTTACTACTTCGTTCTGCTTGTTGGCTTCGCGTTCTTCGAGAACTTCACCGATACAGAAGATAACTTCCAGGTTGTTTTCGAGTGCCAAGTTTACTTTCTCCTTCAAGATTTCGGGAGTTTCATGATAGTAAGCACGACGTTCGCTGTGGCCAAGGATAACGTAGTTTGCACCAGTGCTCTTAACCATTTCTGCAGAAACTTCGCCAGTATATGCACCACTTACTTTGTCTGCGCAGTTTTCTGCACCTAAACCGATAAGGTTGCTGTCAATTACGTTAGCAACGCTTGCCAAGTGAATAAAGGGCGTGCAGATAACAACGTCGCAGTTGGGCTTGTCTGCAATAAGAGCTTCATTCAATTCTTTAGCGAGTGCTACACCTTCCTGCAGGTTCTTGTTCATTTTCCAGTTACCTGCTACGATTTTTTTTCTCATGATTCTTTTGAGTTTAAAACGTTTGATATAAATATGGTGTTTATAAAATTTATGTCCAATCCAGATAGAGTCTAACAATGTTATGCAAAGTAATGGCACTATAAACCAAAAGATTAGTTTCAGCAAGGGTGACAAGTCCTTATTATCGGGTAGATAACTGCATAGACTTGCACTATTAGAGTCGAGCTCCGGTAGATTGTTGTTACTCCATTTTGCCGCAACATTACCATTGTGTATCAATAGTAAACCAGGGTTCGATCTAACCATTGCTTTAAGTTCAGTCTCTTCTGCTTGAAGTACCGGATATGCAGCTCCCGTACGATCACCCCAATCCATAATGCCTACACTATCTGAAGCTGTAGCCATATAGAATTTAATCTGACGCATCATGCAATAGTCGTATATGTCATTGATGCGATCACAGCAACCGTCGTCTGCGGTTGCTATATTAGGTACTGTGAGCAGGAAGGTATATCCTGTGTCAGCAACAATTGTATATGATAAATCTTCTCCGGTTTTTGAATCAAATAGAAAGAAGTTTGCCAACTTTTCTGCACCATCAATATCCTCTCCACTCAAAGCCTTGCGAATGTTTGCATTAGGTTTGTAGGAGGTGAACTCGATTACCGGCAAATAATGCAAAACATAGAGTGATAGCGTGATGGCATATACCCAGCTAAAGATTGATAGTAACCAAGCATTTCGCTCAGAAACAAAACGTCGAAGTCTGATTGGTGTGTAAAGCAGATAAACTGACAATACTAGCAATACAATATTCTTGAGTAATGTTTGACCATTTGTTAAAGTAATTGCATCACCAAAACAACCGCAATCGGGCACTGGACTTTCAATGTAAATCCATATCGTTAAGGCCGTGAATATGAACATGAAAAGAGCTGCAAAACGCGTAGCAATTTTGCGACGCAGCCTCATTATCAGGTAGACACCCAAAATAAATTCGATGACACCTAAACTCACCGCACAGAATTTGAGTATCAGTGAATCGTCATCTATGGGAATATGGCATGTCATTGCATAAGCAAAAAGCTTATTAACCATACCCATAGGGTCTGCTATTTTAACGAATCCCGATAGGAGAAACGTGGCACCCAACACGAATGTTGCTAACATCGTAAGGGTCGTATGGATGTATTTACTCAGTTTCGTTTTCAATGGTCAATTTTATGAGCCCAAATACGGCATAATTCATCATGTCCATGTAGTTTGCAGCAACCCCTTCACTGACAAGGGTCTCTCCTTTAAGCATTTCAATCTGCTTGGTTCTGAAAATTTTCATGAGTATAAGATCAGCATACGAACTTACTCGCATATAGCGCCAAGCCTCATTGTAATCATGATTCTTCTTAAGCATTAACTCAAGTGATGTATTAGCATGAATATCATAGAGTTCAGTAGCTTCTTCTGCCGAAATATCTTCAGTGTCAGAAATACCTTTTTCCAATTGAATCAGTGCAATGATGCAATAGTTTACAATGCCAATAAATTCAGGAATAATGCCTTCACCAACCTTAGAACATCCTTTCATTTGTAGCGACCTGATTCTTGATGCCTTGATAAGCAGTTGGTCAGTCATCGTTTCTGGGCGCATAACTCGCCAAGCAGTTCCGTAATCATGTAATTTTTTACAGAACAGTTCGCGACAATTATGTATTACTTGTTCAAATTCTTGTTGAGTGCTCAAAGGTTTCATACAGATTAGTTATATGTTGCTGCAAATTTACTACAAAAAAGGGGAAATGCAAAGCAACTCCCCTTATAAGTATTCTTTATACATTGAAACGGTCATTGCTGTTTGCAATTCAAGTAGCTTTGTATGCATAAAGTTCAACTAGCGAAGTTTAATCAGTTTATATGTACTTTTTCTTGTCAGCTTGCTTTTCTAGCAAGTAAGAATGACGGAGTGTGCTAAAAATTTTGTAAACTTGTTGTTATATGATAGTTTCCTTCTGCGATAAGTATTTTTTGCCGATATTTGCGCTAGAATAGTGGATTATTGCATGCGATTATTCAATTAGAAATTTTAAAAAGTCATTAGATATGAAGCGAACACTCTTTACCTTTATTCTGCTTTTCGCAATTTCATTATCTGCAATGTCTATGCGATATGAGGAGGCTAGGCGCCGTGCATGGTTCTTGACAGATAAAATGGCCTACGAGTTGAATTTAACTCCAGGTCAATATGAGCGTGCATACGAAATCAATCTAGATTACTTGATGAGTCTACGTTCACCATCTGATTGTTCTGGTCCATATTGGCGTTATCGTGATGCTGATTTTCGTTGCATTCTTTTTGATTGGCAGTATAATTTATTCCGTACGCTCGACTACTTTTTTCGACCAGTTCGCTGGGTTCGTTCCGCGTGGTATTATCCCATTGTACATAGATATAGAGTAGGGTATTATTACTTTGAACGACCTGCAATTTATGTCAAATATCGTGGTCGTGGTTGGCGTAGACGAAGCCATAATGATCCAAGCCCTTATTATGGTATTCATTTTGATCGGGGGCATGGTATGCGCGATTATTATCACAATGGACATAATCATCGTCCCTCACGCCCAGACTATGGCCATAAGCCGCATAGGCCTGACAGACCAGGTAAACCCAACAGACCTGGTCAACCGCATAGACCAGGCAGACCTAATATGCCAGAAAAACCAAATTCTCCCGTAATTCCAATTAAACCGCTTCGACCTATAAAGCCTGACAATCCTACTGTTCAGCCTATAAAGCCTGGGCAGATACATAGGCCTAATCGGGATGACAAGGTGGTATTATATCCTAATCATAACTCTAATCATGGACGAGATTGGAAATATAGTGATTTCAGGAAGACTGAGAAGTCAGACTTCTCACGATACTCAAGGAAACGTAATGCAAATCGAGACCGCAATCAGCGCGTATCAACTTCTTCGCGCAATGAAAAAAGTTTTGTAAACAAATCTTCGCGTAATTCACATTCTAATAGAAGTCAGCATCGTCGCTCGTTTGAGCAGAGATAGTCTTTTTAAAGTGAGAATGATGTGCAATAATATTAACATAAGCTTATTGCGTTGAAATTATTCTTAGGTTAAAACCTCTAAAAGAGTTCTCTATATAGAACGCTTTTAGAGGTTTTTTGTTGTAAAAGAGCAAGGTCATACAAGCGAAAGTTCGGCTCAGTCGCAAAAGTATGTGGTAAAACTTAACAACGCATCCCGGGGTTCAGACAGGTCTACCTGCCTTACTTTCTGAGGTGACAAAATGTCTAAGAACGCTGAATGAATAAAATAAGGAATACTGTTTTTCATCTGTTTAGGCTCATGTGCAGTTTATCCATACTGCAGTGCTGCCTTTATAGCTATTGTGATGTCAGTGCAAACCGAATCTTGTTTTGTGCGAATGTCAGTGCAAACCGAATACAGAGCGATGAGAGCTGGCTCTCAAAAGTTATGCTGAGGTGCAGCCTAAGTTCGCGAAGCAAAGATACAACATGCACAACCCGAAATCAAAATCTTTTAGTTTTTAACGTTTTGTATGGCTAACCGTTTCAAATCTCACCGGTCCCTTCGCCGTAAATGTTAAACAGTAAACCGTCGAGTAAGTGAAATTATACGAAAATTTTCAGCTTATTTTTCCATCTGCCTGCCGTTGTTAGAACCACGCGATGAGCTATCGTCAAAATTTGCTCCGTGATTCTCCGAATTAGTTCCGAGCTAGTCGAATTTAGTTCCGAGCTAGTTTCAATAATCTTGGAACTACTGATAATCAGCGTTTTCAGAAAAACGCCCCAATCGGTTCTACAACTGCTCATTCCGCCTTGCAATAATGCTAAAGGCGAACCCGTACATTTTTACTTTAATTCACCTGTTTGTTAAATCCGCCCCTGCGCACTCGAAGCCGCGAAATGTTTCCCCATTCAAAGTGATTGGTAGTTCCACGTTGAAGAACAGCTAGAAGCACAAAGTCGAAAATTACGGTTGGCATTTACTCGTAATGGTCATTACCCACACGTTGCAACATAGACCCAAATGCCCCCTAATATCGCACCTCAAAAATTTTCCCACATCTCCGAATGGGAAATAAGCCCTTTATCTACGGGCATTCCGGTGCGTTATTCACACGCGAAAAAAATGAAATCGGGATATAACATTTTATCTCTTGCTGATACTCAAAACGTACGAAACTGCAACGTTTTACTTTACTCAAATGTCAAAGCCCCCACACCTTTGTGCCACTGTCCCGAAAGTTCTTTCCATTTTAATGGCTCGTATAGAATTCAAAATCAGAATGTTGTATGCTGAATGATAGGTACGACCATTGAGGATAGGTAGATATGAAAGTAGGAGATAAACACCAATATAATGAGTGTTTACCTCCTACTTAATTTAGTTATAAGTCCTTAAATTACTTCTTGTTCAAAGCTAAGTCAACTTTTACAGCACAAGCTACAGAGCAACCTACCATCGGGTTGTTACCAATCCCGAGGAAGCCCATCATCTCAACGTGTGCGGGTACAGATGAAGAACCTGCAAACTGAGCATCTGAGTGCATACGGCCGAGGGTGTCGGTCATACCGTATGAAGCAGGACCTGCAGCCATGTTGTCCGGGTGAAGCGTACGACCGGTACCACCACCTGAAGCTACGCTGAAGTAGGGCTTGCCAGCAAGTACACGTTCCTTCTTGTAAGTACCTGCAACGGGGTGCTGGAAGCGAGTGGGGTTGGTAGAGTTACCAGTAATAGAAACATCTACATCTTCCTTCCACATGATAGCAACACCTTCACGTACGTCGTCAGCACCATAGCAGTTTACTTTGGCGCGGGGACCATCGCTGTATGAAGTTTCGCTAACAACCTTGAGTTCACCAGTATAGTAGTCGAACTTGGTTTGAACATAGGTAAAGCCATTGATACGGCTGATAATCATAGCCGCATCTTTGCCTAAACCATTGAGGATGCAGCGCAAGGGCTTGTCCTCCGGACGGCTTTGGTTTGCCATCTGTGCAATTTTGATAGCACCTTCAGCAGCTGCAAAACTTTCGTGACCTGCGAGGAATGCAAAGCACTTAGTCTCGGGTGAGAGCAGACGAGCTGCCAATTTGCCATGACCTACACCGACTTTACGGTCGTCAGCCACAGAACCGGGGATGCAGAAAGCCTGCAAACCTTCACCGATATATTCTGCTGCTTCTACGGCGTCTTTAGCCTTTTCCTTCAATGCAATAGCCGTACCTACTACGTAAGCCCATTTTGCATTTTCAAAGCAAATCATCTGGGTGCTTTCGCATTCCTGATAAGGATCGATGCCATATTGCTCGCAAATTTGGTTGGCCTCTTCAATGTCCTTGATACCGTGCTTGTTAAGGGCAGCGAGAATCTGCTTGATACGACGGTCCTGGCTTTCAAATTTTACTTCTCTAATCATTTTTGTGGTCCTCCTTAATCTTTACGTGGGTCAATGGATTTAACAGCACCTTGCTCTTCAGTGGTGCGGCCGTACGTACCAGTTACGCTCTTAAGAGCTTCATCAGCGGGAACACCCTTCTTGATAGCATCCATGAACTTGCCCATGTGAACAAATTCGTAGCCAATAACCTGGTTGTCTTTGTCGAGGAACATTTTGGTAATGTAACCTTCGGTCAACTGCAAGTAACGAGAGCCTTTAACCTTAGTACCATAGAGAGTACCAGTCTGGCTGATAAGGCCCTTACCCAAGTCTTCCAAACCAGCACCGATAACCAAGCCGCCTTCAGAGAAAGCACTTTGGGTACGTCCGTAAACGATTTGGAGGAAAAGTTCGCGCATAGCTGTATTGATAGCATCGCAAACCAAGTCAGTGTTGAGAGCTTCGAGAATGGTCTTGCCGGGGAGGATTTCACTTGCCATAGCAGCTGAGTGAGTCATACCTGAACAGCCGATAGTTTCGACCAAGCATTCCTCGATTACGCCTTCCTTAACATTCAGCGTAAGTTTGCAAGCACCCTGCTGCGGAGCACACCAACCCACACCGTGAGTCAAACCGGAGATGTCTTTGATTTCCTTTGCTTGTACCCACTTTCCTTCCTCAGGGATAGGAGCGGGACCATGGTTGGGGCCTTTGGCTACGCAACACATGTTCTGAACTTCGTGTGAATATTCCATGTTGTAATTTGTATAAGTAGAATACTAAATTCTTTCGTTGAGTTTGTATATGCTCTTGATTAGGTAAACCTTTTCTCGTTAGTTAAGGCTTTCTCAAGAGACGCTTTTTCGCTTTGGCAAAGTTACAGTAACTTTTGTGAGTGGCAAAATATTGTTACATTTTTTGTGCTCAAAATCCTGCCATTTTTACTTAAAAGCACTCAAATTGTTTAGGCTTAAGCTAAATAGAGCTATTTCACTTTGCTTAAAGTGTAAAAATTTGTGTGTAGTTATTGCTTATGACCAATTTTTTTCATCAGTGCATAAGCCTTGTAAAGGCCTAATTGACCAGCTTTGCTGAAATCGGCAAAGGCTTTGTTCTTATCGTTTTGATGAAGATATATTAAGCCACGGTTGTAGTATGCTTCGGGCAATCTTGAATCATATTCGATTGCTTTGTTAAATGCTTCAAGAGCCGGATTATAGGTCTTTTGATTGAGATATATGCACCCCAAATTGTAGTAGATATATGAGTTTTGGGGTGATTTTTCTTTTGCAACTCGCAGGTCGGCAATGGCTAAATTGATTTGTGATTTAGCCTCTTTTTCCGTAACTGTTTGCGATGTAGCGTTTCGCATTAGTATTGCTGCTCGTTGAAGGCGTGCAGCTACTGAAGAGGAGTCTGCAATAACGGCTTGACTTGCTTCGTTTAATGCCGAAGAAAAATCGTATTTTGCAGCATGAATAGCAGACATCACAAGTGCCTGTTCGAATTTGCTGAATTTGTTAAACTTCGGTTTTAACCATTTCTCCTCACTTTCAGCATTTTCTAATGAGTTTGCTTCCGTTTCTGCTGTCAGGCAAAATCTGCAGTTGTTGCCATTGGCCGTATGAAGTTTTGATAATTCGGATAGATAACCAATGGAATGGTAGCTTCGCGTTTGAACAGAACGAAATGCCAACGCATACATAGGTAGGGGAGTGGATTCCACTTGTTCATTTTGAACTTTACCGTATAATGTGCCAAATACATTACGTACTGAGTCTGGTTTATCCTCTACAAGCTGTTGGTACTGATCAAGTTCATGTTCTGACCTGAGGCGTACTTTTTTGTTCGTAGTTTTTTTGTTACGTCCAAAAGCTATATCAAGATTTTTTCGAGCAATGACAGTTTCATCGTCTAATGCACCTTTCGTGTCGCCAATCATTCGTCTGCACTTTGAGCGTGCCACGTATCCGTAGTAAAAGTTTGGATATTCCTTAATCAATTTTGAATAATCAGCAATAGCACCTTTGAAATCACCTGTTTTCTCACGCAGTTGGGCACGATTGTACATAGCTAGTGTATTGTCTGGTTCTATTTGCAGGATAAAATCAAAGTCGCTGATTGCGCGGTTATAGTCGCCAACAAATGAACGTAGCAAACCTCTGTTGTAATGCGCCACAAAGTGTTTGGGTTGTAATTGTATGGTTTTATCGTAATCGGCTATAGCTAATCCAAATTGTCCCAAAGCGTGGCGCGCTTGTGCTCTGCTGATGTACAAATCAAAATCGTTAGGGGAAAGTTCTATGGCTTTGCTCAGGCATGAATCAGCCAAACTATATTCTTGTTTGTTGATGGCATATTTTCCTTTGAAACTCCATGCGTTTCCTTCCTTGGGATTTTTGACTAGCAGCGAGTCAATCCACACCATACTTTGCGTCGTATCTTTTTGCTCGAGCAATGATTGAGCTTTAATCATATAGACACGATAATAGTTAGGCCATCTTTTTAGCAGATAGTCTAAATCAATATCAGCGTTTGCGTATTCTTTATTTTGAAGATAGCAAAGTGCCCTATTGTATCGTGCGCCTTGATCGTCGGGATGTTCCTTTAAACTTCTGGAATAGTCTTCAATAGCTCCTTTGTAATTTACATTATGTATACGGCAAAGTCCACGAAGTTGATAAACCTCTGCAATGAACGGATTAAGTTCAATGCTTTTTGAACAGTCAGCTTCGGCACCTAAATAATCCTCTAATGTAAATTTTGCAAAAGCTCTATAATAATAGGGGCGCGAAAGAAAGGGCTTGGCATCAATGGCTTGATTGAAATACTTAATGGCTGTTAAGTAATCATCAACACTGAGCGCATTGCGTCCCATAATTGTAACCATTTCAGCATCAACCTGCCCCCATGCACATTGTGAAGCCCCCATACACATAATTCCGATTACATATTTAGTCGAAATCTGTAGTAGGGGATGGCATATTTTTGAGATGATGTTGCTGAAGGGCTTGTTTGTCATATTGCAATCAAAGGTGCATGATTTAACTGTAATAGTCAGGTGTGTGATTTTGGTAGAGAAAAAATTGAAGCTGATTACTTAGGACATTTTACCTTGTAGGCACAACGGAATTTGCCTTTAAGCATTTGCGTCAATTTACTGCGAATCATTTGTTTGCGGAGCGGCGAGATGCGATCAATAAACAAGTGTCCGTCTAAATGGTCAAACTCATGTTGCATAACGCGAGCAAGGAATCCTTCAACCCATTCATCATGTTCATTGAAGTCTTCGTCCATGTATTTAACTCTGATTCGCGTTGCACGGCGCACGGGCTCATGTATTCCGGGTACGCTTAAGCAACCTTCTGTCATTGATTCCACATTTGTTTCATCAAATTCTACAATATGCGGATTGATGAAGGCCTTGTTAAAACCTTCATATTCGGGAAATTCATCCTTCATCACATCCAGTGTGATTACTGCCAAGCGGATGTCTTTACCAATTTGAGGTGCTGCCAAACCAACTCCATCACTATGGTACATGGTTTCGAACATGTCAGCAATCAATTGTTTTAAATTGGGATAATCAGGAGTAATGTCTTGAGCCGTTTTTCTAAGAACCGGCATTCCGTATGTATAAATAGGTAGAATCATTTTAATGTATGTAAGTTGCTTTAATATTTGGAGTTGTAGCTATTGAAAAGTTAGTGTTGGCTTTCCATGTAGCTTTGTAAAATAATGCAAGCACTGATTTCGTCCACAAGTCCTTTATCATTTTGTCTGCGTTTTTTTCCTATTCCACTTTCAAGGATAGTTTGATGCGCCAATACAGAGGTGAAGCGTTCATCGTAAAAAGAAATGGGAATGTTGGGAAAGTTTTTACGCAGTTTTTCAGAAAAAGCCAGAACCCGTTTTTGGTTTTCAGAAGGAAGCCCATTGGTTTGAGTGGGGAGTCCTACAACAAAACGTTCTACTGGTTCTTTGTCAACATATTGTTTCAAATACTTAATAAGGTCTTGTGTTTCCACTGTTGCCAACCCATTGGCTATGATTTGTGAGGGGTCGGTAACAGCTAATCCTGTGCGTTTTTTACCGTAGTCAATTGAAAGAATACGCATGATAAATTTGATTGAGTAGGCCGACAGACTTATAATAAGTTAGCTTATTAAAAGCCTACGCAAACGAGCGGAGTAAAGAACTCGTTTGCGTAGATAAAAAGCTAACTAAATTATTTAATCATGTCACAGCCCATGTAAGGTTGCAAAGCCTTAGGAATGCGTATGCCTTCGGGAGTTTGGAAATCCTCGAGCAGGGCAGCGACAATACGCGGCAATGCAAGGGCTGAACCATTCAGCGTGTGGCAAAGTTGAATCTTCTTGTCTGCACCACGATAGCGGCATTGCAGACGGTTTGCCTGGTAAGTGTCGAAGTTCGAAACCGAACTTACTTCGAGCCAACGCTTCTGTGCCTCGCTATAAACTTCAAAGTCATAGCAGATGGCAGCCGTAAAACTCATATCACCGCCACACAAGCGCAAAATTCGGTAAGGCAATTCCAGTTTTTGGAGTAAACCTTCAACGTGCGCAAGCATTTCCTGATGTGATTCTTCCGAATGTTCAGGTTTGTCGATGCGGACGATTTCAATTTTGGAGAATTCATGAAGACGATTTAATCCGCGAACGTCTTTACCATAGCTACCAGCTTCACGACGGAAACATTGTGTATAGGCACAATTTTTTATTGGTAATTGGTCTTCAGACAGGATAACGTCGCGATAAATGTTCGTCACAGGCACCTCAGCTGTTGGAATAAGATAAAGGTCGTCCATTTCGCAATGATACATTTGACCTTCTTTGTCAGGCAACTGTCCCGTACCGTATCCCGAAGCTTGGTTTACTACGGTAGGAGGCATAATTTCAACGTAACCAGCCTTTCGTGCTTCATCCAGGAAGAAATTGATCAATGCACGTTGCAAGCGTGCACCCTGTCCTATGTAGACGGGAAAACCTGCACCTGTGATTTTAACACCTAAGTCGAAATCAATGAGGTTATATTTTTTAGCAAGTTCCCAATGGGGTAAAGCGTTCTCGGGTAAAACAGTATCGTGTCCGCCAGTCTTAACAACTAAGTTGTCCTCAGCGCATGAACCTTCGGGTACGATATCGTATGGAATATTAGGAATGGTGCAAAGCAAAGCTGTCTTTTCATCTTCAGCCTGCTTCATGGCTTCTTCCAAATCCTTTGTTTTAGTTTTAATTTCAGCAACTTGTTGTTTTGCACTTTCTGCAGCCTCTTTGTTGCCCTCTTTCATAAGTGAACCGATGCTTTTTGAAAGCGAATTGATTTGCGCCTTCAAAGCATCTAATTCAGTTTGAGCTTCTTTGCGTTTATTGTCAATGGCCAGCACGTTGTCAATAGCTTCGCGTGCTCCTTTGAAATGTTTCTTTTCGAGGCCTTTGATGACGGCTTCTTTATCGTCTAAGATTTGTTTAATCGTAAGCATAGCTTCTTGTGATTTTTGTTCTTTGACTGCAAAGTTAGTAAAAGTTTTCTGAAATTGATATTCAAAAAAACGACTTTACGTCTTCGGTTCAAATTCCACCTAGGCTAGTTGTACTATTCGACAGCAATTTTCCTGTTGTAAAAAATCAGTAATAGAGCCTTGTGGTTTTGATACGAAGACGTAAGAAAGTGATATTGGCCTTACATTTTGACGTGGTTGAGTGAAAAATTACCCATGATTTTTGAGCGGTCAACATTACCTCTGATTCCGGGAATTGAACCACTTGCTGTGTATTGCCACATGATGTAATTCTTACCATCGTTTAGGGTTGGTGAATCCGTGCGGTATCGGGCTATCATGAAATGATAGTCGGTAAACTCTCCTGTCAAGTATTTATTGTAGAAATTATGATACGTGTAGAGTAGCGGTTTTTTACCGTAGTATTCAGTAACCTTTTCGATGAAAGCACGCAAATCACTAATAAATGCCTGCATGCTGACATTTCCGCGATGTTCAATATCAATAATAGGAACCAAATCTTGTTCTTCCTTTTTTACAACCGAAGTCATGTTCTTGAATTGTTGTTTCCAATCAATGTTCGGTCGGTAAAAATGGTAGCTGCCAACACTTAATCCCACTCTTCTTGCTTCTGATAAATTGCGGGCATAGGTTTTGTCTACCAATGAAGCACCTTCCGTAGCTTTCAAGTATGCATAGGAAATAGGGGTGTTATTTACAACCTCATCCCAGTCAATACTTCCTTGATAATGTGAAACATCAATGCCTTCTTTATATTTGTTGTTGATTCGGCTATGTGACGTTTCGATAAATACAGCGGCTGCGTGTTCCACTCTTTGTTCACGAGGTGCTTGTACAGCAAGCATATCAGGTTCGACTGCGATGTATGCAGCCATGCCTTTCCCGTGGTTCCTATCCTTTTTTCTTGCGAAACTCGTGGTGGGAACCAACATGAGCAGTGACAGTGCTACTGCACAGCAACACTGCTTATTTATAGTCTTAATGAAATTCTTTGTTATCTCCATGCCGCAAAGGTATGAATTTTATTTTAAATCATTCAGTTCATGCTTTATTAAAAGTCGCTAAATCGGTGTGTAGGGTCGAGTAATGAAAGGCTATGGTTTCGTACTGCTTTGCACTAATACGCCGGAATTCATGCGCTGTAGATGAATTATTTGATTTGCATACTTAAGCACTTCTCCCCTATGTGTAATAAAAATAAGGGTCCTGTCTTTGTAGTTTTGGGCTATACGTTCTAAGACAATCTTTTCTGTCTCATTGTCAAGGGATGAGGTAGCTTCGTCAAAAATGAAAATCATTTTGTTCGACACCAAAGCTCTTGCAATAGCTATGCGCTGTGCCTGTCCTTCAGAAAGTCCGTCACCGGTTTCTCCACAGATCGTTTCAAGTCCCGTCTCTTTTTGTAGCACAAAGTCGGCACCTGCTGTGTGTAATGCTTTGCGAATATCTTCATCGCTTGCATTGGGGTTACCCAATAAGATGTTGTATTTAATTGAACCGGATATCAGTGAATTGCCTTGAGGTACATAAGCAAAGTTATTTCGCAGACTGGAATTGACAGTGTACATTTTTCCGTCCTTACATTCTAGGTTGATATTGCCCGTGGTAGGTTCTACGATGGCAAGTAATAATCTAATCAATGTTGTTTTTCCAGTACCAGTTTCACCGGTTATAACCGTTACGCCATTGGCGGGAATTTTGAAATTGCTTTGTTCAAAGATGAATCTGCTTGTCGGAGTATAGCGAAAACTGATATTCTCAAAACAGATAGAAGTTGCTTTGCTTAAAATTACGCGATTCTTTGCAGTCTGTTCTTGTTCAATGGTGTCAAGTTCAATCAATCTTTCAGTAGCAGTAAAAGCATTGATAAATATGGGCACAAAGCGCGACATATTCCGTACGGGGTTCTGTATCTGGCTCACCAATTGTACAAAGGCCAGCATGGCTCCGTATGAAATAAGATTGTTTGAGAGTTGTGTAGCTCCCCAGGCAAAAGTTACAAAATATCCTGTGGCAAATCCGATGCTTAGTAAAGTTGTTGATACTGTCGAATACTTTGTACGGTGAATCACCTTTTCATGCAGTGCCGTTTGCTGTGCATGCAGATTATCGGTCAATGTGTGAAAGCAATCAAGCGTTTTAACAAGGATGTTATGTTGTAAGGTTTCCTGAATGAGCGATTGGATGTTGCTTTCTTGTCCTCGAATGGCATGTGTCAGCCGTTTCATCCTTTTTACATAGATTTTACTTGAAAGAATGAAGAATGGAATGATGCATACAATGATAACGGCCAGCATGCTGTCCATATAGAACAAAAAGAAAAAGGCACCCAGAAACTGGACAATGGTTGTGACGAGTGAGGGTATGCTTTCTGTTATAAAGTTTACAACATCAGTCACATCTTTTTCAATTCTATTCGTCAGGTTTCCGGTGTGAAAATTTCGTACAGCATTCCATTTACTGTTTAGCAATCTGGCAAACAGGTGAATACGCATATTATTCTGGGCTTTTACACCAAGAACAGCACGAATCCAACGGCTGCAAATACTAAGGAGTATGCGCAGCAACATGATAGAAGCCATGAGTATGAATGCTTGTTGCAAGGTTGCTACGTGGGAGTTGTGTGTAGCAATATCGACAGCTAATTTCGTCACCCAAACAAAGCCCAAATCAATGAAAACGAATAGAACTCCAATGATGATGTTAAGAGTGATCTGTAAACGATGACCTTTGAGTTGCTTAAACAAAAATTGAATTGTGTGATGAAATGAACTGTCGATAGGCTTCATGAAATGCAGACTGTGGTTGAGTTATGCAGAAACTCAGATGAGGATTGTTAATGTTTTTTACGGAAAATCAAGCTGTCGCGCGATGAACACAATGTCAGGTGCGAAGAGTTCAGTTTTACAACACGGTAATCGCAGGCATTGCCTCGTATGCCGACACTTTCCAAACAAGTAGTGTTCGGATCAGTAATCAGCAAATCTTCTGTACGATGATGGATAAAAGTGTGCGTAATGGACAGTTTATCTCCTTTGTAAATCATTTTGCATGTTGTGGTTCCAGTTTGACCATTGTGATTGGTTCCAGGTGTGGAAATTAAAATCATGCTTAAGCTTACATTCCAAATGGTAGGGTTTGCTCTGTCAGCCTTTATGTATTCTGTGGAGTTGACATCCTTTTTTGAATACATTTCCTGCATGATCCACTGACCATCAAGGTTGCCATTCTGAGGAGTTTTGCCACAAGAGGCTAACAGTAAAATAGATAGTGTAATTAAGAATAGATTTTTCATTGTTGTTGTGTTGTAATGGTTGTAAAAACATAAGCAGGACTATAAAAAAAAGTCCAGCTAAACTTGAGGTTTCTAAGCCTGCATCCCTCAAGAATGTAGTTGTTATTCCTTATAGGCCTGCTTATGTTGTGTTATTTTTGATTTCTGCGTTTATTCTTTGGTTTGAATGTTTTGTAGTTGTTGTTCGCAAATGAAGTTCGCGGATATAGTTTGTCAATCAAATCCGTGCGGTTTATTCGGCGTAATTCGGTGATGATTTTTGCCTTTTCCTCGGGTTTGTACCAAAAGAAGAACATGCGCTGCTTTAATTTCTCTGCAGGTGATTTGGCAGAGAATACAGGTTCAAGCGTGTAAGGATGATAACCCGAGTACCACGTGTCTGTTGACACAGTCATAGGGGTCGGTGTAAAATCCTGTACTTGCTCTAACTGAAAATCCATTTCGCGAGTTTCGGCTGCCAAACATGCCATATCTTCTTCCGTACATCCAGGGTGTGAAGATATGAAGTAGGGTATTATCTGCTGTTTAAGTCCAGCCTCAGCATTGATTTGAGTGAAAATTTTCTTGAATGTATGGAATAGTTTGAAAGATGGTTTTCGCATCAGCCGGAGTACATCGTCGGATGTATGTTCCGGGGCAACTTTAAGTCGTCCGGAAACGTGCTTGACAATGAGTTCGCGCGTATAATCTTTTGCTGCTTTCCGAAGTTTTTCGTCTTTATAGGGATGGAGCAATAAATCATAGCGGACACCACTTCCGATGAAGCTTTTTTTAATGCCAGGAATGCTGTCTACTGCATTGTAGATGTCAATCAGAGGTTGATGGTCTGCATTCAGGTTAGGACAAACAGAAGGGTGGATACATGAAGGGCGTTTGCATTTCTCGCAAAGTGTTTTGTCTTTTCCATTCATGCCATACATGTTGGCAGAAGGTCCACCCAAATCTGAAAGGTACCCTTTAAAATCGGGCATTTTGGTAATTTGCTGAACCTCGTGCAAAATGCTTTTCTTGGAGCGGCTCATGATGAACTTACCTTGATGTGCCGAAATTGTGCAGAACGCACATCCACCGAAGCAACCACGGTGCATGTTCACCGAGAATTTAATCATTTCGTATGCCGGAATGCGTTTTCCCTTGTATTTGGGGTGGGGTAAGCGCGTATAGGGCAAGTCGAACGATTGGTCAATCTGTTCGGTTGTCATCGGTGGATAAGGTGGATTCACTATGACCACATTGTCGCCTGTTTCCTGTAAGATTCTTTGAGGATGTAGTTTGTTGCTTTCTTCTTCAATGTGTTTGAAGTTTTCGGCAAAATGCCGCCGGTTTGTTAAGCAATCTTCGTGTGAGTGAAGTTGAATATCGTCAGGTTTGACTTGATTGTTGAACAATTTCTTTGATTGTAGCGAAACTGTTTGGCGAATAGGGTATTTATCGAGCAATTCATTGAATTGCGAAGCCGAGCAAAAAGCCTCCTCCCGGTTATGCAGTAATTTGTCATTGAGCGTTTTGCACAAATCGGTAAGAGGAAGTTCTCCCATACCGTAAATGATGAGGTCGGCACCGCTTTCAGTCAGAATGCAAGGACGAAGGCAGTCTTTCCAATAGTCGTAATGCGTTACTCTACGCAACGAAGCCTCAATACCTCCAAGTACTACTGGTACATCGGGATAAAGCTCTTTAAGGATGTGTGTATATACAATGGTAGGATATTCCGGACGCATGTCATGTCTGCCATCCGGACTGTAAGCATCTTCCGATCGCAAACGTCGGTTGGCGGTGTATTTGTTGACCATGGAATCCATACAGCCAGGTGCAATGGCAAAAAAGAGTCGAGGACGCCCCAACTTCTTAAAGTCTCTGAAGTCGCCATGCCAGTCAGGCTGAGGAACGATGCATACACGATATCCTTGATGTTCCAATAAGCGACCTATAACGGCTGCTCCAAACGAAGGGTGATCAATGTAGGCATCGCCCGAAAATATAATGATGTCAGCTACGTCCCAACCACGTAAGTCCATTTCCTTGCGTGTAGTTGGAAGCCAGTCTGTAAGTTGCATTCAGTTGAGTTTGAAAGTGTGGTGAGTGTTATTTGATGTTTAAGCGGGTGTGCTCATTTAGGAAGGTAAAACCTTTTACATGCTTAAAAAGCAGACTTGATTGTTGAACAGCACGCACCTCTATAAAGAGTCGCTTTCGTTTTCAACTTTATGCTCTTGTACAAGGCTCAGCCACTTATTATATACACTAATGAGGTTCTTTAAGCCAAATGCTTTCATCTTGTCGTGGTAAATGACATCGATGCACAAATCAAGTAAGTCTTTTGTATTTTCAGAACTTGAGGCAATGAGTGCACGGATGTTCAGTTTTAATTTGTCTAAGTCGCTTTCGGTAATATACCCGGTAGAGTTTATCAAACCATTGAATAAATCATATTTTTTGATGGTCAGAAGGTTCTCTTCCGTAATGTGCATATAGCGTGATCCTTTTTCATTGAGTGCAATGTCGAACATATATTTTTCGTATTGAAGGGTTAGAATTATTTACTTATTTGCGTAACAGCGAACTATAATTGAGAGTGAGCAGCTGCGTATGCTTTTTGCCAATCAGTATTCAAGCAAAAAGGAGTTAGTTCACCTCCTTTAATAATATACGACATGGTGTTGTCTTCGTCTGCGTCCTCGAAAAGAGGATTTGAAACAGAAGCATCCATAAACATCAATATTTTCTCTTTTCGTTTTTCTTCATTCAGACGTTTACTCTTTAATATTTCATTGAAGAATAAAGTGATAAATTCAGACAGGTAATATGCTTGTGTGTCAAGTACCCGCACATATTCCTCACCTTGATACATCTCAGATGCTTTATTTCTGAGGTAGATCAAAGCTGTACATTTGAATTTTGCTATTTGCGCTTGTGTGTAACCACTCGTAGGCGAATTGATTACGCGTGTTGCGTTGTCGAGTACTGTGTTATAGACAACTTGCGCTTTGGCCAAGCAAATATTGAGTGCGAAAAATGAAAACAGAGTATAGATGTACTTCATATAAACGAAGTTGGGTTAGTAATTATCAGAGATTCACAAAAGGGAATTTGGCTGTTTATCTCTGCTGTCTAACTCGGTCAGCATTCTGATTTATGAATGTCTTCCATGAATGTGCAACTGTATTGTTGCAATCAGGCTTTCCGCTTTGCAGGTAATGGCAATAGGCTACGCCTAAGGCATCGGTTGCATCTAAATAAGGAAGCATACTTTCTTGTGGAATATGCAGGATGCGTTGCATCATTGCTGCAACTTGCTCTTTGCTGGCTTGTCCATTTCCTGTAATAGCTTGCTTGATTTTTAGGGGTGCGTATTCATGAATGGGAATATCGCGACATATTGCAGCCGCTATTACCACACCTTGGGCACGTCCAAGCTTGAGCATACTTTGTACGTTTTTTCCAAAGAAAGGAGCTTCGATTGCCAGTTCGTCTGGTTTGAAAGCATCGATTATTCCCATAACTCTTTCGTAAATGCGTCCGAGTTTTAAGTACGTATCTTTACATTGGCGTAAATCAATTACACCCATCGCTTCCATAGTAACTTTGCGTCCGTGCAATTTGATAACGCCATAACCTAGTACATTGGTTCCGGGGTCAATGCCAAGTATTATTTTATCAAGGGGTGTCATGCTGCAAAGTTAATGGAATTAGCATGCTGAACCAAAGATTTTTGATTTTTTATTTTGCTTATATTCTCGTTCATACAGGTGTTGCCATCAAATTTCCTTTGAAAAACATACCATGTCTTGAAAGAAACGATAAATTCTATCAACAAGTAGGCATTCAAATCTATTTTCTATAATACTATCGAAGTGTTATTGTTTTGCATCGTGTTCTTGCACTGCATCTGTTTGTTTCGCTTAATCAGGGGATGTACTTCAGTATAGCTTTTCGAACAAGTTCTCATTGCTCTGCATCTTCGTCATAAATGTTAAACAGTAATCTGTCTTGTAAGTGAAATATTTTTAAATGTGATAGCTCGTATTATCCATCTGCATGTCGTTGTTTGAGTCATGGATAGGGCTGTTCTATCAAAGAACTCCGAGTTTGTTGAAATTAGTTCCGCGATTGCCCGAATTAGTTCCGAGCTTGTTGAAATTAGTTCCGAGCTAGTTCAGATTAGTTCCGAGCTAGTTTTGACAATCTTGGAACTGCTGATAATCAGCATTATTAAAATTACGCGAAAATCGGTTCTGTGCATGCTGAATTTGTTCAGAAACGAGGAACTTGGCGAATGTCGAATTTTCACTCTTATTAAGTTAGTTGTTAAATCCGCCATGAGTGTAGTAAGCAGCCAATGCTTGCCAGTACAAAGTGTGTTAAGGTTATGCTTCGTGGAGAGGGTTGGCGTTTGCGTTAAAAAAATCATGATTCGCATTTATAAAAGACTATTATCCATGCTGTTCGTAACTGTGTGTAAGAAAATAGCCCGAAGCTGATGGGTGAGGCTTCGGGCTGAAGGTTTGTTTACGAGTAAGAAGTGTTAGTTGACTGCATATCTGTTTTTCAGTATGTCAACTCCTGAAATTGTTTGGAATGGAATCAAGTCGAATTCTTTCATAATGGCAATGAAGTATTCCAAGTAGTCGGAAGCAAAGTCCTCAAACTTTCCAAAAGAGGTCTCTGAGGTGTAAAACCATATTTCTAGCGGAAGACCATTGGGCGTAGGCTCTAATTGACGTGCCAATATCCACTGTTTGTCTGAAATGTGTGAATCGGTTTTGAGTGTATTGGTGATGTGATGCCTGAACAGTGTCAGGTTGGTTATACGCTGTTTGCTCTCGTCATTTTTGCTGATTAACTTTTTCTGCTTTAAAGCATTGCGTAGATTTTCATCAACAAAACGTATGGAGTGTACATCTATAAATATTGCACGTTTAACACGACGGAATCCATGTTGAAACATTGCGTCCCAGTTCTTAAAAGTGTCACTTACCAGAGTTTGGGGTGGTACGGTAGAAATGGTATTGTCAAAGTTGCGCACTTTGATGGTTGTCAGGCTTACTTCCTCGACCGTTCCATCAATGTTTAATTTGTGAATGGTAATCCAATCGCCCACTTTCAGCATGTTGTTCATTGATAACTGTATGCCTGCCACTAATCCAAGCAGAAAATCCTTAAAAATGAGCATAAGGACTGTTGCTGCTGCACCAAGTCCGGCAATGATGCGTAAGGGGTTGCTTCCAATGATGTATGAAATGATAATGAGGGCACCTAAGCAAACAGTAATAATGCGTAGGAATTGGATGATTCCTATTGTGTTGTGTTCGTTGTATCGCTCAGTCAAAATAATCTTGAGATTCTTTAAGAATGCTATCACCAACTGCATACAGCTAAAGGCTATGTAGGCTTGGGTGAATCGGGACAGCCAACGAAAAAGTGGTTCTGCTTCGTTAAAAACGCAATAGGGTAAAACTTGATAGGCAAGCAAGCTTGGCAATAATAGAAATAGGGCGCGTAATACGGGAATGTTGATGAGGTAATCATCCCATCTTGTGTTGGTGGATTCAACCATGCGCATGATGAACGGGATGAGGCAGCGCTGCAGTAGGTATGTGGCTAATAAAGCAAGGGTGATGATGCATAGCAGGCAAGATATTTCTGCGATATCAATGGCCCAGCCTTCGCTTAATCCCATTTCAAGAAACTTGTGTAGAAACCAGTTGCGAAAATCTATAATCATAGGTAGGGTGAATTACTGCAAGTAATAGGGCAATATTTATGTTCTTGCCTTTGTCTTTTTTTTATAGCAAATATAATAGGGCGTTAGGTGATTTTTGAATCAGCGTAACCTGTTTTTCTTGTAGTGTGGTGTAACAATGTAATCGAATATCAACATCGATATAATGCTGAGTACAGCCCCGGTGGAGTAAACAGCAGAAAAACTGATGGACTGAGCAATCATACCTCCTACAACCATTCCTAAACCTATACCTACATCCCATGATGTCAGATAGGTGCTTGTGGCTGTAGCGCGCCGATTGTTGGGTGCTAAATTGATGTAGAGCGAATTGTAGGCCGGAAATATAATGCCAAAGCCTATGCCTTGCAAAAATGGGACGGTGAAGAATGCAGCTATGGCTATTGTTTGACTGCATTCTTTGAGGTAAGCACATGCGCCTAACAATCCAAAGGCTGAGATGACTAGAAAAAAGCCATAATGAATACATTCGGTAATGTAGCCCTTGTCAACGAACCGGCCGGAAAATATACGCGAAACACCCATGCCAATGGCCATAAATACGAAGTAAAGGCCTGAAGAAACGGGTAAGTGCATTTCCTCAACATACATGGCTACAAAGTTTGTTGTAGCTCCATAAGGGATGGATAGTAATAACAGCGAGATGCCTGCCGGTATGCCCTTGGTTAAAAAGAAACGATCAAGAGATAGTGGAGGGCGCTTGGTTCGTGGTTTTGTAGGAGTTTTAATGAATAAGGTCAAAATGAAGCCGATTAGGCATGCAGACATTCCGATTCCTAAGATACTTTTGTAACTAAGTACGCCATGCAGGAATAAACTGGCCATTGGTCCGAGGCTCAATGCGGTGTTATTCATCAGGCCATAGTAGCCTAATCCTTCGCCTCGGCGTTCAGAGGGCATAATGTCTACTACTACCGTATTGCCTCCTACAGTAACAGCTCCAAACGTAAAGCCGTGCAAAATGCGTAATAGAATAAAGAAGGTAAGCGTACCTCCAATGATGTATCCAAAGAATAATGAGGTGAAAAGTGCGTAAGCTATGATGTATAGAGGTTTACGCGAAAAACTGTCGAGTAAATATCCGGAAAATGGGCGTACCATAAGGGCTGATACAGTGTAGCAAGCCAAAATGGCACCGATTGCACTTTCGCCTACTCCAAAATTTTCTTTCAAATAGAAAGGCAGTAGCGGTACAAGCATCCAAAAACCAAAAAAGAGTAAGAAGTTGGCTGCTAATATACAGCAATAGGATGGGGTAAACAATCGTGGCTTGATTGCATTTTCTGCTAAATGTGATTGTTTCATCTGTTTGGTGTCTGGAAGGAGTTTGATTGAATACGGTACGGTATGCTTCTGATGAAGTATGAGTCCGTATCGGAAAATTTGTTGACACGTAGGACGTGATTCAAGCAGTTACTGTAATGGGGTAAAGTTGATAGCGTTGTGTCGGTTTAAGTGTGTGCCTCAGTTTTACCCTTTATATCTGAAACACCCTCTTGGGTACATATTCTCTTTGTGTTAACATAATGTACTATGTTTTTCGGCAAAGAAAAATCTGTAACCAAGAGGGCACTTCAAGAAGATTTCAAGATATTCGAAAACAGGAAGACATTTCGAATACCTTCTTCAATATATTTAATTTGCAGCCATGAACTCGTCAAGGAAGCGAACGTCATTTTCAGAGAACAGACGAAGGTCCTTAACTTGATACTTCAAGTTGGTAATGCGTTCGACACCCATACCAAAAGCGTATCCTTTGTAAATTTTACTGTCGATACCATTGGCCTCAAGTACGTTGGGGTCGACCATACCGCATCCCAAAATTTCAACCCATCCGGTTTGCTTGCAGAATGCGCAGCCTTTACCACCGCAGATGTTGCATGAGATGTCCATTTCTGCACTGGGTTCAGTAAACGGGAAATATGAGGGACGCAAACGAATCTTCGTATCGGCACCAAACATTTCACGGGCAAAAGTGAGCAAAACTTGTTTCAAGTCGGTGAAACTTACATCCTTGTCGATGTATAAGCCTTCAACCTGATGGAAGAAGCAGTGAGCGCGTGCTGAAATAGCTTCGTTACGGTATACACGTCCCGGGCAAATTACACGGATAGGAGGCTTAGAATTTTCCATTACTCGGCTTTGTACTGAACTTGTGTGTGTACGCAGTACAATGTCGGGGTGCTGCTCAATGAAGAAGGTGTCCTGCATATCACGTGCTGGATGATCTTCTGCAAAATTGAGTGAGGAGAACACATGCCAGTCGTCCTCAACTTCAGGACCATTAGCTACAGAAAAGCCTAATCGAGAGAAAATGTCAATGATTTCGCCCTTGACAATAGACAAAGGATGGCGTGTACCCAAATTGATGGGGTAGGGAGTACGCGTGAGGTCTAAGTCGGTGTAATCGTCCTCCTGAGTAGCCAAATTCTGACGTAACTCGTTGAACTTATTTTGCAATGCAGTTTTAAGCTCATTGAGTTTCATACCGATTTCGCGTTTCTGGTCTGCAGGAACATTGCGAAATTCGTTCATCAAATCGTTCACAACCCCTTTCTTGCTGAGGTACTTGATTCGGAGTTCTTCAAGCCCTTGGGCATCGCTAGCTGTCAAGCTCGAAACTTCCCCGAGTAGTGACTGAATCTTTTCTTGTATCATTGTGTAATTATAGGTCATGTCACGAATGGGATTCTTGATGATTCAGTTCCGACATACGTGGCATTGTCTTAAAATTATGGCGTTTGTAAGTGTAAATAGCTGCATAATAGTGAGCCTTAAAAGCAAATTTTAGGTCATACAATCATGCTCAGTGCTAATTTTATCTGCAAATATAGATATTTCTTTGCAAAGAACCCTCAACTTACGCTTAAAAGCCCTATTTTTGCGAATTGATTTAAAGGATTTTTTCGATGAAAGCAATCTTTTGCAGTATTGCACTGTTTTTATTGGTGGCAAGTTGTCAGCGCAATAAGCCTTCGGTAACAAAAAATGATACGAAGGTTTCTCAAGGTATGGACTCTTTGTACTCCAAGGTTCAGTCAGAACCAGAACCGCCTGTTGCAGCAGACGGACTTTTTGATGACTTTGTTTATTCGTTCATGCGAAACCAGCGATTTCAATTGGAACGAATAGACTTCCCGTTGCCTAACTTTGTTGATGGAAAAAATCATCCGATTTCAAAGCATGATTGGAAGTATGATTGCATGTATATGCATCAGGATGTTTATACCATCATATTTGACAGCGAAAAATCAGTGAGTGCAGAAAAAGATACTACAATCAGACAGGTTGTCGTAGAATGGGCTTACTTGCATCAGCAACGAGTAAAACAATATCATTTTGCAAAGGATAATGGTGTTTGGCGATTAAAAAAACTTGACACGCATGCAATGGCTAATAATCCGAACCATGATTTCTATGTTTTTTACAATCGTTTTTCGTCAGATAAGACTTACCAAAACAGCCACATATTAAATCCTTTTCATTTCAAAACCTACGATTATGATAACTTTCAAACAGTAGAAGGCTTGCTTGATGTTACTCAGTGGCCTGATTATCGTCCAACTTTACCGAAAGGAACGATAACTAACATCAATTATGGACAGCATTACCGGAATTCACACAAACGTGTGTTGTTTTTATGTAGTCCTTCTGGTGGTATGGGATGTTCTATGACTTTTGTGCGTCAGGGTAAAGACTGGATGCTTGCCCGTTTGGATAATTAAAACTAATCGAAATCAATTTTATAGGCTTATGTATTCACTACTTCATCATAATACTTTTGGCATCGATGCGTGGTGTCGCGATTTTCAAGAATATTCTTCGATTGACGAACTCCGTAAGTTGTTACCTTTGCTTAAGGAGCAGCGTTGGCTGCATATTGGCGGTGGTAGCAATCTTTTGTTCGTGAACGATTTTAAAGGTCTGATATTACACTCTGGCATATTGGGCTGCGAGGAGATTCGTCGTACAGATTCTCATGTGTGGTTACGCGTAGGAGCTGGTATGGATTGGGATGACTTTGTAGCTTATTGTGTAGAGCATGGTTATTATGGTCTTGAAAACTTATCTCTTATTCCTGGTGAAGTAGGTGCCAGTGCAGTGCAGAATATTGGAGCTTATGGTGTTGAGGCCGGACAATACATTGAGCAAGTAGAAACGCTTGACTCTGAAAGTGGTGAAACAAGAATATTCCAATCAAACGAGTGTAAATACGCTTATCGAAGCAGTGTGTTTAAGCATGAATACCTTGGACGTTACATTGTGACGCATGTGGTATATCGGTTGTCGCTGGATTTTCAGCCTAATTTGCACTACGCAGCTTTGACTCGCGAGTTACAGGCGCGACAGATAACTCCAAAAACTTTGACGGCTAAGATGTTGAGAAATATTATAGTGGAAGTGCGTCACAGTAAATTACCCGATCCAAATGAACTGGGTAGTGCTGGCTCTTTTTTTATGAATCCTGTTATTAGTAAAGAACAGTTTGTTTCTTTGCAGCAAAAATATGCTGATATTCCTCACTATGATATGGGAGATGCTGTGAAAATTCCAGCAGGATGGCTTATAGAGCAATGTGGCTGGAAAGGACAAAGTTTAGGACCTGCTGGAGTGTATGCTAAGCAAGCGTTGGTCATTGTAAACCTAGGAGGTGCTACTGGCGAGGATATCGTAAACTTGAGTAATGCTGTACAGCGTGATGTGCGTGAAAAGTTTGGAATCGACATACATCCTGAAGTAAACTTTATTCTGTAGAAATAATAAGCTTAGTATCCTATTTAATCCAAAGATGATGAATATTTATGCCTAAACTTACTTTATTGGGAACAGGCACAAGTACCGGTGTACCTCAAATAGGTTGCACGTGTAAGGTTTGTACTTCGTCTGATTTGCGTGATGTTCGACTGCGAACCTCAGCCTTGCTTCAAACTGATGATGGAAAGCGTGTTTTGATAGATTGTGGTCCGGATTTTCGCCAGCAAATGATGCATGAACCTTTTCTCCCTATTCATGCTGTGCTGCTTACGCATGAACATTATGATCATGTCGGTGGTTTGGATGACTTGCGTCCTTTCTGTAAGTTTGGTTCGATTGACGTGTATGCTGATGAATGCTGTGCTATGCATTTGAGAACACGGTTACCATATTGTTTCCGTGAACATAAGTATCCCGGTGTTCCGGAAATTGTGTTGCACGTTGTAGAGTTCAATAAAGACTTTGAATTATCTACAGGCTTGAGAGTGACACCATTGCGTGTGTTGCATGATAAGCTACCTATTCTTGGATTTCGAATAGGTTCGATGGCATACATTACAGATATGAGTTCCATGGAAGATGATCAATTAGATAAACTAAAAGGTTTAAAAGTATTAGTTGCCAATGCTTTGAGACATAAAAATCATCATTCGCATCAGACTCTGAATGAAGCTTTGGATTTAATAAGAAACTTACAACCAGAACGCAGTTATTTGATTCATGCATCGCATGAACTTGGAACGTATGTAGACGTGGAGCGGTGTCTTCCCTCTAATGTTTATATGGGGTATGATGGTATGGAAATCAGTTGGTAATCATACTTAGCTTCTATGATGTGTGCTGAAGTCGAAAGTTTTTTGTAAGTTTGCAAGCGCAGGCATTATCTGTCAATACATCTGTATGATGTAACGCGCGTAACCTTTTGAATTTAGTGATGTTGTATGTTGTACATTTGAGTCCTTGTGATTATTAAGACTTATTTGTTCGTTAGCATACATGCCTATATATTTTATATGAGAAAAAAGATTATTGTCTTATGTTGGTTTTGCTTCACACTCTTGTGTGTTGTTTGTGCCATAGGTGTATATAGTATCAAGCGTGGCTGGATTGGTTATATGCCACCAATCGCTGAATTGCAAAGTCCTATCAGTAAATATGCTTCTCAGGTGATAAGTGTAGATGGTAGGCTTATGGGTACTTGGTCGAGAAATGAAAATCGAGTGTTTGTAGGCTATGATAGCATATCATCACACATGTTTGATGCTTTAGTGGCAACAGAAGATGTGCGTTTTTATGATCATTCAGGTATTGATAGTCGTGCCTTAGGACGTGCCATCATCAAACGAGGATTGTTAGGACATAAAGAAGCTGGTGGTGGTAGTACCATAACACAACAATTAGCAAAACAGCTATATTCTGTTACAGCCTCAACCACTCTGCAGCGATTGATGCAAAAACCCATCGAATGGGTTATTGCTGTTGAGTTGGAAAGACACTACACTAAAGAAGAAATCTTGACGCTTTACCTGAATTATTTTGATTTTCTTCATAATGCAGTGGGAATAAAAACAGCTGCTAATGTTTATTTCGGAAAATCACCTAAGAACCTTAGCTTGACAGAATGTGCGACTTTGGTTGGTATGTGTAAAAACCCGTCTTATTTTAACCCTGTAAGAGAACCGGAACGTTGCAGACAGCGACGTAATGTTGTGTTGCAACAAATGGTGAAAGCGGGTAGCTTGAGCGAATCGGAATACGCTACATTGAGCGAAGAACCCTTGAAATTGAATTTTCATAGAATCGATCATAAAGAAGGACTTGGCGCTTATGTTCGCGAATATTTGCGACGTATCATGATGGCCGAAAAGCCAAATCCTAGCAAATATCATGATTGGCAACGTCAGCAGTATTATGAAGATTCTGTAATGTGGGCTAATGACCCTCTGTACGGATGGTGTAAGAAAAACTATAAGCGTAATGGTGAAAATTATGATATTTATACCGATGGCTTAAAGATTTTTACAACGATAGATTCACGTATGCAGCAGTATGCAGAGGAAGCTGTGTTACGTCATGTCGGAAAGAAGTTGCAACCTATGTTTGAAACTGAACGTCGACGTTCGAGCAACTTTCCTTACAGTATGAATTTGTCGCAAAAGGAGGTTAGAAAGCGTATTAAGCATGCAATGCGCCAGACTGATCGTTATAGGATGTTGAAGGCCGGGGGTGCTTCTGAGGAAGAAATCGAAAAATCTTTCAGAACGAAGGTGCCTATGACAGTCTTTACATATCATGGTGATGTTGATACGCTGATGACTCCCATTGACTCAATCTTGTACTACAAGAAGTTCTTGCGGTCTGCATTGGTTTCAATGGATCCCAAAACCGGACACGTTAAAGCTTATGTTGGAGGTTTGGATTTTACGCATTTCCAATATGATATGGCATTGGTTGGCCGACGCCAAATCGGTTCAACAATGAAACCTTTTGTTTATGCAATGGGGCTTCAAGGAGGAATGACTCCCAATACCACAATACTGAATGTGCAGCGTTCGTATGGTGACTGGTGTCCGCGAAATGGTAGTCATGCACGTTATGGCGACATGGTTACATTGAAATGGGGTTTAAGTCAATCGAATAACTGGGTTACAGCAGGGTTGATGTATCAAATTGACCCGACAGGACAAGGCCTTGTGCGTGACTTGCATGACCTGGGTGTAGCCAATGATAACATGCAGCCTTCGTTGTCTTTGTGTTTGGGTACATGTGATATTACGCCAGCTGAGTTAGCTTCTGCTTATACTGCTTTTGTTGAAAAAGGTATTCGTAGGGCACCGCTACTGGTAACTCGCATCGAAGATAATCAAGGAAATGTAATAGCAGAATTTGCACCTCGTACAAATGAAGTGTACAGCGAAGAAACTGCGTACAATATGATTGATATGATGCAGGCTGTTATAGACCATGGTACTGGTAGACGCTTGCGTTATGCTTACGACATGAAAGGTCCGATTGCCGGTAAAACAGGTACGACTAATAGTAATTCTGACGGTTGGTTTGTAGGTTGTGTCCCCCAATTAGTAACTTCTGTGTGGGTAGGTGGTGACGAACGCGATATCCACTTTAATTCAACCTCGATAGGTCAAGGTGCGGCTTCAGCGCTTCCTGTTTGGGCTTTGTATATGCGAAGAGTTTATGCAGATAAGCGGTTGGGATATGATTCAAATCGCGAATTTGAAAAACCCGAAGCAATTGATGACCATAATAAGGCGGGAGTTTCGACTATTAATGGTAGTGATAACCAAAATGAAGGTGAAACAGAAGAACACTCTTCTGAAGGTGAAAAGCCTGTCGAGACTTCGAAGCCCAAAAGCAGCGGAGAAAACTATTTTGAATAAGTATGTATTGGATTATGATGTGCTTGGTAACTCTTGTGCATCATAATCCGCGTCATATTTTTTCAAAATTAAGTATCAGCCTTTGTAATAATGATAAATAGTAGTAACATGGATAAAAAGTTCTTGGCAATTATTCCAGCGCGTTATGCAAGTACGCGTTTTCCGGCTAAGCCATTGGCTCAGTTAGGAGGAAAAACAATTATACAGCGAGTTTACGAGCGTGTTGCAAAAGTATTCCCTCAATTATGCGTAGCTACTGATGATGAACGAATTTACAGTGAAGTAGAACGTTTCGGTGGCATAGCGGTAATGACATCAGTTCATCATAAAAGCGGTACAGACCGTTGTTATGAAGCGATGCAAAAGATGGGAGGTTCTCCAGATGTAGTAGTAAACATTCAAGGTGACGAACCTTTTATCGCAGAGTCGCAGTTGCGTTCGATTATGCAGTGTTTTGATGATGAGTCAACAGAAATAGCAACGCTTGTAAAACCATTCACAGCAGATACACCTATTGAGGATATAGAGAACCCGAACAGTCCAAAGGTAGTGGTCAGCAATGATGGATTTGCGTTATATTTTTCTCGTAGTGTCATTCCTTATTTACGTGGAGTGTCGCGCAGCGATTGGGCAAAGCATCATACATTTCTTAAGCACATAGGGCTTTACGCTTATCGTGCAGCAGCTTTGCAGCAAATTACTTCGCTTCCATTGGGCGATTTGGAGCAATGTGAATCGCTTGAGCAATTACGTTGGTTGCAAGCCGGTTTGAAAATAAAGGTTGCTTCAACCGATGTCGAAACTATAGGAATTGATACACCAGAAGATTTGCAAAAGGCGGAATCCTACTTGCAGAAGCACGCTGAGCAATAATAGCTATTGATTCTATCTATTTATTGCAGAACAAGCATACTTACTAAAAGTGATATTTGTAATCTGAAGAAATATGATGGAATCGTAATACATTTACGTTTTATATTTTATGAAGAAAACAATAATTCTTTCTCTGTTCTCATTGGCAGTAGCATTTTCTGCTTCTGCACAGAAAATTGTAGTAGGTTCTTGCACACTGAAAGATGGCGGTATTTATACAGGCCAGTTGATGAGCGGAAAACCTACAGGGAAAGGACGTGTTCAGTACGAAAATGGAGATACTTATGAAGGCTCTTTTGTTAAAGGACTTCGACATGGTGAAGGAACCTTTACTGCTTCAGATGGCTCTCGGTATGAAGGAAACTGGACAAAGAATGAACGCAATGGGCGAGGTACGTTCTATGCTGTAAACAATAATCGCTACGAAGGACTTTGGTATCGTAACCGTAAAGAAGGACATGGTGTCATGTATTATTATAATGGAGACGTATATGAAGGCTCTTGGAAAGATAATCAACGAAACGGCAAAGGTACCTACACTTACAAGAGTGGTGCCTATTACCGTGGTGAATGGGTAGACGATAAAAAGTCGGGTAAAGGAGTTTTCGATTGGAACGATGGCTCAAAATACGAAGGCATGTGGTTGAACAATCAGCGAAATGGTAAGGGATTCTACATTTATGCAGATGGAGATTCCTACAATGGCGATTGGAAAAACGATATGCAAGATGGTCGTGGTATTTATAAGTTCCGCAATGGCGATGTGTATGAAGGTCACTATGTTAATGGCGAACGTACAGGCGAAGGTTCCTTTAAGTTTGCTAATGGTGATTCGTATGTTGGTAGTTTCTTGAACGGAGAACAAAGTGGACAAGGCACTTTTCAATGGAAAGGAGTGGCTACATATGTAGGTCAATGGCAACATAACATGATGCATGGACGTGGCGTTTATAAGTGGAAAAATGGTGACGAGTACAATGGCGAGTGGAAAAATAACCGAATGGATGGTCAAGGTACATTGCGTTTTGCCAATGGTGCTCGTTTCAAAGGAACGTTCCGTGAAGGTAAGCGAGATGGTAAATCCGTAGAAATTCGCGAAGATGGTTCTCGCATTGATTGTACCTATCGTGAAGGAATGAAGCATGGAAAATACCAGGAGTATGATGCCAATGGCAACCTGGTAAAAAAAGGAGAGTATAGCAATGGCCGCGTTGTACAATAGTGTAATACGGTTTTAAGTGTTTCTATTTGAAAAAAAGAAAACAATAAATATAAACCTATAATTATTAAACCATGAAAGTCAAAAAGAATGCAGAAGAAGTCGTCAAGAACTCTGCAAAGCTAAAAACGGCCAAGCGTTCAACGCGCAAATCAACAAAGCCTAAGCGTCTGAACATTGTGAAAAATGATTCTTGGCTTGAACCTTTTGAAAGTGCAATTCAGGGTCGTCACGATCATGTTCTTTATAAACAAAACGAACTTACGGGGGGTAAAGGCAGTCTGTCTGATTTTGCAGACGGACATCTTTACTTCGGTATGCATAAATCTGCAAAACAATGGATTTTGCGCGAATGGGCACCAAATGCCACAGCTATTTATCTGATTGGCGAGTTTAATGATTGGAAAGAATCAGATAAATATGCTTTTAAGCGTATTGAAGGCACTGGTAATTGGGAGCTGAAACTTCCGTTACGTACATTGCGTCATGAAAATCTTTACAAACTCTCTGTACATTGGGATGGCGGACAAGGTGAACGAGTTCCTGCATGGGCACAGCGAGTAGTTCAAGATGAAGATACCAAGATTTTTAGCGCACAAGTTTGGTCGCCTGAGAATCCCTATCAGTGGAAGAAACCTAATTTCCGACCTAAGAAAGCGCCACTCTTTATTTATGAATGTCACATAGGTATGGGGCAGGATGCCGAGAAGGTTGGTAGTTACAATGAATTCAGATTGAATGTACTTCCACGTGTTATAGCCGATGGATATAATTGTATCCAGATTATGGCTATAGCGGAGCATCCATATTATGGTAGCTTTGGTTACCATGTAAGCTCGTTCTTCGCAGCATCAAGTCGTTTTGGAACACCCGACGAACTAAAACAGCTGATTGATGAAGCTCATAAGTCTGGCGTAGCAGTGATTATGGATTTAGTTCATAGTCATGCCGTGAAAAACGAAGTGGAAGGCTTGGGTAACTATGCAGGTGATCCAAATCAGTTCTTCTATCCTGGTGATCGCCATGAGCATTCGGCCTGGGATAGTCTTTGTTTTGACTACGGTAAAAATGAAGTGCTACATTTTCTGCTTTCCAATTGTAAATATTGGCTTACGGAGTATAAATTCGACGGCTTCCGTTTTGATGGAGTAACTTCAATGCTGTATTACAGTCATGGTCTAGGCGAAACTTTCTGTGGTTATGGAGATTATTTCAATGGACATCAAGATGACAATGCCATTTGTTATCTGACATTGGCTAATTTACTGATTCACGAGGTGAAACCTTCAGCAATCACGATTGCTGAAGAAGTAAGCGGAATGCCAGGCCTGGCAGCTCCATTCAAAGATGGTGGATATGGTTTCGACTATCGCATGGCTATGAATGTCCCTGATTATTGGATCAAGACTATCAAAGAACGACGCGATGAAGATTGGAAACCATCTTCAATATTCTGGGAAGTAACAAACCGTCGCGCAGATGAACGTACTATCTCTTATTGCGAAAGCCACGATCAGGCATTAGTCGGAGATAAAACCTTGATTTTCCGTCTTATTGATGCCGATATGTATTGGCACTTTAAAAAAGGCGACGAAAATGGAACCGTACATCGTGGTATTGCATTACATAAGATGATACGCTTGGTGACTGCTTCAACCATCAATGGCGGATATCTAAATTTTATGGGTAATGAATTTGGTCATCCAGAATGGATTGATTTTCCGCGTGAAGGAAATGGATGGAGCTATAAATATGCTCGCCGTCAATGGAATTTAGTAGATAATAAAGAACTCTGCTATCATTACTTGGGCGACTTTGATCATGATATGATTAAACTGCTTCGTTCAGTTTCTGACATTCGTGATTATCCGGTTCAAGAAATATGGCACAACGATGGTGATCAGATATTGGCGTATGCTCGCGGATCATTGCTGTTTGTATTTAACTTTTCTCCAATTCGCTCCTATGAAGGTTATGGATTCATGGTACCAGAAGGAGCGTACGACGTAGTGTTGAATACAGACTCGGAAAATTATGGCGGAAATGGACTTTCGGATGACTCTATCCGTCATTTTACAAATTTCGATCCACTTCTAAAACGTGATGGAAAGGGCTGGCTCAAACTCTATATCCCAGCTCGTTCAGCAGTTGTGTTGCGAAAGGTGGATGTAATTGAAAAAGAGGATTAACAAACTTTAGTCAATTTAGTAAGCCTATCCGTAACTTGAAAATCTGCTTTAGTTTTAAGCATTAAATTCAACTCTATAAGTTTTTGGCAATATGATAGTGTTATATTATCATATTGCCTTTTTATGTAGTTCACAAGCTCTGATGTTTTTGGGCTCAGTAGTATTTTACGGAGCATACATACCTGCGTTCCTGTTTTTTTATAAGTTGAAGCAGAGTTTATGAGTGCACTAGATGGTGAAGCGTTAATCGTTTGTATGTCTAAAAAGTGAAATTAGATTAATGATACTTTCTTTTAATACCATAGGTGTACAGACTGTTTGGATACGGGAATAGCATCTTGTCAAAATTTGCTCCGCGATTATCCGAATTAGTTCCGAGCCAGTTGAAATTAGTTCCGAGCTAGTTTGAATTAGTTTCGGCTTTGTTTTAATAATCGTGGAACTATTGATAATCAATATTTTATGAATAACGCAAAGTCAATTGGGAAAATGATTGTTTTGCCTTGAATTGAATAGAAAAACTGAATGCTGGATTTTAGATTCATTTAGAAATGTGTTAAACCTACAAGGGGTTGTACATGCGTTAATGGGGCAGAAACAAGGGCTGAATTTTTCTAATTTATCGGATGAGAAAATTTTCGCATAACTGAGTTCTGATGGCTGCCAGATGTTTGTTTGGTGAATCAATTACAGCTTTGTTTTTAAATTATTTATTAGTAATAGTTCTTAAATAGTCGTCCCTTAAAAAGCCCATT
>FR901745.1:0-2442 GCA_000437675.1 Prevotella sp. CAG:891
TATCTCAACAAACTGTGTAGCGAACTTCACCGCCGTTCTGTGCAGGCCGATGCTTTGGCGGCTGCCTACGAACGCAAGTTCAGCGAGGGCGACATCAACCGCCTGGAGGTGAACAAGGTGAAACTTAATGCTTCGGTGGCGCTGGCGGCTTTGCAAAAGGCTGAGGCCGAGCGCAACGAGGTGACGCTCAATTTGCAAAAACTCAACGGCGGTATGCCCATTTACTGCACCGACACGCTTTACGCGGCCGATTCGCTGCCCGACATTCAGCGCATGCTGGAGTATGCCACCGAGCAACACCCTGAAGTGGTGGCGCGCAAGGCTGCATTGACGCAGCGCACCGAACAGCTGCGGGTGACGAAAAGCGAAGCCTGGCCTACGCTGAGTGTGGGCTTTTCGGGCGAATATGTCAAGGATTCGCGTTACAGCGGACTGACGCTGGGTGTGAGCATTCCGCTTTGGGGAAACAGCCGCACCAAAGTGAAACAGCGCAAAATGGAACGGCAGGTGTCGGAACTCGACTTGGCTGATGTGCAAACGCAACTCGGGGCCGACATTCGCACACGCTATGCCACGGCGCAAAGTTTGTTCGAAACGGCGCAGCGACTCAACGAGCAGATTGCTTTGACGGCCAATGCCGAACTCTTGGACCGCGCACTGGCCGAGGGACAGATTTCGGTGATGGATTACTTGCTCGGAACCTCGTTCTACTATGATGCGCGCACAGCCCAGCTCGAAGCGGAGCGCGATGCGCAACTGGCCGCAGCCGCTTTGCGCAGCTACATGCGCTAAACTTCATGAACTTATTGCCCCCTCGGGTTTGCACTTTTCCGCCGCCTCTTTGCCTCACAAAGGGCAAGGGAGGGCGGTATGAAATACAGAAAAACCGCAGCACCTTCAAAAGTGTTGCGGTTTTTTTTTGTCGGGTGGTTCTATAAAATGCTCATTTTTTTTGAACCACTCTGTAAGTATAAACTAATTTTCAACATCTGCTTCATATCTACTCATCGGTTATGAAAGCAGAAAATGCTGTTCGTTGAACTTAACGCAAAAATAGGCGTTTGAACGACAGAACAAACAGCGAGAACAGGGTGATGGCTACTGTAATCATAGTGCGTCAATATTTAATGCGTGTTCACCACTTGCGTGGTTCATTTTTTCCTTGTATTGCCGAAAAGCCGCCTCCACGTCGTCCATGCTGATGTGCAGTTGCAGCATACGCATAAAGAAGTCGGGCATCACTTGTTCGCGAAAATCCTTTTGCCTTTCGGTCAGAATCAGTTGGGTGGCATCGTTCGCCACATAGTAGCCCATGCCGCGTCGTGCGTAGATAATGCCGCGCTGCGCCAGGAGGTCGAAGGCCTTGACCGTGGTGTTCACGTTTACTTCGAGCAGTGCAGAGTATTCGCGTACACCCGGAACCCGCGTTTCGGGGGGATAGGCTCCCGAAAGCACCTCGTCGGCCAATCGTTCGGCTATTTGCTGGTAAATGGGTTGTCCGTCTTTGAATGTCATGATGTAAGCAAATAAAGGGGGTTAGAAGAATTTACGGGGAATCACCGTCATGCGCTTGAACAGGTAGTAGCTCAGCCATACGAAGACAACCGACACCACAGTGTTCACTGCATTCTGCACCCAGAGAATCGTGTTGAGGTCTTTCATTGAATCGGTTGTAGTGATGGTCATGAGCATGATAGTGCCGTTGAACAAAGCGAAGGTCACCGTGCTGATGCACATAATGAGCAGCCAGGTCTTGACAAAGGCATAGGTGCGGAATATGGCCGAGCCAAACAAGAACCATGCGAGATAGGAAATGGCGGAAATCACCATGCTAAACAGCCAGGCGTAGCCGGCCTCGTCGATGAACATGTTGATGCCTCGGATAAAGTTGGCGCCGTTTTCGGCCATTTCGCTGCAATAAGCAGCATAGCCCAAACCGATGTTCAAGTCGGCAGTGATGAAAAAGAGCAGGCGGAGCAAATCGGCCACAAAAAAGGACAATAGGTTCATCACAAACACGCCTACCGTACACATGAGCAAACGCGACAGGTACTTTTCGGTGTTCGTGGCCGGAATCATGAAGTAGGCAATGCGCTGCTCCTTTGTTTTGAGATTGTTCCACAGCAGCGACGAACCGATGAGCAGCAGCAAACAGCTGGTGATGCCGAAGGCCATGAACGAACTGAGCACGAGGTATTCAAGGTCATTACCGCGAACGGGAACGGCGGATAGGTTGGCTATTTTGAACACCAGAAACTGCCCGATGAAGTGGGCTATCAGGCAACCGGCCGTAAAGCTCAAATAGGTTTTGCAGTATTGGTGAAGGTCGAGTTTCAGTAAGCGACCAAAGCGGGTCATATCAAAATTTTTCATTGTTGCAAAAAGATTAAGTGATGAGGCTGTACAACGTAAAAACGGCGGCCAGTTATTTACAGCAGTTCA
>FR901745.1:2473-11884 GCA_000437675.1 Prevotella sp. CAG:891
AGCAGGCAGTTTGCCACATTGTGCACAGTTAAATAGCAGTTCCAGATTCACCGGCGTTTCATTGTCCGGACAGTGATTCAGCGTAATCAGCGCGTTGCCCTGAATGGAGGGTTGCACGTAGAGTGCATCGCTGATGTCGGCCCCGATGGGACGTTCTTCGAAGCGTAGCACCCGGCTGATTTCGCTCACCGGGCGATTGAGCAGCAGCTGGCTTTCGCTGAGCATCAGCACATGGTCGATGAGCATGGCCACGTCGGCCACCTGGTGTGTCGAAATAATCAGCGTGCGGTCGTCGGTAAGGTGGCGCGTCACCACTTTGCGAAACAGGCTTTTCGACGGAATGTCCAGTCCGTTCGTCGGTTCGTCCATCAGCAGCAAGCGGCAATTTGTGGCCAGCGCAAAACTCATGAATGCCTTTTTCTTTTGTCCCATCGACAGTGCACCGAGGTGCAGATTCTGCGGAAGTTCAAAGTCAGTGAGGCATTGGTTCAGAATTTCGTGGCTGAACTTAGGATAAAACGGTGCGTTCAGGTCGACGTAGCGTTTCAGCGGAATGTTTGGCAAATCGAATTCCTCGGGCACGAAGAACGTTTCGCACAGCATTTCCGGTCGTCGTTCGCTCGCCTCGAGCGTCAGGTTTCCGTCTTCGGTGGTAAACTGCACATGTCCTTGCTGCGGACGGAGCAATCCCGCCATCAGGTAGAGCAGCGTGCTTTTGCCCGTACCGTTTTTGCCCAGCAATCCATAGATGCGTCCGGGTTCGATGGTTAAACTAAAGTTCGAGAGTACCGGAGCCAGTCGCCGGTGATAGCTGAAGTTGATTTGATCAATGTTTATCATAACAGGTAAAGGGTTTGATGGTGAATATTTCGTTTGTAAGGTTGCGCTCCGAAGTCCGTGACGCATCGTTGTCGGCACGCGCTCTTTCGATGCGCTGATTCATTAAGTGTAATGGTGTATTACTTTAATATTACATCGCAAAAGTATGTGGTTTTTTTTTACTATGCAAGAAATTCGGGAAAAAAATAACGATTTAGGTGTAATATTTTATTAGTACACCATGACGCATTGCATGAACCGATTGAAAATCAATGCTTTATGGAAAAATGATATTGGGCGAAAAAAATGAAGAATCCTTGTCAATGGCTTGTTGCGCGTCGTTGGCATCAGGTTTCAAGGCTTCTGAAATGCGGTTTTACGGTCTGTACTTTGTTTGTGCGTTCTCCAAAGCAGGCATTTCCTATAAAAGAAAAGCAATTCGCGTTGGGAGGTTGCGCAATCCGTAGTACTTGCAATCAGTTCCGCGTTTGTGATGCTCGTTTCAGTTTTAACAAAAATACGAATAAATGTAAAAAATCAAAGGGGCTGTCAATGCGTTTTTCAGTGCGAAACACGCGGGCGCGAAATCAAGGTTGTGGTGATTCTGAAAGTGTTGGTTATCAGTAGTTCCAAACTTGTTAAAACTGGCTTGGAACTAATTTCAACAAGCTTGGAACTAATTTCAACAAGCTTGGAACTAATTTCAACAAGCTTGGAACTAATTTCAACAAGCTTGGAACTAATTTCAACAAGCTTGGAACTAATTTCAACAAGCTTGGAACTAATTTCAACAAGCTTGGAACTAATTTCAACAAGCTTGGAACTAATTTCAACAAGCTTGGAACTAATTTCAACAAGCTTGGAACTAATTTCAACAAGCTTGGAACTAATTTCAACAAGCTTGGAACTAATTTCAACAAGCTTGGAACTAATTTCAACAAGCTTGGAACTAATTTCAACAAGCTTGGAACTAATTTCAACAAGCTTGGAACTAATTTCAACAAGCTTGGAACTAATTTCAACAAGCTTGGAACTAATTTCAACAAGCTTGGAACTAATTTCAACAAGCTTGGAACTAATTTCAACAAGCTTGGAACTAATTTCAACAAGCTCGGAACTAATTTCAACAGGCTCGGAACTAATTTCAACAAGCTCGGAACTAATTTCAAGAATCGCGGAGTAAATTTCAAGTATAGCCCGCCGCGTGTCTCAAATCGCTGCAAGCATAGCAAACAACGGGCGTGTTCTTTTGATTTAATTTCACAAATGCAAACCTTGGGTATTTAACATAAGGAGCAAAGGGGAGCGTGTCGCCACTAAAGCATGAGGGCGGAGCAGGCGGATGATGTAAGCCCCCCCCTTGTCGTTTGTTAAACATGAAACTACGCATTTGCCATGCGCGCTATGTTGCGCGAGGACGAAGTGATATAGCCCAAAAAAAGTCCGACACTTGCAGGGTGCAGGTGTCGGACACGAAGGGAAGTACGTTGCGTACAGCTGGGGGAAGTAGGCAACGTGAATAAGATGGCGTGCGTCAGGGTTTGGCCGAAAAACTGAAGCGCAAACCGCCTTGCATGCTGAACTGCCACGGCTTGTCGTGACGGATGGACGGCAACGAACTGCCATCGGACACATAATAACTTACACCAGGCTCAAAGTACAAACCTATGTTGCGTGTGACGTTGAACTGCAAACCGGCTGAGGCATTGAACGATGCTTGCCAAAGGCCGCGGCCCAACTTATTGTGGTAGGCCGATGAAGAACGATAGGATTGATCAATGCTGTATGTGGTGCTTTGCGTGCCGCTTACGCATTTTTCAATTTGAAATCCGGCTGTGGCGTAGGCATTGAACGGACGCGAACTGAAGATGGTGTAGCCCGCTTGTATGGGGATGCCTACGTAGTGCAACCGCTGCTCGGTGACGAAGTACGAAGCGTCGGAACCTGAGGTGATGTCGGTGGTAAGGCGCGTATAGGTGAGTCCGGTGCTGACAAACCATTTTTGAGTGATGGGAATGGCTATGTTTAAACCAAACTGAAAAGGCACATGGTGATTGATGCGCGTGTTGACTTCGCGATTCAGGTTTTCGGCTACCACCAAGTCCCAGTCATTGTTGCCCGATCCGTTCGGGCTGTTGCTGTACGAGTAGTCGAGGCTTTTGGCCATGTAGCCGTTCATGCTCATGCGGTTGGCAGGATGAACCAGGGCGTTGACCGCGAGTAGAGGTGTGTGGTTGGTGTGGCGCTGCAACGAAGGCATTGGGCGAGCACGGCGAAAAACGGCGTGTCCGCTGTGTGTGCGATTTAAGTGTGAACTTCGGGTTTGTCTGTCCTGTGAGTACGGCGCTGGTGCATCGGTTTGTGGTGCGTCGGCAGCCGTTTGCGCTGTGGTGTCAGCTGTTTCGGAGTGGCTGAGCCGAGCTACGTCAACAGGTTGGTCGGCAGTTTCGCCGGCAGGTTGCGGCATCATGCGGCAGGGGGCGGGCGTGGCAGCTTTGGGCGCAGCTTGTTTGGCGCTGTGTGCCAGGGTAGGGGCTGAAGCAGCTGCGGGTGCGGAAACCTTTTGGGCAACCGTTGGCCGGTGCGTGGGCTTGGGCGCTTCGTGTTGTTTGACCACTGACGCCACTTGCTGTGCAGCATGCTGGGTGAGCGGTTCGTTCGGTTGCAGCAGCAAGGCCACGGTAAGGCATGCGGCTGCCGAAACAGCCGTGCTGACAAACCAGGGACGCAGGTAAAAGGGCCGAGGCTTGCTCGACGGCACGGGCGGAGCAACGGGAAGTTCGTTGAGTGCCTTTTCGAGTTTTTCCCACCCCATGGCGGGAGGAGGCGTCCGGAAATCGGACAACCTATGTCGCAGGTTATCTTCCCAATTATCGAGGTGGTTCATAAGTCGTTCAGATTGATGTAATTCAGAATTTTGTCTTTCAGTAATTTCTTCGCTCTCAGGTACTGCGAAGCCGAAGTGCTTTCCTTTATATTCAGTTTTTCGGCAATTTCGGCGTGGCTCCAGCCTTCAACCAGGAAGAGGTTGAGCACGGTGCGGTAGCCGGTGGGCAGTTCGGCAATGAGCTGCATGATAACGTCGGTGCTGATGTCGGGAGGTGCATCGTTGTCGTCTGCTCCCATGTCGGGCACTTCGTCTATGTCGTCTGTGGCCAATCGTTTTTCCTTTTCAAGGGCGCTGAGCACATGGTTTGTCATGACTCGTCGCACCCATGCAGCCAACGTGCCTTCGCCACGCCAGGTGAATTTGCCAATCTGACTGAAAATTTGCAGGAATCCGTCGTGCAGCAAGTCCTCAGCTTCGTCGCTTTGCCCCACATAACGGCGGCATAACGACAACATTTGCCCTGCAAGACGCTCGTAAAGCTCCTTGCGTGCCAAATTGTCGCCTGCTTGCAGGCCCTTTGTGAGTTGTTCTTCAGTCATTATGTCTATCACATTTTGCTTGCAGTAGCTCACTCAAACAGCCGGGAAGTTGCCGTTGGTTGGCAGGTTGTTCAGCACTTCTGTTGTATATATAACAGCATTAAACTGAAATCTTGCACACTGGCACGGAGTTTTATGCAGAAAAATCAAAAAAAATAGGCAACTTCACAGAGGTTGAGGTGTCTTGTCTCTGTAACGGAATAGGCACGCTTGTTGATTTTTTGCATTGCGCCAGAGCGTTACTGCAGTTTCATGGTGTAGAGTGGGCTTTGCTGCTTTGTTCGTTTTCGGACAAAATAAAAACCGAGATAAATCAGGCGATTTACCTCGGTTGTGTCGGAAAGAGGCGACTCGAACGCCCGACCCCTACGTCCCGAACGTAGTGCGCTACCAACTGCGCTACTTTCCGATTGCGATGCAAAATTACGTCTTATTTTTAATTTAACCAAATATTGAACGATTTTTTTGCATCTTTATTTTGTATTTGTTTTCCAGACGCTGGTTGTAAGCGTGCGAAATCGGGCTGTGTGCGGAGTAAATTCATTGCCCCGGTCATTGGGTTAGCGTCGGAAGTTATTTTTGCGGTTCAGAAGTTTTCACCGTGACATCGATGACCATTTTGGCATTTTTCGGGTCGTTGGTGATGAGCAGAATGCGGCGGCGACCTTTGAAGTACGAGCTATTGGCATTGATGCTGATTTTCAGTTTCTGCTCGTCGCCCGGCTTGATTTTCTGCTTGTTCAAGCTGACACTGATACCCGGGTTATACACCTGCAGCGCGCTGATAATGAGCGGCGCATTGCCCGTGTTGCGGAGCACGAGTTCGCCCGAAGCCTTGTTCTTTTTGTCGAGCGGACCGAGGGTGATGTGCGTGCTGTCTATTTCGACTACCGGGTGTGCGCCGTGGGCCGAAGTCATTTCCTTAAATTCAGGAAGCAGGGTGGCCGATACGTTGATTTCGGTTTCCTTGCTCACACGGTCGCCCATGAAGCGGCTCAGGTAAATGCTCGTTTGCGTCAGTCCCATGGCGGGCAGTTCGTCGCTGTTGAGCGTGATGAGCATGCGGCCCATGCGTCCGGGGCGAATCACGTCGGGGTCGGCCACAGCCGTAAGGTATTTAGGCAGGTGCATGAGTTCCGGACGGTAAGTTTTTTTGCCCGAGTTGAAAATCTGCAGGGCAAACACCGGTTGTTCGCCGCGGTTCACGTCGTCGAACTCCACGTTGTCGGTACTCAGAAAGTAGTCGCCTATTTTAAAAGGAAACTCCACCGAAGGCTCCGCTTGCGTCATCGAAACCTGTCCCATGATGCTCAGGTAATGCGGAATGGAGTCGAGGTTGGTGTAAACAGCCAGTCCCTTGGTGAAATGACCCAGCATTTCGGCATCGTAGGTAGCCTCGATGGTGCCCGTGCTGCCCGGTCCGATGGGCGTGCGCGTCCAGTTAACGAGCGTACAGCCGCAGTCGGGGTGAACGTCTTTGATAATGAGGTCGGCAGTGCCTTTGTTCGTTACCGTGAAGGTGGCGGTGCGCGGGCTGTGCCAAAGCAGCGTGCCTAATTCCACGGTGGTTTGGTCGAATTGCATTTTGGGCTGTGCCAGGGCACTGATGCCTGCAAAAAGCATGAAAAAGGCGAGGGCTATGAGGTGTTTCATGAAAAAAATGTCGTTTGTGAGTGGGTAAAAGCCATTATGCTTCCCTATATAAATACGCTGTGTGCATCACGCATATATATAATCTGTGTGTATCACGCATATATATATAAAGGGAAGGAAAACCAAGCGGTGCAAATAGGTTTGCAAGTAGATTTTGCGGCAGCAAAGTTACTAAAAAATTAAGAGATTCGGTTGCATCTCGTAATTAGTTGGTATATTTGCCATAAGTAATTCGCTATTTTTAGTAGTTGCTGCCCCATGATTGGGCGGGGTGACTGGTGCATAGCCGCCCCTTTTGTCAATAATATAAACAGACTGCACGTATGAAATTCATATCCTGGAATGTAAACGGACTGCGCGCCTGCGACGGCAAAGGCTTTCGCGAAATATTTGCCAACCTCGATGCCGACTTTTTCTGTCTGCAAGAAACCAAAATGCAGCCCGGACAATTAGACATTGCCTTCGATGGCTATCAGTCGTACTGGAACTCAGCCGAAAAGAAAGGCTATTCGGGAACCGCCATCTTTACGCGCCACGAACCCTTGCGCGTGGCTTACGGATTGGGCATCGAAGAACACGACAAAGAAGGCCGCGTGATTACGCTCGAAATGGACAACTTTTTCCTCGTAACCGTTTATACCCCGAACTCGCAGGACGGACTCCGCCGCCTGGATTACCGCATGGAGTGGGACGATGCTTTCCGCGACTACCTGAAGAAACTAGATGCCGAAAAGCCCGTGGTGGTGTGTGGCGACATGAATGTGGCCCATCAGGAAATTGACCTGAAAAACCCCAAGACTAATCGCCGGAATGCCGGATTTACCGACGAGGAACGCGAAAAATTCAGCTGTTTGCTCGATAACGGATTTACCGATACGTTCCGCTTTTTCTATCCCGACCAAACCGATATCTATTCGTGGTGGTCGTATCGCTTCAAGGCACGCGAAAAGAACACGGGGTGGCGTATCGACTACTTCCTGGTGTCCGACAGACTTCAGCCCCAGTTGACAGGAGCTAAAATCCATACAGACATTTATGGGTCAGACCATTGCCCGGTTGAGGTGGAAGTGGACCTTTAAGAAATAAAGTGTTTTGCTTCAGAATTTCTGATAAAATATCCCGTTTTTTGTAGTAAAACACGCCCGAGGGTTGTCTAATGGATAGGACGAACGGCAACCGCCGCTCAAAACCTTTTCAATCCCTTTCAACCCCAAACCCCAAAAACAGCAATTATGAAGGAATTTTTTAAGTATGTATTAGCCACCATCGTAGGCTTTATCTGCGTAACGGCATTCATGGGCATCATGAGCCTGATTATGTTTTTCTCCATCATGGCTACCAGCGATACGCAACCTACGGTCAGCGATGGCAGCGTGTTGCGCATTGAACTGAACGGCACGGTGTCGGAACGTGTAACCGAAAACCCCTTTGCCGAACTGATGGGAAACAAAGCCTTGGCTTCGCAAGGACTCGACGATTTGCTCAAAGCCATTAAAGTGGCCAAGACCAACGATAAAATCAAGGGCATCTACCTCGAAGGCGGATTGCTCAGCGCCGACTTTGCCTCGCTCGAAGAACTCCGTAAGGCATTGGTCGACTTTAAACAAAGCAAAAAGTTTGTTGTGGCTTATGCCGACCAATACACTCAAGGCTCGTACTATCTGGCTTCGGCTGCCGACAAAGTGTGGCTGAACCCCAGCGGTATGCTCGATTGGCACGGTATCGCTTCGCAGCCCATTTTCTTTACCGACCTGATGAAAAAGGTGGGCGTGAAAATGCAAGTGTTCAAAGTGGGCACATTCAAGAGCGCCGTTGAACCCTATATCTTGACCGAAATGAGCGAACCGAACCGCCAACAGGTTCAGTCGTTTATCGGCGACATTTGGCAGCACTTCTGTCAGGATGTGTCGGCTTCGCGCAAAATTTCGACCGACAGCTTGAACGCTTTTGCCGACCGCTATGTGACGTTTGCCGAAGCCAACGACTATGTGCGTCTGAAAATGGTGGACGAACTGACCTATATCGACCAGGTGCGCACCAAACTGCAGAAACTCAGCCAGCAGGACAAGGTAAACTTTATATCGCCCGCCGAACTGGCAAAACTCGATGTGCCTGCTTCGTCGAGCAACGACATTGCCATTTACTATGCCGAAGGAACTATTGTGGACGTTTCGACCCAAAGCCCGCTGAATAGCACCCAAAGCGAAATTGTGGGCTCGAAGGTAGTGAGCGACCTTGACAAACTGGCCAAAGACGAGAGCGTGAAAGCCGTGGTGCTCCGTATCAATTCGGGCGGCGGCAGCGCATATGCCTCGGAACAGATGTGGCGCGCCGTGCAGCAGCTCAAGGCTAAAAAGCCGGTGGTAGTGTCGATGAGCGGCATGGCTGCTTCGGGCGGTTACTACCTGTCGTGCGGTGCCGACTACATTGTGGCCGACAAAACCACGCTTACTGGCAGTATCGGCATTTTTGGCATGGTGCCCGATGCCTCGGAACTGCTGACCGACAAACTCGGTCTGCACTTCGACGTGGTGAAAACCAATGTTTCGTCGGATTTCGGAGCCATGGGACGCGGCTTCAACGCAGCTGAATCGGCTGCCATGCAGAATTATGTGAACCGCGGTTACCGCCTGTTCCTGAAGCGCGTGGCCGACGGACGCAAAATGACGCCCGAACAGGTTGATAAAATTGCCCAAGGACGTGTGTGGACGGGTAATCAGGCTTTGAAAATTAAACTGGTCGACAAACTCGGCACGCTCAACGATGCTGTGGCCGAAGCCGCCAAACGAGCCAAATTACAGGATTACGCCATTTGCACTTTCCCTGCCAAAACTCCGTGGTTCGAACAGTTGATGAACGAAACCACCCAACGCGATTACCTCGAAGAAAAGCTGCAAAGCGCCCTGGGTGTTTACTACGAACCCTTGCGTTTCGTCAGCACCTACGACAAGCACAATGTGCTGCAAGCACGTATGTTCTATGTTCCTAACTTTCAGTAAGTCTGTAAATTGAAATATCTGTTATCTGTTTTCACTGCCCCCCTTTCGCTGTTATGGGGTCTGGTCGTGTTCGTGCGTAACCAACTTTTCGATTATGGCCTGCTCAAAAGCCAAAGTTTCGGGGTACCCCTCATTTGCGTGGGCAATATTGCAGTGGGCGGCACGGGCAAAACGCCCCACGTCGAATACCTGCTGCATTTGCTCCACGAACAAGGTTACCGCGTGGCCATGCTTTCGCGCGGCTACGGGCGCCGAACGCGCGGCTATTTGCTCGCCAATCCGCAGCACACGGCGGCCGACATCGGCGACGAACCCTTTCAGATAAGCCGAAACTGCCCCTTTGCCCAAGTGGCCGTGGCCGAAAAGCGCGTCATCGGCATTCGCCAACTGATGGCCCTGCCCAATCCGCCCCAGGTCATTGTGCTCGACGATGCCTTTCAGCACCGCTACGTAAGGGCCGGACTCAACATTTTACTCACCGATGCACACCGGCTTTACACCACCGACCACC
>FR901745.1:11980-14703 GCA_000437675.1 Prevotella sp. CAG:891
ATGCGTGGGCAGTGAACGCCCGGCACTTCCGGTGGAGGAAGGGCAACATTTGTTCTACAGCCACATACAGTATGCCGCTCCGCAACCCTTCGATGCGCATAGCACCGTGTTGACCGGCAATAACGGCCCCGATGCTGCGCCTGAACCCTGCAGCTATGCAGGCCGCAGCGTGCTGCTCATTGCCGGCATTGCCAATCCGCTTCCGTTGGTAAATTATATCAGCGACAGCGGTGCGCAAAACGTCACGACGCTTTCATTTGCCGACCACCATGCGTTCACGGTGAAAGATGCCCTGCGCATCAACCAGGCATGGCAAAAGTTGCTCGACGGCATGTTACCCGATGCCCGCCCGGCACTGGCCGTTACCACGCAAAAGGACGCCACGCGCCTGCAAACCCTGATTCCGCACCTCGCACCCACGTTACGCCGCGCGCTCTGCGTGCAGCCCATAACCGTGGAAATCAGCGAGAATGCTCAATATTCACCCACTTTCAATCAAATAATTATTCACTATGTTAGCCAAAATTCAAGAAACAGCCGAGTGGATTAAAAATCACACGCAAATGCGTCCGCTCACTGCCATTGTGCTCGGCACCGGTTTGGGCCGTCTGGCAGCCGAAATTGAAATAGTCGATGAATTTCCCTATCAAGATATACCCAACTTCCCCGTATCGACAGTCGAGGGACATTCCGGTAAACTCATTTTCGGCCGTTTAGGCGGTAAGGACGTCATGGCCCTGCAAGGTCGTTTCCACTATTACGAAGGTTACGACATGAAGCAAGTAACCTTTCCCGTTCGTGTGATGTACGAACTGGGCATTCAGAACCTCTTTGTGAGTAATGCATCGGGCGGCATGAATCCCAACTTCGAAATTGGCGACCTCATGCTCATCACCGACCACATCAACTTCATGCCCGAGCATCCGCTGCACGGACCTAACTTCCCCACCGGACCGCGTTTCCCGGATATGCACGAAGCTTACGACCATGCCTACCTCGACCTGGCACGCCAAATTGCCAAAGAAAAGGGAATCAAAACGGTTGAAGGTGTGTATTTGGCCACCCAGGGCCCGACGTTCGAAACACCCGCTGAATACAAGATGTATCACATTTGGGGTGCCGATGCCGTAGGTATGTCTACCGTTCCCGAAGTCATTGTAGCCCGTCACTGCGGTATGCGCGTGTTCGGCATCAGCATCATCACCGACCTCGGTGTCGAAGGTAAAATTGTGGAAGTCAGCCACGAAGAAGTGCAAAAGGCAGCCAATGCCGTTCAGCCCCTCATGGCCGAAATTTTCCGCGAAATGGTGAAGCGCATTGCCTAATGCCCCACAAGCAATGCCACGAGGCAGAGCTTAAAAGAGTTATTCCGGCAAGTCGAAGTTCGCTGCGTTCTTCGGCTTGCCGGAATTTTTTTTGTGTGTCGCTCCTTTTCCAACAAACACACCCTCTGGTTCATAAAAATACAGACAAAAGCGCGTTTTTTCAATGAAAATGTGTATTTTTGTCGGTGCGCGGACCTCATGGTAAATGTCCTGATAACTTAGGTTAAAAATGGGGTTCGCCGCAAAACAATATTTAATTATATACTGACAATTATGATGCAAAAGACATTACTTACGTTGGCGGCCTGTGCCGCGTCGTTGCTGCCAATGAATGCACAACAATATGAAGTTTCGGGTAAAGCTCCTGCCGGAGCCAAAGTGGTTTACCTGATGAACATGCAAAACGAGGCCTCCGACAGTGTGGTGGTGAAAAACGGCACTTTTGAGTTTAAAGGCGATGCGCAGGGCAAACCCTTTGCACTGGTAGCTTCGAACGGACAGCCCCCCATCTACGTGATGCTCGACGGAAAGGCCCAGGTGGACATGACCACGCGCAAAGTGAGCGGTACGGCCGAAAACGAAGCGTTGAGCATTTGGCAAGCCAAATTCATTGAACCGCAAAAGCGCATTCAAAAGGTTGTAGAAGAATACACGGGCTACAAGCAGCAAGGCAAGGAAGTGCCGGCCGACGTTGAAAAACGCATTAACAGCACTTACGATGCAGAAATGGCTACAATCAACAAACTCGTGGCGGCTTGCTGCGAGCAAAACCGTCAGAGCAAGTTCCCCGCCATTTTCCTCGTGCAGTCGGTGCAGAGTATGGACAAGCAAACGGTGATTAAACTGGCGGAAGAAGGCAATCCCGCTTATATGCAGGTGGACCTGACGAAGCGTTTGAAATCGTCGATCGAAGGTTGGAAACGCCAAATGCCCGGCACAATGTTCACCGACCTTACGCTCAACGACACGCAAGGAAAGGCACGCAAACTTTCAGAATTTGTGGGTAAAGGCAAATACGTGCTCATCGACTTTTGGGCTTCGTGGTGCGGACCTTGCCGTCGCGAAATGCCGAATGTAAAGGCTCTTTACGAAAAGTATAAGAACAAGGGCTTCGACATCGTAGGCCTCTCGCTCGACAACGATTCGAAGGCTTGGAAAACGGCTATCGAAAAGATGGGCATCAACTGGAACCACCTGTCCGACCTCAAGGGTTGGCAAAGCACGGCCGCACGAACCTACGGCGTGAACTCTATTCCGGCCATGTTGCTCGTGGGTCCCGACGGTAAAATCGTTGGCGGAGGCATGAGCACCGAGGAATTGGATAAGAAGTTGGGCGAACTTTTGAAGTAAACGTTCCCAATCGTTATTGAATAGTCAAAGAAGTCGTCTAAACTTTTT
>FR901745.1:14728-16711 GCA_000437675.1 Prevotella sp. CAG:891
AAAGAAGTCGTCTAAACTTTTTTGACGAAGATTTGATTTGGAGATTTATCTCTTCTAAATTCAATCTTCACCTTTCTTTTTGGCCGTTTTTTGACCTTTCATCAGTCGTGTAGCTCGCTACACTCCTTCTTCAAGGCCCAAAAACGCCTCAAAAATTAAGGCAAATCTTGAATTTCATAAAAGTTCAGACGACTTCAAAAAAAGCTGTTAGCGTTTTAAATGCTAACAGCTTTTTGTGTTCACCAACGTCATTACTTGCCGTATTCAGGTAGCCAAACAGCTCCCTTGTAACCCGAAACATAAGGTGAGGCAACGTATGGCACACGCGCAGCTTCGGCATCCTGTGGCGTGGATTTGTTCGACGAAAATCCATAACCTTTGAGCAATAAATTGCCCTGTTCGTCGCTTTCTGTCGACAGCGTAGGCAAGGCATTCACCGAAAAATAGGTATCGGCGGCAGGTGCAGGAGTCACCACGTAAACCTGCGGTCCGAACTGTAAGGCCAATTCGCCCCGCTGAGCTGTGCCATTGGGCAAGGTGCGGCGCAAAAAGCGCGGTGTAAAGGGAAATTCAATGTAAATTTCGTCATGATTCTGCCACGTTCGGTCAATGCACAAATAGCCCTGTGCATCGGGTTTCACACTGTCCACCTCGTGACCGTTGACAAACACCTGCAAACCCTTCGGAGCCTTGTCCACAAATGCGTAGGGCATGTTCACCTCCGTAGTCCGTTCTGTGGGATAAACGGCCCAGTCGGGCAAGCGCAGATGCACCTTCAGCGGCAATTCGTGCTGCAAGTTGCTGAAGCGGAATTTTACGCTACCATCCTCAGGCATGTTGGTAATTTGGTCGAACGTAAAAGTTTGTCCGCCCAAGTGCAGCGTTGAAGTAGCATTCGTGTATAGGTTCACATAAAGTTCGTTGCGACGGGGCGTAGTGGCATAAATCATCGAAGGCACAGCCATGAACACCTCGGCCGCCGAACGTCTGTCGGCATTTCCGGCTTGCAGGGTTGTATCGGCCAGGGTGCGTCCGGCAGCATTGAACACCGTACGCTCTAAAAAATGCACATAGCCAGCTTCGCCCGTCAGCAAAAACAAGTGAGCAGCCAGGCTGGTGCCGATGGCCGAAGGAATGCCCTGAGGGTCGGATAGTGGATTGTCGCCTCCGCCCACAATGTTAAATTCTGCCGACAGCGTCTGCCACTGTTTCAACAGTTCGTCGCGTGCCGCCACCACGTTGCTCCCGGCAGCAAATCGCATAGCCGCAGTTTGCGGTTCGGCCAGCAAGGCCGTTTGGCGAAAGTCATTGCCCGCATAGGCCCAAGTGTAGACGCTGTCGGGCGAAATGTACTGAAGCGGTTCGGCCAGCCAGCGGTTTTGCGCCTGCATGGGCAATCCCAGCAAAAGGGTCAGCAGGCCGCATATAGATGCTTTTGAAAAAAACATAAATCAAAAATGTAAAAAGAGGGAAGATGATTGAAAAACGCATGTTTTGCAACTGAAAGAATAACGTAGTGAACGAAAATATTCATTGCAACACAACCGGATTTTCCGACAAAATTACGAATTTAAGCCACACGTTTCACTTAATTAAGAGCTTTTTCAAGAAGGATTCGTTCAATTCTCCGTATTTTTGCATCAAACAGAAAACCCGGTAGCATCAGCTTCGTCCGTTTACCTACGTTGCGCATGGCAGGTGGGCTGTCGGCGTTTTTTTTACGAACCCTTTTCTTCAGCATCATGAAGCATTTTCTTTTCATCATATTTCTCACCTGTGGTTTGCTCCCTATGGCCGCGCAAAGCAGCAGCGAGTCGCAAAAGCGCGATTTCGACGATGCCTTTATGCACACCGACACACTGCCAACTCGTTCGCTCGACAGCCTGAGCCACAAGGCCCTGCCGTTTGCCGACAGTTTGGTTATCGAAACCTTGCCCTGGCAAATGCCCGTTGAAATCGGCGGCTACGGCTTCGATGGCTGTG
>FR901745.1:16781-17521 GCA_000437675.1 Prevotella sp. CAG:891
CTGCACAAAGGGCTGAACGCCCAATTTTCGCTCAGCGTCAGTGCCGGGTTGGGCAAGCACGCCCCTAAAGGAGTAGGCTTTGGTCAATCGGCAGCCTTTGCCTATGTGTTGCCGCTCAACAGCCGTTTCAGCATAGCGGCCGGCATTTATGCGGCCAACATGAACTGGGGTAGCTGGCGGCAAACCGATGTGGGCTTTGCCGGTGTGCTGGCCTATCGGGTTAATGAGAACATCAACCTCTACGCCTATGGCTCCAAAACCTTTATGCCGCGCAACAATCCCTTTGCGTTCCGTCACGACCCTTTCCCCGTGTTCTACGACCGTCCGCGCGACCGCATCGGGGCAGCTGCCGAATTTAAAATCGGCAACAATGCCGTCATTGGCGTAAGCGTTGAACACCGAAGTTATTGATTCTTCTTTTTTATAGAGACTCGCATTTGAAAACCCCTAAATCTTCAGTTTAGGGGATGAAAAATGCGGGGTAGCGCAGCTACCCTTGACTTTCTCCGCTGTATGTAAGCACTGCATTTCCCCTGCATGTTTCGACATAAAATTCGGTTGCCGCGTAATTTCCCTTACGCAGCAACCGAAACTTTTTTTGTATCTGTTGTGCGCAGTGATATTTTTTTGTGAGGGTAAAGTTCAAAACCTCCTCTATCTTTTTGTAGCAAATGTGAAACGTTTGCTTGTTTTATGAGTAAAAATACATAGTCGTCCCTTAAAAAGCCCATTTTTGCGAG
>FR901746.1 GCA_000437675.1 Prevotella sp. CAG:891
AAAATGAAATCGGGATATAACATTTTATCTCATGCCAATTCTCAAAACGTGCGAAGCAGCAACGTCTTACCTCACCCAAATACTACTACCCACCCCTTTTTGCTACTGATCCATCAAGCAACCTAACGAAGCCTTACTATCGTACATGGATTACGGACTGTATCCTTTTCGCTCGTACAGCTGTAGATAAAATACCCCCACTAAAGTAGCGTACGCCATTGTATACCTCTAACACGTCCGCACCATACCATCTCTGACACACTAAAATATCACAATAATGTCCATAAAAGAACCTCCTGCTTTTGGTAAAACAGGAGGTATGTGAACTATGTCTGCAAAAAAACAGTCATGAAAAATCAACCATTTTCAGATATTCGCTGAAGGGCTTTAACATCGAGAAATTTAATATAACGTCCTCGCACCTCAAGCAAACCTTCATCTGCAAAAATAGAAAGCGTACGTATGGCATTACTTGTTGTCATATTCGACAAATTAGCCAAATCTTCACGCGATATATGCAAATCAAGCGTTTGGCCGTCGGAATCGACACCATAAATATCCAAAAGAGACAAGAGAGCTTCAGCAAGACGACCACGCACATGTTTTTGGGTTATACTAACGATTCGTTTATCGGCAGTTCCCAAATCAGTAGCCAATTCACGAATAAAGAACATGGCTAAACGCGCGTTGGTATTTAACACGTCATACACAACTTTCATCGGCACAGATATAATTGTCGACTCCTCAAAAGCAGCAGCTGCCGTAACATAAGGTTCATTTGCCATTGAAGCTCTGTAACCAAAATACTGAATCGGTCGCAAAACGCGATTGATTAAGAAGCGCCCTCCTACTCCATCACGAAAAATCTTGACTTTACCGCTATGAAGACAAAGCAAACGTTCTGGTAAATCACCTTCATGATAAATCAATTCATTTTTCTTGTACCTTTCTACTTTTAATGTAGAAATAAAAAGTTCCCTATCGCGCTCCTCTAATAGTTCCCACACGTTTTTCATATTGCGGGCTGCAGCAACAGGATCGTAGTTGTCTAACCTAGTCATTTCGTTTAATCTATTTTCATGGTAAGGAATCACATGATTCTTGTCGTTAATAATTATAGAAATTCATTAACACAAATCACGCATTTATCAACTAACCTGCAAAAAGAACATTGCAAGCAAAAACCTCTTCTTTTAAAAAAGTCTAAAACTATGTTCACAAATGCTCTTCGGAAGTAGCGAATATAAATGCGAAATTAGTAAATTAACAAGAATAACCCAAAAATGCAACGTTATTTTTATGTTGCAAAGCATAATTTAGACCAACCTGTCCATTTTTTTTAAAAAAAACTTTCACCCAACATGTTTTTTTATTACTTTTGAGTGCCGTTTCGTAATGGATGTCTTTTCAGTAATCTAAATCTTCACTACTGCTACAGATTAAAATGTTGCAATACTTTAAATCAAGGCGTTGTTCATTCATTTTTCAAGAGTGATGAATAGAATATAGCACAACATTCGAAATGCGATTAACCATAAACATAAACCTTATAATCATATATCACCATGTGCTATTTAAGATTTGACAAAGCGCAGATGACCAACCTTCAGGAATCTCTTTATAAAGAGATGCTGATTACCAATAGGTCGGGAGCATATTGCTCTACAACTTTGGTTGGTTGTAACATTCGCAAGTACGATGGTTTGCTCGTAATCCCCGTTCCGGAACTGGATGATGAAAACCACGTCCTTTTATCTTCGCTTGATGAAACTGTTATACAACACGGAGCTGAATTCAACTTAGGACTCCATAAATATCAAGGTGAAAATTACAGCCCTAAAGGCCATAAATACATCATTAGCTTTGAATGGGAACAAGTACCTACCTGGATTTATCGCGTAGGTGGTGTTTTGCTTAAAAAAGAAATCGCATTCGACACTAGTATCCACCGACTCTACATTCGTCACACACTTCTCGATGCTCATTCTGCAACAACCTTACGTTTACGTCCTTTCCTTGCATTCCGCAGCGTTCGACAGTGGACACACGAAAATGGAGTAGCTAATCGTAGCTACAACGAAGTTGACAATGGTGTTAGTATGTGCCTTTATCAAGGATATCCTGACCTTTATATGCAAACCAGCAAAAAGGCTGATTGGATATATTGCCCTGACTGGTACAGAGGACTTGACTACCCGAAAGAACGGGAACGCGGCTACAATGCGACCGAAGATTTGTTGGTTCCTGGTTACTTCGAAATGCCCATCAAAAAAGGCGAAAGCATTACATTCAGTGCCGGTATTGCTCCAATCAAACCCAATGAAATTGACGTTTATCTGGAAAAAGAAATCGAAAATCTTGACCACCGCGACAGTTTCTACCACTGCCTTGTCAATGCTGCGCACCAATTCCGCGTAAAGAAAGGCGACGAAAATTATATCATCACTGGTTACCCTTGGTTTAAAGTCAGAGCAAGAGATACGTTTGCGTCCATGCCAGGTTTGACTCTTTCTATCGGAGAGCCTGAACGATATGAGTTATACATGAACACAGCCATCAAGGCCATTTATAACTTTATCAATAAAGAGCCGATGTCTGTTGATATTTACGAAATGGAACAACCAGATACGCTCTTCTGGGCTGTTTGGAATATCCAACAATACGCGAAATATTCTTCACGAAGCATCTGCTATAACAAGTATGGTCAACTACTTAAAGACATAATGAACTACATTTGGAGTGGTAAACATCCCAACTTGTTTATTCACGACAATGGTTTGGTTTATTCTAACGGCCGCGACCATGCTATCACATGGATGAACTCTTCAAAAAACGGACGTCCCATCATTCCGCGTTCGGGATACATTGTTGAGTTCAACGCTTTATGGTATAACGCACTTAAATTCTTTGAACAGATTCTTTCTGAAAACGAAGGAGAAGACAATGCCGTTCTCGCTCAAAAAGCTACAGAGTATGCAGAAAAGGCTGCAGAGTCGTTTAAAGAAGTCTTCCTTAACGAATATGGCTATCTGCTCGACTATGTAGATGGTCAGATGATGGATTGGAGCGTACGTCCGAACCAATTATTTGCCATTGCATTAGACTTCTCACCGCTCAATATGAAAGAGCGTAAGTCTGTTCTCGACATCTGTACAAAAGAATTAGTTACGCCAAAGGGCATTCGTTCGCTGTCGCCTAAGAGCGGCGGATACAACCCCATGTATGTAGGTCCGCAAACACAGCGCGACTATGCTTATCATCAAGGTACTGCATGGCCGGTACTGACAGGATTCTATCTCGAAGCCTACCTGCGCGTATACAAGATGAGTGGCGTCAACTATATTGAACGTCAGCTTATTGGCTTCGAAGAAGAATTGTTCTACCACTGCATTGGAACTATTCCAGAACTATTTGATGGCAACCCTCCCTTCCATGGTCGTGGTGCTATATCATTTGCTCCCAATGTCAGCGGTATTCTCCGAGCTCTCCGCATGCTCGAAAAATATAATAATGCTATGGAATAAAAATTAAAGGTTTTACTTGTATGGATACTTGCTTTTAAAATCGAGCAAGTTCCTACAAGCAAAGCTGCAAATATAAACTCGCTATGAAAGTTTTAATGTTCGGATGGGAGTTTCCGCCTCATATTCTTGGAGGATTAGGAACTGCAAGTTACGGCATTACGAAGGGATTAGCCGCACAGCCGGATACGCATATCACTTTCTGTCTGCCTAAGCCTTGGGGCGATGAAGACAAAAGTTTTATGAACATCATCGGCCTAAGCGAAACTCCCATCGTATGGCGCGACGTAAATTACGATTATGTCAAAGAAAGATTGGGTAATAAAATGGATCCTCAACTTTACTTTGACTTAAGAGATCACATCTATGCCGATTTTAACTATCGACTGACTGATGACTTAGGCTGTATCGAGTTTTCTGGCCGTTATCCTGAAAATCTACAAGACGAAATCAACAACTACTCTATTGTTGCCGGCGTGATTGCACGCCAGCAGGAATATGACATTATTCATGCACATGACTGGCTTACATATCCGGCTGGTATACATGCAAAAAATGTTAGTGGCAAACCTCTTATAATCCATGTTCATGCCACAGACTTCGACCGTTCACGCGGACACGTTAATCCTACGGTTTATGGCATTGAAAAAGATGGAATGGACCATGCAGACTGCATTATGTGTGTGTCTGAACTTACCCGCCAAACCGTAATCAATCACTACCATCAAGATCCGAACAAGTGCATTACCATGCACAATGCTGTATATCCCTTGTCGCAAGAAATACTTGACATGGTTGCTGAACGCCGTAAGGAACATGGACACCGAAAAGAAAAGGTAGTTACATTCCTTGGTCGAATCACAATGCAAAAAGGACCGGAATACTTTGTTGAAGCTGCTGCACTCGTATTACAGCGTACACGCAATATCCGCTTCTGCATGGCAGGTTCGGGCGACATGATGAACGACATGATTAATATGGTTGCAGCACGTGGTATTGCAGACAGATTCCACTTCCCCGGTTTCATGCGTGGCAAGCAGGTGTATGAAGCTTTTGCAGACTCTGATGTATATGTAATGCCATCTGTAAGTGAGCCTTTTGGTATTTCACCTCTTGAGGCTATGCAATGCGGTGTTCCTTCAATTATATCCAAACAAAGTGGTTGCGCAGAAATTCTTGACAAGTGTATCAAAACCGACTACTGGGATATTTATGCCATGGCCGATGCCATGTACTCGCTCTGCACTAATGATTCACTCCACGAATACTTAAAAATAGAAGGTAAAAACGAAGTTGACCAAATCACTTGGGAGAAAGTGGGTAAACGCATCTACGATGTGTACAATCAGTTCATTCACTAATCAAGGCATCACACAATAGGATACCAGATAATTATTCTATCATCATGAAAACAGTCTGTCTATATTTCGAAATACATCAAAACATTCACCTGAAGCGTTATCGCTTTTTCGACATCGGTACCGACCATTATTATTACGATGACTACGAAAATGCACGCTCAATTACTGAAACAGCCGAACGCTCATACGTTCCTGCACTTGAAACGCTCATCGAAATGGCTAAAGCCAATCCGGGCGAATTCAAATGTGCCATTTCACTTTCAGGTTGTGCCATTGAACAGTTGGAAAATCATGCTCCGCAAGTCATTGAATTACTCCAAATGCTCAATAAAACCGGCTGTGTTGAATTTCTTGCCGAACCTTACTCGCATGGATTCTCTTCATTGAAAAACGAGGAAACATTCCGCGATGAAGTTACCCGTTTGTGCAAAAAGGTGAAGACATTATTCAACCAAGAACCTAAAATCTTCAGAAACTCTTGCTTAGTCTACTCTGACGACATTGGCGAAATGGTTGCTTCTATGGGATTCAAGGGCATGCTGGCAGAAGGTGCTAAGCACGTGCTGGGATGGAAGAGTCCTCACTTCGTTTATAGCTGTAGCAGAGATCCGCGCTTGAAACTCTTGTTGCGTGATTATTCCCTTTCTGAAGACATTTCATATCGCTTCAATGACTCATCTTGGAGCGAATATCCACTCTTTGCAGACACCTATGCCAACTGGATAAGCAACCTTCCTGAAGAAGATCAAGTAATCAATATCTTCATGGAACTGTGCGCTATCGGTATTTTCCAGCCGCTGTCTTCAAACATCCTTGAATTCTTGAAAGCACTTCCTGCTAAATTCAAGAAAAGAGGTATTACCTTCAGCACTCCTTCAGAAATTTGCAGCAAAATAAAATCTGTTGGCGAACTGACAGTATCGTATCCAACATCATGGGTTGATGAGGAACGCGACCTTTCACCTTGGCTCGGTAATGTAATGCAACGTGAAGCTTTTGATAAATTATACTCTATTGCAGATCGTGTACGTATTTGCCGGGATAAGCGATTGATGCAGGATTTCGACTATCTGCAAGCATCAAATAACTTGCGCTTCATGAGTACCAAGCCTAATAGCTATGGAAGCTATCGCGGTATTTACGATACTCCCTACGATGCCTTTACTAACTATATGAACATCTTAGGCGACTTCATTACCCGTGTTAACGAACGCTATCCGCTTGATATTGACAATGAAGAACTCAATTCTTTGCTTACAACCATTAAGAACCAAGGCGATGAATTGGAACTTAAAAACAAAGAAATATCAAAGTTGCAGAACATGCTTGCTCGTTTAGAGAATCAAGTAGCAGCCGAAAATGAGGATGCACAAAGCGAGGGCAAGGCAACAAATAGAAAAAGTACCACTAAACGTGGTCCTAAAAAATAATAATTTGCCAACAAACAAATTATTGCTGACAAATTCGTAAAACAAATCAGTAAACTAGAGATTCAACACTTTAGTTTGCTGATTTTTTAATATCATACTTTAACAAAGCTGCTATGATACAAAGCTTGAAGTTAACCGATTAAAACAATAAAAAAATGCACCTGTCAAAAGAAGAATCAAGAGCTATGGTTGTATCTGCTTTAATCATAGCCTCCATTACTGGTATTACATTTAGCATGAATAAATGTAGCCAGCATCAAAGTAATGAGCATACACTCAACAAAGAAGATGCTAAACAAGCCCGTATTTTCAATGAGAATATGGCTAAAAATATGGATGACGAAGATGAAGCAAACCATGCTACATGTCAGCCTTTTCCTTTTGACCCTAATCATGCAGACTCTATTACATTAAAAGCTGTAGGGTTAAAAAGTTGGCAAATAAAGAACATGATGAAATATAGGAGCAAAGGGGGTATATGGCGATCTGCTGAAGACTTTAAGCGATTATATGGTTTAACTTCTGAAGAATATGAAAGATTGAAACCATACATTCGCATTGCTCCGGAAGACAGACCTAAAACCAACAAGAATTACAAGGACTACACACAAGAAATCTCTGAAATAAAAGAGATGCCCTATCAACGAGTTGAAAAATACGCAGAAGGTACCCAAATATCACTTAGTCAAGCGGATACCACTGCATTGAAAGGCATTCCAGGAATTGGCAGTTATTATGCTAGTAAAATCGTAAAATACCGGAACAGGCTTGGTGGATTTAACCATATTGGACAATTAGAAGAAATTGAGGGCTTACCGCCAGGAATAACACGATGGTTCTTCCTTGAACAAAATCCACCAATACATAAAATAAAAATAAATGAAAGTAGTTTCAAGGAACTTGTAAGACATCCCTACTTATCGTATGAACAAACAAAAGTTATAGTAAATCATATAAGGCGCTATGGTCCTCTACATAGTTGGAAAGATCTACGCTTGTACAAAGAGTTTGCTGACAAGGATTTTGAACGATTGGCTCCCTACTTCACATTTAACTAAAAAGAAGCCTTAGATTTTTCTGTAAGCAAGTATAAAACTAATGGTCAATAGACTACTTAATAGAAGAAAAATAAATGATTAAGGTACGACTACTTAATCATACATCAATGGAAGTGCTATAACGCAGTGGCACTTCCATTTTTGATATGCCTATATCATGCCGTTTCGGACAGACCTACCTGCCCTACTTTCTTTTGTTCAAAATGTCAA
>FR901747.1:0-2878 GCA_000437675.1 Prevotella sp. CAG:891
CCCACCCTCTTTATTGGGGGTGGGAAACTTTAGTAAGCATTTTCGTTACATTGTTCTATCTATAACTCATCTGACAGATTACGAAGGTGTTATATTCGTTTTTCTAAAATCATAAAATCTGCAAGTTTATTGACCTAAAGGTACTAAAACTTGCAGATTTATCAAAGACTAATTTGTTGAATATCGACGGATAAAGATAGTCTTAAGCGACAACTCTTTATTTGTAGCGAATCCACTTGAGCATTTCCTTGATGGAAGGCTTTTTGCCATACATGAGAATGCCCACGCGGTAGATGCGCGAACTCATCCATACGAAGCCTACAGAAGTGGCAAAGAGCAGGGCCAAAGAAAGGAGTTCCTGCCAAAGAGGTACGCCAAAGGGAATGCGCACCATCATGACGATGGGCGAGGTGAGGGGGAAGAGCGAAGTCCAGAATGCTAACGGACCATTGGTGTTTTCAACCGAACCCATGGCGGCATACATGCCAAATACCATGATAAAGATTACCGGCATCATGAATTGCGATGAATCCTCAGCCTCATTGACCGCTGCACCCACTCCGGCAAAGAACGAAGCGTAAAGTAAGTAGCCCCCCACGAAGTAAAGCACAAACAGGATGAGCATTTCGGCCAAAGGCAAATTGGCAATGGTGTGCAGCATCTCGGCCATTTCGGTGTTGGCCACGCTGTCCATGGCCGGACTTGCCATGCCTGCCTGGCTCATCATGGCCGTTTGCTGCATTTCGGCCGGATTGCCTATGAGCAGACCCAGTCCCGTCATCAGCACCGTGAGCATAATGCCCCAAATAAGCAGCTGCGTAAAGCCCACCAAGGCAATGCCGATGATTTTGCCCATCATCAGCTGGAAGGGTTTGACGCTCGACACCATCAGTTCGACAATGCGGTTTGTTTTTTCCTCCATCACGCTGCTCATGACCATACCACCGTACGACATGACAAACATGTAGATAAGGAAAGTCATGATCCATCCCGCGGCCATGGCAATGTTCGTGCTCGACGAACTTTCCTCGCCCTCGGCATTGCGTTTCACCGTAGGCACGCTGATTTCGCTTTGCGCATCCTCAATGATTTTTTCAATACCCTCAATGCCCGTGGCCGTGAGTTTGTCGGTTCGGATTTGTTCGTTCAGTACATTTTCGGTGTAGTTCAGCAATTTCACCGGCACCTCCTTGTGCGAGTAAATGATTACGCCCTTGGGGTTTTTCACCAGATTGTCGGTAATTGAAATCACCGCTTCGTAGTGCGTGGTGTCGCTGTAGTAAGCCGGGTTATTCGGGTCGCTCACCGGCACAAAGCGGTAGTTGGCATCGTCTTTGAACAAAGCCGCATAGCGTCCGGTTGTGTCGGAAATAGCCACCGCTTCCTGTTCGTCGTCTTCGATTGAAGCCAACCAAATAGGCACAGCCACCAGGGCTACCATGATAAACGGCATGAGAATGGTGAGCAGAATAAACGACTTTTTCTTGACGCGCGTCAAAAATTCGCGCTGTATGATCAATAAAGTTTTTGACATGGCAAGGGACTTTTAGGGTTGAGAATTGAATGAAGAAGAACCGCCCACCACACGCAGGAAAATTTCCTGCATCGAAGGCATTTTTTCGCTGATGGCACGCAGTTCCGCCCTTTCGGCCACGGCACGAATGAGTTCCGAATTGCTCAGTTGTTCGGCTTTTTGCAGCATGTAGGTGTGCAGATGTCCCTGAACGCTGTGTTGCGTCACCTCGAAAAGTCCTTCGGTCGAAGTCAGTTCGGAGTTGATGGTCGTGGCTTCGTACATACCCGTGCGAAACTGCTCCTTCACATCCTGTACATGGCCCGAAAGCACCACCTGCGAGTGGTTGATCAGGGCAATATCGTCGCATACCTCCTCGACAGACGACATGTTGTGCGTTGAAAAAATCACCGTATGCCCCTTGTCGCGCAGTTCCAGGATTTCGCGTTTCAGCATTTCGGCATTGACGGGGTCGAAGCCCGAAAACGGTTCGTCGAAAATCAGCAAAGGCGGTTCGTGCAGTACGGTGATGATAAACTGCACCTTCTGCTGCATACCCTTCGACAGTTCCTCGAGTTTTTTGTTCCACCATTCCATGATGCCAAACTTCTCGAACCACATTTTGAGGCGTTGCTGTGCCTCGGCGCGGCTCAGTCCTTTGAGCTGTGCCAGGTAGACAGCCTGTTCGCCCACCTTCATTTTTTTATAAAGTCCGCGTTCTTCGGGCAAGTAGCCGATGCGCATCACGTCAGTTGGGGCAAAGGCATGGCCGTCGAAGGTTACTTCGCCCTCGTCGGGTGCAGTAATGCGGTTAATGATGCGAATGAGCGTGGTTTTGCCGGCTCCGTTGGGACCCAGCAGGCCAAACACTTTGCCGCGAGGCACCTGAATGCTCACGTTGTTCAGGGCTGTATGCTCGGCATAGCGTTTCACAATGTGTGAGGCCGTAAGGAACATGTCGTTATTCATGAAATCAATAATTTACTTATATGCATTAGACGCAGGATAGTGCGAAAAAACTACACGATTTTCTGAAAAAAACGCGAAAAACATCGTAAAAGTAACTCGAAAATTCACCAATTACCTGTTGCATGCAGTTTTTACCTACCGGTTCAAAAAAAATGGCTCTGTAAGGATTTTGTAGGAGTAAATAGCCCAACCTCTTGTACATCTTCGTGGCAAATGTTAAACAGAATCTCGCTGTTTAAGTGAAATTACCTAAAAAAGATACACCCTTTTATCCATCTGCTTGCCGTTGTTTAACTCATGGCACGGGCTAACCTTAGCACAAACTCCGCGATTGTTGAAATTAGTTCCGAGCCAGTCAGAATTAGTTCCGAGCTAGTTTGAATTAGTTCCGAGCTA
>FR901747.1:2933-4249 GCA_000437675.1 Prevotella sp. CAG:891
GCTAGTTTTGATAATCTCGGAACTGCTGATAATCAGCGTTTAACAAAAATCGCGGAAGTCGGTGTCGCGCACGCTGATTTTGTTCGAAAATGCAGCATTTGCCGACTGTTTGCTTTTTACCTTTATTCAGTTATTTGTTAAAACCGCCATGAGCGTAATAAGCAGCGAAACGCTTTTTGATACAAAGTGTTTAAAACGTTTGCTTCGAGGCGTAGGTAGGCGAGTAAGTCAAAAGTTTCTGAACTAAAAAAACGAACGGTTTGGTTCGAGCCGTCAAGCCTTGAACCAAACTGTCTGTTTTTATTCACTTTCGTTTTAAGGTTCGCTTTCGCCTTCGATATAGTTTTCCATAAACATGTGTTCACCATCGAACACTGCATACGAGAAGTGCGTAATCCAATCGCCCAGAATCATCAGTCGTGCCGAGTGCGTCAGCATGAGGTCGAGTTCGATGTGGCGATGACCGAACAGGAAAAAGTTGATATCGGGGTGCGTCTTTAAGTATTCCTTGGCAAAAATGATGAGCGGTTCGTTCGCCTCGCCCTGATACGGCGGTTCCATGCCATCTTCGCGTTTCAAGCGCGAATGGCGCGCCCATTCCAGTCCGAACTGTACGCCCCATCGCGGATGTATGGCCGCAAACAGGCGTTGGCAGTAGCGGTTGTGAAACACCGAGCGCAACAGTTTAAAGCGTTTGTCGGTGGCATCCAGACCGTCGCCATGAGCCAGGAAGAACATTTGTCCGCCAATTTCCACAACCTCTTCGTGCTTATGCACCGTCATGCCGCATTCCTTTTCGAAGTAGTCGCCCTGCCAAAGGTCGTGGTTGCCGTAAAAGTAGTGCACCTCGATGCCCATGTCGGTGAGTTCGCTGATTTTGCCAAGCAGGCGCGTATAGCCCTTAGGCACCACCGTGCGGTATTCGTGCCAGAAGTCGAACATATCGCCCAGCAAGTACACCGCCTGCGCCTTGTGTTTGATTTTGTCCAAAAAACTCACCAGACGGCGTTCCTGCGTGCGGGCATGCGGAATAGCCAGGCTGCCCAGATGAGCATCCGACAAAAAGTAAATCGGTCCGCGCGTGCGGTCAAAGTAGCGGTCGTTGTGCGAAGTAGCGTTTGAGTGACAAGTCATTCGTTTGCGTATGATTTTAGGGTGGGGCTATCAAAAACTGATGTTCACAAAGTAGGGAAAAATCCCCCCTGCTTTAGCTGCGCATGATTAGCACCACCCCCATTGTAGGGTTTTAAGTATTTGAGGAAAAAGAAAGGAGGAAGAGCATAAGTAGGTGTTCAAAATTATTTTTACATTTGAAT
>FR901748.1 GCA_000437675.1 Prevotella sp. CAG:891
TCCCACCCTCTTTATTGGGGGTGGGAAACTTTAGTATTTAATATAGGCAAGATGATGGCGGCAGTTAGTTTAATGCATTACCCCGTTCCTCATGGAGAAGCTGCAGAATGTGCCAAGAACAATTACATGTGGCCCGAGGCTGAGCAAGTAGCACAAGCGCATCAGGCGCACTTGATGGTGGCTGTACTTGGTAACGAAGAAAACCTGATTGAGCGGGGTAAACTGTACGTAAAACTGCTTTCAGTTTGCTGTCTGCAAAAAAACGTCACGGGCATCTATACCAGTGGTGTCGTTTTCCAACCCCATCTCTATGAAGGTTTTGCCGGTATGATGAAGGATGACCGCTTGCCTATCTTCAACTGGATTTGGTTCGGGCTTTATCGCACCGAGAAAGGCGTAAGTGGCTATACTTATGGTATGGAATGTTTCGGTAAGGACGAAATGGAGGTGTTGGACGTCGACGCTGAACCCTCTGAAGTGAGAGACTTTTTGACAAGCATGGTGGGCTATGTTCTGGAATATGATGCAGTGCTCAATGACGGTGAAACCATTGGCTTCTCTGCTGACGACAAACATTCCATCACTCGGAATAAGGGAGTTGCTCTGCCTGATAAAATGACATTGAAAATCTCATTCGGAAATGTAAACAAGGTAGTTGAGGAAGCTGAGGTAGCAGATACACCTGAAACGTCAAACGACGATGTTGACCAAGTGATGGACAATGTGGGATACGACGTGCAGAAAATAGAAGAGAAAGAGTTGAGTGTAGACCCTATCACGGCTTACAATCATGTAGCCATCTATCTGCGATGGTGCATGGAAAACAACCTGATGAACGATGATTTTCTGAAGCAGTACGGCGATGTGGTTCATAGCGTTAAAAACAATGCTGCGAATGTAGACCTGCGTTTGTTTATCAAGGAAAAGTTGAACGGAAGTTTGACTAAAGCCTTGTTTAACAAAGAGGGGCGTTCCTTTGCTGATTACTACTATGGCTGGTATTATGGAGCGAATGAGCATCCCTTCTTCCCGGGAGACATTGACAACTATGCTTTAGAGTATTTCGGAGCAGAAAGGTATCATTCCGACGAATTCAAGGAAGAGGCATACCTGTTCATCCCATTTGACAACGAGTATTACCAGCAGATGGCGCAGCTGATGGACCGACGGTTTGCCAATTGGCACGGTCAGCAAATTGACCAATCTACAGCAAAGCCCTCAGAACTGGCATCTGCCTTTATGGATTACCTAGATTGCGAGTGTACGTACTTTCCGTCTATGCGCGATGACGATCCCATTATGGCAGCCTATAGTTACGCCAAACGTTTGGGAGTAAGGGAAGGTTATGTGCCTGTTCTGATTAAAGTGGATGAAACATTATGGGAATGCTTGATTGAGAATTCAGATGCGAGCTGTGAAGATGCCGATGCGTACGACTTTAATTGGGAGGAAGTAGAAGCCTATCGTAAGGAAATGTTGGAAAATCCGGCGAACGATGGAAAATCCATTCTTGAAAACTTGACTGGTGAAGATTATCAGGAGCAAGATGAAGAAATGCAAGGAGGATTCAATAACCATCGCTTTTCCAGCTATTGGGATGCCGAAACCAACATGACTTATCCATTGATTCTCGCCCGAATTCCCGTTAGCGAACCCTGGCAGATTTTTGCCTATCTGCCTTTTGGTGGCTGGAATGATTGTCCGTCGACTCCCGAACTGATGGCTGTTTCGAAGTATTGGTATGAGCAATATGGTGCCGTTCCAAGCGTCCTGACGCATGAC
>FR901749.1 GCA_000437675.1 Prevotella sp. CAG:891
AAGCCGCTAAATCTTTAGTTTAGCGGTAGTTCACTCAATGGTAAAACGCAAAGTGTCGGCATAAGTCGTGCCCACTCCGTTTTGGGCATAGCCCACAGCAAAATAGTTGCCAGGCAACAGCGAATCAATGGTTACACTGAACTGCGAAGTGAGAACCGGAGCCTGGACTTTGCCGCGCAATGTATCGTTGCCATAAGTAAAACCGCATTCAAGCAGGGTGCTGTTTGGCGACGCTGTTACAATGCCCGTGAGCCGTACTGAATCGGTCATGACCACGGCACTCATCTCGCCCAGCGTGGGTGCAAAAGGCTGTTCGCCGCTGCGGTCCTCGCCACAGGCTGCAAGCAACATGGCTGCAAGGAGCGTTGAAAAAAGGTAAGAAAAGTATTTCATAAACTTATAATTCAGATGAACAATCAGATGAACATTTTGAAGAACCAGGCGCATCTTCCGCTTCCGTACTGACTAACAGCACATGCCGCGTCGAGTCGGTAATGGCACAGCGGGCTGCCGGCCGTTCGTTTACCACCCATACGATGCCCTCGTCGTCGGTCACAACCAGTGCGTGCAGTTTGTCGATGCGCGAATAATGGCGGTCGGTGAGCAAATCACTCAGCAACTTCGTACCCCGCATACCGAAAGGTTGGAAACGATCGGCATTCAGCGGACGGCGTACCACCAAATTTCCGCACAGGCTGTCGGCATCGAGTGCCACCGTGCTTCGGCTGCGCGGAATGGCCGTCAAACAGCTGCGTGGCATGAGGGTAAACGTAATGCACTGCCGCCCGTCGGAGCAGCGAAATAGTAAACGCGAATGCTTCCATACTGCCTCAGTGGGTAAAGCCGGTAACGTCAATGGTTCAAAAGGTTGGGGTTTGGCTGCAACGCACAGCAGATTGGCCTGACGCGTCAAGCAATAGGCCGCCGATTCCATGAAGGCTCCCACCCCCATGTGCAGTGCTTGTTCGGCCTGGGCCGGTGTAAAACCATAGCCGCTCAACACTTCGAAAAGCAAAGTATCGGGTGCCGGCGTCTGTTTCAGTTCAGGCAGTTTCAGTCGCAATACATCCGCATGGTTATCGGGCGAAACCGTCAGCTGCTTCAGCAGGCAGTTCACCCCATAGCGGTAAATGCGTTCCACGCCTCGTAGCCGTTCGCCCATATCGTTGAGCGTGCGCACCACATTCGGATTCATTTCGGCCAGGAGCGGCAGCACTTCGTGGCGCAGTTTGTTGCGCCGAAAATGCGTATCGGCATTGGTGCTGTCGGTCACGAACGGCTGATGACGTGCCTGCAGGTAGTTCAGAATGTCCCGTCGCGAAAGGTTCAGCAACGGCCGAACCACCCCCGGCCTTTCGGACTCCATGCCCGTCAGTCCGCGCAAGCCCGTACCGCGAACAAGGTTGAGCAAAATGGTTTCAGCATTGTCATCACGATGATGCGCTACAGCTACATTGCTAAAGCCATGCGCCTTACGCAAAGCCTCGAACCAGTCGTAGCGCAAACGACGCGCCGCCATTTCGATGCTTTCGCCCGTGCGCTGCGCCTCCTCTTCCGTGTTGAAATGTTTTACGAAAAGGCGGACACCCAGTTTTTGGCACAAGTCTCTGACGAACTGTTCGTCGCGGTTGCTTTCCTCGCCCCGCAAATGAAAATTGCAGTGCGCTGCAGCCTCCGCTTCGCCCCGTTCGTGCATCATGAGCAGCAGCGCCACCGAATCGGCCCCGCCGCTTAAAGCTATCAGCATAAAAAATCAGATAAAAATATTTTTTAGTAAGTTAGCTCCACTCTTAGTAAGCCACCTCCACTTCAAAACCTTCGGCCCGCAGTTTGTCGGCAATGCCGTCAAGTTCTTTGGGTGAAGCCTTTTGCAAATCCGGGTCGGGCGTTTCACGATCAATGGTGTAAACCATGACGCTTTGCGGTGCAATGCGTTTCACCGCCTCAATCCAGGGCAGCACGTAGCGGTTGGAAGTATTGTCCACATTCACGCCCATGCTCGTTCCTTTCATAAAGAGCGTTTGCACAATGACGTGTCCCTTAAAATCCATCATGGCCCGGATAATGCGTTCCACGTCGTAAGCCCCCGTCGGGCGGTCAACACGCGCAATGTATGCCGCATCCACCGTGTCGAGTTTCAGAATGTTGTTGTCCACCTTTGCCAGTGCCGCGTGCACCTCAGGACGCACCGCCATCGTAGCATTGCTCAGCACGCTGACCTTGGCATTCGGAAAATAGCGGTTGCGCAGCGCGATTGTGTCGTCGATGATGCCTGCAAAGTCGGGATGTGCCGTCGGTTCGCCGTTGCCCGCAAACGTCAGAACATCGGGTTGGGGTCCTTCGGCCAGCATCAATTTCAGTTGTTTTTCGAGCGCCTCAGCCACTTCGGCGCGTGTGGGGCGCGGCAAATGCGGACGGTGGTCTTTATTAAAACCGCATTCGCAGTAAATACAGTCGAACGTACACACTTTGCCGTCGGCCGGCATCAGGTTAATGCCCAGCGATACGCCTAAGCGGCGGCTGTGAATGGGCCCGAATATGGGTGAGGGAAAAACAATGCCCTTGTGAGCTTTATTTTCAGGATATCCGTTTTGCATGATTTTGAAGAGTCATGATTTTGAATAGTTAAGCAGGTGGGCGGCGGGCAAAGCTCACCGCTCGTTTCGATGCGAAATTACGACAAATAGCGACTCAAACAAAGCTTTTTCTGTATTTTTGAGCCACGACACAGCCACGTTTCGGACAGATTACATTGTAACCGCGCAAAACGTGGGTAAGTAAGTTGATAGTTTCGGTAAATTTCACTATTTTTGCTACATAATCGACCTTTTCTCAAACGAAAAAAACTTTAACGCAAAATCTCACACATCTAATATTCATTTTTTACAAACAACATGACAGTTACCAAAATCATGAGTCGCACGCTGGCGCTCTGTCTGCTTTGTGCCATGGCTGTTGTTACTGCAACCGCACAAACCTTTCAGCGCGGCGCGCTCTACCAGTTGCTCACTGCCAACGGTCAGCAAGCCATGACGCTTGATGCCAAAGGCCGTTTAGCACTCGAGAAACGTGATGCTGCCAACCCCGGACAACACTTCAACGTGAGTGAACTTTCCGGCTCGTGGCGCTTTATCAATCCGTTCAACAACCGTGCCATCCGCACCGAGGGTGATGCTTTGGAAGCCGGTGAAAACAACGGTTCGGACGAAGCACAGTTGTGGGAAACCGAAACGGACGGCAAGTTCGTGCTCCTTATTCCCACCAACCGCCCCGAAATGGCTGCTGCCGTAACGAACGGGAACCTGGAGTGGCTGCCCACGGCCGAACGGCAACCTGGTGCTGCTGCCCAAGGCCAAAGCCAAAGGCAACAAGGCGGCACAGTTCCAAATTCAGTTGGCTGAAGCATCGGGCTTCGACGTTGCGCTCACTTACCGCATCCGCTCGGTGGCCCACCCCGAACTGGTGTTGGGTAATGGCGATTCGGGCGAGAACAATGTCCGCATCGTGGGCGAAAAGGTCGACAAGCAGAACCGTGGCCAGTACTGGAACATCAAAATGCTCGACCTGAAACGTCGTGTCGTGGAAAACGCTTTCTACACGCAAAACTTCGACGACGGCGGCGACAATGCGCAAATCACCTGGCTCCTGCAATGGCCCGCAGCCGATGGCGTATGGAACAATGCGCAGTTTGTGTTTGAACCCGTCAAGGGACAAAAGCAAACTTACATCATCCGCTCGGCTGGCAAAAAGGCCGACAAAATGTATGCCTTGCAAAACGGTAAACTCACGGTTGCGCCTTACAATGCAGCCAACCGCGAGGCGTGGTTTACCTTCGAACAGGTGGAAAAGCCCAAAATCAAGTCGCCCTACTGGGAAGACGAAACGCGCTTTGCCGAAAACAAAGAACCCGGTGTTGCCACCTACATGCCTTACGAAACCGAAGCGCTCATGCTGGCCGACAAGGCTTACTACGACACCCCGTGGGTAACGCCGCGCAATGCCCGCTACCTTTGCCTCAACGGAACGTGGAAGTTCAACCTCGTCAGCGAACCTTCGAAGCGTCCGCTCGATTTCTACAAAGAGGGCTTCGACGTAACGAACTGGGACAACATTCCCGTTCCCTCGAACTGGGAAATGCAGGGCTACGACAAACCCATTTACAGCAACGTAGAGTATCCGCACTCCAACACGCCTCCCTTCATCAAGGCTCGCCCCGGCTTCAATGATGGTGGCAAGAACTACGGCATCAACCCCGTAGGTTCATACGTGCGTACCTTCGACCTGCCCGCCAACTGGGATGGTCGCCGCACCTTCATCCACTTCGGTGGTATTTACTCAGCCGCCTTCGTTTGGCTCAATGGTCAATATGTAGGCTACACGCAGGGTGCCAACAACGTCAGCGAGTTCGACGTAACGAAGCATTTGCGTCAGGGCAAGAACACCCTGGCCGTGCAGGTATTCCGCTGGTCGGATGGTTCTTACCTGGAATGTCAGGACATGTTCCGCATGAGTGGTATTTTCCGCGAAGTGTATTTGTTCAACACGCCCAAGGCAGCCGTACGCGACCACTACATCACCTCGGAACTCAGTGCCGACTACGCCAAGGCCGATGTGAACATTCAGCTCACCATCGACAACCGCGACAACGAACAAGCTGAAAAGAAGTTCATTGCCAAGATTTTTGCCCCCGACGGCACGCTTGTCAAGGAAACCTCGCTCAGCAGCAAGGCCCGTCACGGCGAACAGTTGAATCTCAAGTTCAGCATCGACCGTCCGCAGCTTTGGAGTGCCGAAACGCCTACGCTCTATACCGTGCGCATCATTCAGCAAAACGCACAGGGACAAGACGAAATGGCATTTGCCACGAAATACGGTTTCCGCCGCATTGAAATCAAGAACTCACTGTTCTATGTCACCGGTCAGCGCGTCATGCCCAAGGGTGTGAACCGTCACGACACATCGCCGGCCCCAAGGGGGGGAACCGCCACGACACATCGCCGCTTTACGGCCGTGCCACCACGACCGACGAAATGCTTCGCGACGTAACGCTCATGAAGCAGAACAACATCAACACCATCCGCACCTCGCACTATCCCAACGAGGCCAAGATGTACGCCATGTACGACTACTACGGCTTGTACACCTGCGACGAAGCCGACCTCGAAGACCACGCTAACCAAAGCATCTCCGACCGCAAATCATGGATTCCGGCCTTCGTTGACCGCATCGACCGCATGGTACTGCGCGACCGCAACCACCCCAGCGTTGTGATGTGGAGTTTGGGTAACGAAGCCGGCAACGGCGAAAACTTCCGCAACTGCTACGATGCAGCTCGCAAGCTCGATCCGCGCCCCATTCACTACGAAGGAACCCGCTCGAACGGATCGTATGGTGGCGGACGCTTCTCCGACTTCTATTCAAAGATGTATCCCGGCATGGCTTGGATGAACCAGAACACCAGCAACCTCGACAAGCCCATGTTCATTTGTGAATATGCTCACGCCATGGGTAATGCCATCGGCAACCTGACCGAGTACTGGAACATCATTGAAAGTTCAAATGCCACAGCTGGTGGTTGTATTTGGGACTGGGTTGACCAGGCCATTTATGACCCGCAGGAAATGAAAAAAGGCCAGTACCGCCTGCACACCGGCTACGACTATCCCGGCCCGCACCAAGGCAACTTCTGCAGCAATGGTGTGATTCCCGCCACGCGCCACGAAAGCGCCAAGCTCAAGGAAGTGAAGGCTGCTTACCAGCACATCAAGTTCGACGGCATGGAAAAGAATGTCGACAAGAACACCGTGACTGTGAAAATCCGCAATGCCTATTCGTTCCTCAACCTCGAAAGCATGAAGTTGAACTACGACGTGCTGAAAAACGGCTATGTAGTAGCTACGAAGTCGGTGAATCTGCCCAACACCCTTCCCGGTGCCACAGCCACGCTTACGCTCAAGTTGCCCAAGGTGAAGCTCCGCAAAGCCGAAGCGGCCGGCGAGGAAGTGATGCTCAATCTCCGCGTAGCTTTCCGCGATGCCCAACTCTATGCCGAAGCCGGACACGAAGTGGCTCACAAGCAATACGAACTCGTAGCACGTGCCGCACTGCCTGCCATCAAGGCCGACGCCAAAGCACCGCAGATGATGTCGACCGGTGCCATGCACGAAACCAAGGTGGGCAACAGCCGCGTACAGCTTACCTTCGACAACGAAACTGCCCAACTCACTGGTTTGGCTTTCAATGGCCGCAACATCATTGCCGACGGTCAGGGCTTCGTTTACGACAACCACCGCTGGATTGAAAACGACCGCTTCGGCAACACCGACAACGGCCTCAAGGCAAAGGGTACCATCAAGACGGAAACCGTCAATGGCAACCTTGTTGTGAAAACCGAACGCAAAGGCAAACTTTGCTCTACGCAGATTAACTATACCGTTTATCCGCAAGGCATTGTTGATGTCGAAGCACACTTCACTCCGCACACGCCCAATTTGCGCCGTGCCGGTTTGGTATGTATGCTCGACTCTACGCTCTCAACGCTCAACTATTACGCTTGTGGTCCGTGGGAAAACTATTGCGACCGCAAAGACGGTGTTCTCGTAGGCCGTTACACAGCGAATGTGGCCGATATGCCCGAACGCTATGTAAAGCCCCAGAGCACCGGCAACCGCGAAGAACTCCGCGAATTGGTACTCACCGACAAGTCGGGTTTTGGTGTGAAAATCGAAACTGAAGGCCGTGTAAACTTCTCAGCTTTGAAATTCACCGACAAGGACTTGATGAACAGCAACCACATGTGGGAACTCACTCCCCGTCCTTACACCGTACTCCACCTCGATGCGTGGATGCGTGGCGTAGGCAACGCTTCGTGCGGTCAGGATGTCGACACGCTCCCCATTTACCGTGTTCCTGAAAAACCCATGACTTACAAGTTGCGCATTTCATTGAAATAACCTGATTCAAAACCTTTTAAAAGGCCATTGTCCACACAACGTGACAATGGTCTTTTTATATATATACATATCAAGGTTTCTGACCTAGTCAATACCCAACTATGCAGTTCTGGTTAAAGTAGAGGCTTGAAATGCATTATCACAAAAATCCCGGTAGCAAAATTAAAGGTTTGCCACCGGGATTTAGTCATAATATGGAATTAAGCCGGAATCGTTTGCCGATTCATGCTATTTACTTCTTGTCACACTGCTTTTTGCAAGGAGTACCACATTGTTTTTTGCAGTCTTGTTTCTTGCAATCTTGTTTTTTGCAGTCTTGTTTTTTGCAATCCTTGTTTTTAGCAGGACAATCCTTGCACTTTCCCTGACCATTTTTACAGTCCTTTTGGTAAGGACATTCAGTGCATTGCTTTTTGTCGCAACGTTTTACGGGCGTTTGTGCACTTACCGAGAGGGTAAACAGAGCCATGAGGGCCATAGTCATAACCTTTTTCATAAGCGTAGGTTTTTGGGTGAATATGTTCATTTTGTGAAGCACCCGAATGTTGAGTGCCGATTCTTTAGTAAAGAAAGTCAATAGCGCAAGCACTCCGATGCCGAGTGCAAGCACAGTTTCAATGCTTCAAGGCAGCAGTTACTGCTGGTTCAGAGCCTGTTCGATGTCGCCGATGATATCGTCGATATCCTCAATGCCCACACTCAATCGAATCAAGTCAGGCGCAATGCCAGCAGCCTTCAGCTGTTCGTCGGTGAGTTGGCGATGCGTGTGGCTGGCAGGATGAAGCACACATGAACGTGCATCAGCCACATGCGTCACAATGGCAATCATTTTGAGGCTATCCATAAAGCGGATGGCCTCTTCGCGCGAGCCTTTCAAGCCAAAAGCAATCACACCGCAAATACCGTTGGGCAAGTACTTTTGCGCCAAGGCATGGTATTTATTGCCCTCAAGTCCGGCATAGTTCACCCAAGCCACTCGCGGATCGTTCTGCAAGAATTCAGCCACCCGCTGTGCATTTTCGCAATGTCGCTTCATGCGCAGGTGCAGCGTTTCGAGTCCCAAATTCAGCAGAAAAGCATTTTCGGGGCTTTGAATGCTGCCAAGGTCACGCATCAGCTGTGCCGTAGCCTTCGTGATGTAGGCCATGTTGCCGAAGCTCTCGGCATAAGTCAGTCCGTGGTAACTCTCGTCGGGTGTACACAAGCCAGGGAATTTATCGGCATGTTCCATCCAGTTGAATCGTCCGCTATCCACGATGCAGCCACCCACAGCCGTAGCATGTCCATCCATGTATTTGGTGGTAGAATGCGTTACGATGTCAGCACCCCATTCAAAGGGACGGCAGTTAATAGGCGTAGCAAAGGTATTGTCAACGATGAGAGGCACCCCATGCTTATGGGCCAAGTTCGCAAAACGCTCAATGTCGAAAATGTCACCGCCAGGGTTTGAAATCGTTTCGCCAAACACACACTTCGTGTTCGGTCGGAAAGCCTTTTCGATTTCCTCGTCCGTAGCATCAGGGTTAACAAAGGTACACTCAATGCCCATTTTTTTCATTGTCACCCCAAAAAGGTTGAAGGTACCTCCGTAAATGTTGCACGACGAAATAAAGTGGTCACCCGCCTCACAAAGGTTGAACACCGCATAAAAGCTAGCCGCCTGTCCGCTCGAAGTGAGCATAGCAGCCACACCTCCTTCGAGTGCCGCAATTTTAGCAGCCACAGCATCGTTGGTGGGGTTTTGCAAGCGCGTGTAAAAGTAACCCGAATCTTTCAGGTCGAAAAGGCGAGCCATTTGGTCGCTATTGTCGTATTTAAAGGTAGTACTTTGGTAAATAGGCAGTACGCGGGGCTCTCCCTTTTTGGGCTGCCAGCCGCCCTGCACGCAGAGTGTGGATGTTTTCATATCAATCTAATTTATTTTTGGGTTGATGAGTAGGTTGTGAGCCGTAATCAGAAATTTTAGTATGTAAATCAATAATTCTCCGCCCTTATTTGTATTGCCCCGTCAGCGGTGCGCTGAGGCGCGGCATAAAGCGGTGCAGCACCCTATATGTCGCGGCGCAAATCATGGTGGCCAGCAAGGCACAGCCAACAAAGGCCACTCCCTGAAGCAACATGCCGGAACCCGCCACACTGCGCGCAACAACCGCAGTGAGTGGCAGCAACACGATGGTATGGGCAGCGTAAATAAAGAAACTGCTGTGGGCAAGCCAAGCACTGGGAGTATGTGTCGAAGCAAAAATGTGGGCAGCATGAATAGCCAGCGTCATGGCCGAAAGCACGTAGATTGACTGCGCCACCTGATTAACTGTGGAGTGCCCCATGCCAAACCAAGTGAGCACAATGGCACATAAAGGAGTCAGTACGGCAGCCGGAATCAGCCACGGGCGGGTGAAACTGACCACATCACGTCGGGTGATGCTGAACCAGGCTCCCAAACTGAAATACCAAATGCCCATGAACGAAATGCCGCCGGGGTTTGGCCACAAGCCCGTGTAGTACACAGCACCCAGCACAAGGAGTTTCCACCAGCCGCTGCGTCTAAGCAAACCATAGACAAGGGGCGATAGCAGCACGATGAGCATGAGGTCGCGCATGAACCACAGCGGCTGTTGAATGGGCGCCGTGCTTGCCCCGACGGTAAAGCCCCACACATTGGTGAATGGTGCAGCCAATTCGCGACAATTCCACCATAGTTCGGGCGAAAACGGATAAGCCAGTGCATGGCCGCTCAGTTTGCTTTGCAGGGCATAGAGGCCAAAGGCTATGAGGTTCCATAGCAAATAAGGCACGGCCAGCGTAAGCATGCGTCGGCGTACTTTGCCGACATAGCAGTCAAGGCTGAACGCACTTACCTTGTAAAAGAACAAATAACCCGACAACGCAAAGAACAGAGGCACGGCAAAGGTAGGCAGTATGCCCGATAAAAAGGAAGCCAAAGTCGGTGCGCTACCCGTTTCGATGAGTTGCCACTGGGCATTGTGCGTATGGATAAATACCACGAGCAGGGCCAGCGGAAACCGTAAGGCTGTGATGTAGTGAGTATTGCTCATGAATGTATTGGCAGGTGATTGAATCAAATAGCTTCAAACGGTAAACAGGGATGCAAATGGCATGAATCCATGCAAGCGTTGCCTGCAGCAGCCCCACCCATTGCGTTCAAGCATATTGACATATTGTTTTTAAATGGCAAAGTTACTACAAAAAAGTGAAATGCGGAAAGATATAGTGATAGAATTGAGTTACAAGGGTTTTGGTTGAAGTGGC
>FR901750.1 GCA_000437675.1 Prevotella sp. CAG:891
CGCGGAGGATCTCGTTCGCAAAAGATTGTCGATTTACTCCTGCACGGATATAAGGGAGCTGTACTGACGGACGATTGCAAAAGCTACCATCAGCTAAAGTATTTTCCCCATGTAGCGCATCTTGCCTGTTGGGCACATGCACGAAGGAAGTTCTATGAAATAAAAGACAACTTCAAGGAAGAATGCGCATACATCCTGCGGCTCATCGGTGCACTTTATCTGGTTGAGGAAGGACTCAAAGCGCGTGAAGCATCCGCTGATGAGGTCCTGGCCGAACGTAAGTCACGTTCTGTCCCTCTGCTGGCCGAACTTCGTACATACTTACTCACAAAGCAAAAACATTGTACCCCCAAAAGTGGTTTGGGGGCTGCCATCTCGTACACTTTAAATCTATGGGAAAACCTGACCCGCTACACAACAGACGGAACTTACCCCATAGACAACAATCCCGTAGAGAGAAGCGTACGTTCTGTAGCTCTCGGACGCAAGAACTGGCTATTTATAAACAGCGATACATCCGGCGAGGATAATGCTGTCATCATGACACTGCTTCGCACTTGCGAACTACTGGGCATACCACCACTCAAGTGGCTCAAGGAAATCGTACCACACCTCCTAACCTGTCAGAGCGAAGCGGACTGCGAGAAGTTGCTTCCCTACAATTACAAAAACTTTTTCTCTGAGTAATAAGCAAAGGCTTTAGCTGATAAACAAAATCAGCTAAAGCCTTTTTGATATAAAAGAATGGGGTAGATGGGATGGATAC
>FR901751.1 GCA_000437675.1 Prevotella sp. CAG:891
ATTACGCCCCCTCGACCCACACGGGCGGATTATCGGAGGATGGTATGCGTTGGTGGAGCGATGAGCACATGGGGATTACGCACCCAATTTACGTTCATTTAATCTCGTGCTTTTCTTAATTCATTGTTTTGCAATCTGTAGATTACAGGTTATGTTAAGAATAGGTTGTTAATGGTTTTACAGCAGCAAATTTACTAAATTAAATGTAAAGCTGACATTAAAATACCATCTTTTTTAGGCTTTCAGCTTGTATGTATTTCTTAAAATGCCTAAATTACGTTGCGAGGTGAAACAGCCGCAGCGTTTTAACCTCACCTCCGCAGGAAGCGCAGACGTTTGCCCGCGAATTAACTACGAAACGGCCGAAAATACCAAAATTCGGGTATAGTTCTGCAAAGCAGTAAGTTGTAACTTTGCAGACCCGAAAAAGCAAAGCAAAATCAATGTAAAAACGTAACACATAATGGAAACAAAAACAACTGTAACAAAAGGAAAAAAGAAATACTGGTGGAAAGCCAGTGCTTCGTTTCTGATGGTATTGTTCACCATGCCACTGGGCCATGCCGTGATGATTCTGATGGAGCATTTTCTGGACGAAACCACCCTGCATTATGCCGCATTTGCCATGGGAGCCGTGGGTATGCTGATGGTCATTGCCGGCATGTTTGCCAAAGGCGATACGCGCCAAACGCTGTGGGGACTATTCGGCGGCTTGCTGTTTTGGACGGGCTGGGTGGAATTCCTCTTCATGTACTTTGCCAACCGCTTCGGCACACAGCCCGAACTCGACCCCGTGACGGGCGAAGTTGTAACCCGCCCCGAATACCTGATACTGCCAGCCTCATTCGGGTTCTGGATGATGGTCATGGTGCTGTACCTGTTTAGCACACGCAACGGCTGCAACTTCATCAACTGGTGGCAGCGACTGCTGTTCAAGGGAAAGAAAAACGAAATTGCCGCACGCCCCATGACGCGCCACACCAGTATGGTCACCTTTATGGAACTGATGATGATTCTGTGGGCCTCGTACCTGCTCCTCATGTTCTGCTATGACGATGTGTTCCTGGGCGAAAACCATCCCGTGACGCTGCTGGTGGGCCTCGGCTGCCTCATAGGTTCGTTCTTTATTTTTGCCAAACAGCTTCGCATTCCTTCGTGGGGAGCCAATATCCGAATGGCCATTGCCACAGTCATTGTGTTTTGGACCCCCATCGAAGTGTTGGGCCGCATGAATCTGTTCAGCGAAATATGGACCGATCCGCTGAATCATGTCACGGAAATGGTGGTTATTCTGATTGTATTTGTGGTCCTGGCCTTCTACCTTTGGTACAAAGGCGCAAAAAAATCGGCAGTAAATGGTTAAGGATATGACAACGACAACAGGATTCGCTAAAAAACGCCCCAAACACTGGGGCAAAGCCGTGCCGTCCATTGCGGTGACGCTGGTGGCCATGCCTCTTACGCATCTGCTTGTCCGCCTGCTGCGTGATGCTTCGTGGGGCATCAGTCTGCGCCATGGTTTCGCCACGGTCATCATTTTTTGGATATCCGTCGAAGTGTTCAACCGCATTCAGCTGCTTCCTGCCCTGTGGAATGCCCCCGGCGAACACCTTGTACAAATAGGACTGATAGCCGGTTCGCTGATTGCCACAGCGCTCTATGTGTCATACCGCCAAATGTTTCGTAAGGTATGAAACGCCGGGTATGGAGAAAGCATCACAAGTGGTTCGGGCTGATTCTTGTGTTTTTCATGCTGATGTTCTGCATTAGCGGCATTGTGCTGAACCACCGCGAGGCCGTGTCGGGCGTGGACGTGAGCAGAAAGTGGCTCCCCTCAGCCTATCGTTTCGACCGTTGGAACCACGGATTGTTGCGCGGTTCATGGCGCTGCGTGCATACCGACTCCATGCTGTTGTATGGAAGCAACGGAATATGGCAGACCGACAGCCAGGCAACCGTCTTTGCCGATTTCAATGAAGGACTGCCTGCCGGAACAGACCACCGCAACGTCAGAGCCGTTGTGCAAACTGCTGACAGCAGCCTCTTTGCTCTCACTCCGTATGCGCTTTACCGGCGCTGCGGGGCAGCATGGCGAGCGGTTGGTTTGCCCGACAGGCAGGACGAATGGCTGTCGGACCTGACGCAGACGGGCGACACGCTCATCGTTACCGGGCGTTCGCATCTTTACCTGTCGGTTTATCCGTATCGGGTTTTCGAAAAACGGAGTTTGAAAGCTCCTGCAGATGCTGACGGCAAAGTATCTCTGTTTCGCACCGTGTGGTTGCTTCACAGCGGCGAACTGTTTGGCACACCGGGCAAACTCCTGATGGACGGGGTGGCGCTGCTGCTCAGTATGCTGTGTGTCACGGGGCTGCTGTATTGGCTGCTTCCGCACTTGATACGTCGCTTCAGCAAGCAGGGACAAATAAGAATGGCTGCCACATCCTTGCTCAGGACCAGTTTGCGTTGGCACGATGCATCGGGACGCTATGCCTTTGCGCTGCTGATGTGGGTCAGTTTTACCGGCTGGTGTCTGCGTCCGCCTGTGCTGTTGGCACTGGTAGGCAGCAAAGTGCCCCCCGTGCCGGGCACGCTGCTCGATGATGACAATGCCTGGAACGACAAGTTACGCCTGCTACGCTACGACCCCACGTGTGCCGACTGGCTTTTGTCAACCTCCGAAGGTTTTTATGCGCTGTCGTCGCTCGATGCTGTGCCCGTAAAGGTAGCTCAGGCTCCTTCTGTCAGCGTCATGGGATTGAACGTATGGCAGAAAGACCGTGAAGGAAGGTGGCTGGTCGGTTCATTCAGCGGCATGTTTGTGTGGAACAGAGCCAACGGCAAGGTGCACGATTATTTCACGGGCAACGAGGTGCATGAAGTGACCGGTCCGCCCTTTGGCCAACGGGCAGTTTCGGGCTGTGTTTCCGGTTGGCAGTCCGCACCGCTTGTGGTGGAGTATGTCCAAGGCACTGCATCGCTGACTATGCCCGAATCCTTTTCGGAACTTCCTATGTCCTTGTGGAATGTGGCACTCGAAGTACACACCGGGCGCATTTACACCATACTCGGCCAAGGCACTTTGATTTTCATTTTCTTTGCCGGACTTGCTGCGATGTGGTGTATCTATTCCGGCTATGTAATCCGCAAAAAACCAGCCTCGGGAAGTAGCAGGCGGATTTAACAAATGTCTTAAGAAAGTTAAATCGTTCCCGTCTCCCCGCTTCTTGGGTTTCGGCGTGATACCGGCGTTCCTGATTCCGCTTTTCTGTCAAATCTGAAAGCATTGATTATCAGTGGTTCCCAATTTGTTGAAACAAGCTCGGAACTAATTTCAACAAGCTCGGAACTAATTTGCACAAGCTCGGAACTAATTTCAACAATCGCGGCATAAATTTTTACGAGGTGCAAATCCCTGCTCCAACCATCTGTCAACCGATGGCGTGCAGGGATTTGTTTTTTGTTTAATTTCACCTTTGAGTGGCGTGTGTTTTTTACAGATCAGTAGCAAAAAGGTATGGGGATAGGTTTACAATGTATTCAGTCTATTATGACAAACAAAAAGTGGCAAAAATTCAGTAATCATTCGGGGGGATGAGACCGCGGCGCCCTTATTAAAACGCAACAAAACACGCTGTATTTCAATGGTTTTGAGGCCTCGTCGCCCTTATTAAAACGCAAACCACGTTGTATTTCAATGGTTTTGAGGCCGCGTCGCCCTGTAAGGGCAAGGGTATCTCAGCCCAGGGTAAAGTGAACGGAGTGAACGACACCCTGGGTCCCCCCATGAATAGGGTTTAAAAGGTATCGCGCCCTGTAAGGGCAGAACGTCGAGGATAGGGGCAACGCCCCCTCGACACAAACGGGCGAATTGTCGGAAAATGGCATGCAATGGTGGAACGATGGGCACATGGAAATTATGCACCCATGTAATCCGCCCAATTTACGCCTGTTTTGTCGAGGGGCGTTGCCCCTATTTCGACATATTGCCCTTACAGGGCGCGATACCTTTTAAACCCGAGTCATGGGGGGAACCCAGGGTGTCGCAGTCCTTCGGTCTGCTTTACCCTGGGCTGAGATACCCTTGCCCTTACAGGGCGCCGCGGCCTCAAAACCATTGATTTTTAGCATATTATATGTGTTTCGATAGGGAACGCCGCGGTCTCTTATAATGCAATAAAACACGCTGTATTTCAATGGTTTTGAGGTCTCGTCGCCCTTATTAAAACGCAAACCACGCTGTATTTCAATGGTTTTGAGACCGCGTCGCCCTTATTAAAACGCAACAAACCACGCTGTATTTCAATGGTTTTGAGTAATTTGTATATGTTTTGATAGGGGGCGCTGCGGCCTCAAACCTTCCGAATGATAACGAAATGTATGCTACAAATTGTTTGATAGAATTCAAAACTGCCGAAGGATAAACAGGGCGTCGCGGCTTCAAAACCTCTGAACCCGGCTTCAAAACCACCGAATGCTAAACTGGAATGTTCACGTTAGAACGTCAAGCGCAGCATGCCGCGAATACCCCAACGCTGCGTACCCGGCTCGATGTAAGTCAGGCGGTGCACATATTCAATGTGGAGCAGTTTGAAGATGTTGTGAATACCCGCAACCACCTCCACGTAAGGCGTCTTCTTGTCCATCACACGCGAAATAGGCGTAAAGTTTCCTTCAGCGTCAAATGAACCCGGGAAGTGCAGCAAGCGGTGCGAATCAGCATTCTTAGCCAAGTAAGGATTGTTCTTGCTCGACAGCGTACCCCACAGCACGTTGCAACCCAAATACTCACGCCACTTCAACTTCTTCAGTAGCGGAATGCGGTTAAACAATTTGCCGTTCAAGTCCCACGAATACATCAACGACACATAGCGGTCGTTCAAGAACTCCATGTTGTCAATCAACGCAAACATATTGTCCTCCTTGATGTACGAAAGGTTCGCCATTGGCGAAATCAGCAAGGGGTAAGGCACCTTGTTCCACTGCACACCCCCCTTGATGTCAAAGTCCATCTTACCCCACGAACCCAGCCAGAAGCGTTTGTAGATACCCGCCTCCGTCAAGTTGTAGTTATAATCCGCACGGCCAAAGTTATACAAACCCGTTGTATGGCTCAGCGACAGAATGGGCACATCATGGTTCGTAGCAATGCGACGCTGCTTCGTGTTAATCCACGAAGCCCCCGGCTGGAATTTGATACCCGCCGTAAAGTCGTAAGTGCGGATGTAAGGCAAATACAGCCCCTGCTGTTGCGAAGCCACCCCCGTGCTGAGCGGTTGGTAGAACAAGTCGGCCGTAGGCTTATCCTTCGACGTACGCGCCTGCAAATTGATGCGCAAACCATTCTCCCACTCCTTGTCCCACGTCAGGCGGTAAGTTTCGTAGTACATCATGTGCCGCACATCCGTCCATTTGAACGAAGTAAACACGTTATCCTTGTCCGTAGGCATAAAGCGGTCGGAAGGCGCCATCACGTCGTTCGTATAGTTAAACGTCAGGTTGTTCACCGGAAACTCACGTGGCAAGTAATCCTTTTTGTTAAACGAGTACGTCACCTCGCCCATACCCTTCACCTTACGGTCCTTAAAGCCGTAAGCCACATAGCCCTTCAGGAACCAGTGCTTACTCAGGTTCGCCGTAGTCTGTGCTGAGGCTCGCAAGCGGAAGCCATCCACAAAGTTTTGCGAAATCATTGTGTTCACCGGACCGATGTCCACCTTCGACGGCCGTTTTGGGTCGACACTCGTTTCCACAAAGTTCTCGATGAAAGCCTTGGCAATCCACAGAATCGGTTTGAAACCCTTGATGTTCTCCAGTTTATGGATAAAGCGGTCCATACTTCCCTCAGCCTTAGTCAGCGAGTCAGCGCGGTGTTCCTCCCAAAAAGCCTCCTCCTGCATTTGCGCGTTCGCCAGCACCCGTTGTGCCCCCTTGAATTTGAACAAGCGGTCGGGCAGTTTGTCAAAGTCAAAGTCCTTGTATTCCGTGACACGCTGCACCTGCAGTTTTTGCAGAAAATCCACCAGCTTCATCTGCACAATCATGTTATCCTTCGTCATCACCTGTTCGCCCGAAGGCAGCTGCGTAAATTCCTGAATGATACGCATGTTGTCCACAAAGTTCACATCGCTTCGTTTCGGAATACCCATGTCCACCTTCTTCACGCGGTAAGTACTGTCGTCCACGATGTAAATGCTACCCGAAAACCCAAAGTCCTGCGGGTTGTTCGGCGTAAAGTCCACACGGATGCAACGGTCCGTGTTGTTCACCATCAGCGTGTCGATGATAAAGTAGCGATAAAAGCCAATGGCGTGTCGCGTAGAGATAGGGCTGCAGAAAGGGTATTGCAGCAGTCGCACATTCTCCTGGTAAATGTCCACATCCGTAAAGCAATCCTTCAGCATACCCGTCAGGATGTCGCCCGTATTGAACAGTTCGTTGATACCATTGCTTCGCTGTCCCGTCACGATGCTCTTTTCCGTTTCCGGGTTTTTGCGGTAAATCAGCTGCGTCACCGTTTCGTCCACCGAAATCGGCAGAATCAGTTTTCCCGTTTCGTTGCACACTTCCACATGCTCTTTCAGGAAAGGCAACCGTTTGAATTTACCCTCCTCGAACACCTTGTCAGTCACCTCGTTAAAGGCCAGCGTCATTTTCGTGTATTTGTTAATGCTATAGTAGTCGTGCTGTTGTTTCAGGTTGCTTTTCTTTTTGGCCGCAATCACCTTTTTCATCAGTTCCACGGCCGGGTTGCTTTTGCGCGAGTATTTTTCCTTTTTACCCGTCACCACCGCCGTCGACAGTGCACTTTCGATAGCTTCTATTTTAAATACGAGCGAGTCGTTGGGTTCTTTCACCGTAAAGTTTCGCGTTTCGTAGCCAATCACCGACACGCGCACCTTTCCGGCGCGGAAGGGCATACTGAAGTGTCCGTTCACGTCGGTTCGGGTGGCCTTGCCCCCAGGGAATACCACATTGGCAAAGGGAATTTTTTCGCCCGTTTTAGCATCTGCCACCCAGCCTTGAATCAAGGCCTGTGCCAATGCAGGGGCAGCAGTGGCAATGAGCATCAGTGCGAGAAGAAGAAAACGTTTAACCATGTCGTAGCGATTAGGAGTGAGGTAATAAGTAGGTAAGTACTATTAAGTAATGTACTATTAGGTAATGTGAGTCAGTTAGTCAGTAGTTTGTGTCAGCAGCCCGTCGGTAGCATAGTAGCCCATGTACCGGGCAAGTCGGTAAGTTTGAAAAGTAAGCGAAAGGAAAACAGCAGGCAAACAGTCCGATACTTAATGTATATAGTGAAGTTCGGCCAACCCTCTGTATTCCTTTCGCTCGCAAAGCAAGTGTTTGCTTAAGTAACCCAAGCAATGCTTCAGCGCAAACACCCGCCTAAGGTCAATTAGTCAATTTCCTCATCAGCCTCGTAGCCACCCATTTCGCGGATAGCATTTTTCAGCATCACATACTGCTGGAACAAGTGGTTGATAGGCACCTCGTTCTGCGTGTAGTCGTGCATCGGGCTCTTCAGGAAGAAACTCAAGAAACGCTGCGTACCGTAGCGACCCTTGCGGGCAGCGAGGTCCGAAAGCAGTACCAAGTCGAGCAGCAGCGGAGCAGCCAGGATGGAGTCGCGGCAAAGGAAGTTAATTTTAATCTGCATCGGGTAGCCCATCCAACCAAAGATGTCGATGTTGTCCCAACCCTCCTTGTCGTCGTTGCGAGGCGGATAGTAGTTGATGCGCACCTTGTGGTAATAGTTCGTGTACAAGTCGGGCTGATTTTCCGGCACCAGAATACTTTCGAGCGTCGACAGTTTCGACACCTCCTTCGTGTGGAAGTTAGCCGGCTCATCAAGCACCAAACCATCGCGGTTACCCAAAATGTTTGTCGAGAACCAACCGCTCAAGCCCAGACAGCGCGTACCGATAATCGGTGCAAAGCCCGATTTCACAAGCGTCTGGCCCGTCTTAAAGTCCTTACCTGCGATAGGCATCTTCGTTTTTTCGGCCATTTCCCACATAGCCGGAATGTCCACCGTAGTGTTCGGCGCACCCATGATGAACGGCGCACCCTCGGCCAATGCCGCATAAGCGTAGCACATTGACGGAGCCACGTGTTCCGTGTCGTTTGCCTTCATGGCAGCCTCAAGAGCAGCGAGTGAACCATGAATCTGTTCGTCGACGGGTACATAAATTTCGGTCGAAGCCGCCCAGATAACCACGATGCGGTCACACTGGTTGTCGGCCTTGAAGCGGCGAATATCCTCGCGCAGCGCCTCGACCATGTCCCAGCGCGTAGCGCAATCCTTCACGTTGTCGCCATCGAGTCGGCTGGCATAGCGTTTGTCGAACGCCGCCTTCATGGGCACAATGGCTTTCAGTTCATCGCGCACCGGCTCAATGTCCTTGGCTTTCAGCACCTCGGCATTCACTGCACTTTCGTAGGCATTGGCAGGATATACGTCCCAGGCACCGAACACGATGTCGTTGAGCGAAGCAAGCGGAACGATTTCGCCGTAGTGAAGGTACTTCTTGTCCTTACCGCGGCCCACGCGAATTTTATCGTATTGCGTCATTGAGCCAACGGGCTTGGCCAAACCTTTGCGTGTCATCAACACACCGGTCATAAACGTAGTGGTAACGGCACCGAGGCCGACGCACATCACACCTAATTTTCCTTTAGCAGGTTCCATAGACATTGTTTTGTATTGTATAAGGTTGTAAGTTGATAATAGTCAGAAGGTAGGGTAGTGGCGGATGAGTGTTAAATTTGTGTACTCAGGTAGGGAGCCAAACGGGCAGCATAGCCCGGGGCATTCAGCTGAATGCCCGGTTGTTCCACTCACCGTTTAAGCCACATCTGCTCTTAAAACTACAAAATTGCAAAAAGTTTTCAAGCACCCAAAAAGTTTCCTCCCCTTTTTTCCTCTCAACTGGTAAATATAGCGGTATTTTCAGATTTTTAGAACATATTTGAAGAACTATCGTCCTGTTGCCCATTAGCCTGTTCGGTCGCCTTGTTCATGGGGCGCGAGCTTGCTTGCCGGCGTGCAGCAGCAAGCGAGCCGGGATTCTTCACACACTGAAAAGGTTGCATATAATACTGTGAGCATCCATTTTCAAACAACTCCTCAGTACCCATTGCGTGCAAATACACCACATTCCGGCAGTAATCCTCCCTCGTTTCTTCCCTCACGTTGAGGCCATTGTCAAATTTACTCCGCGATTGTGCGAATTAGTTCCGAGCTAGTTTGAATTAGTTCCGAG
>FR901752.1 GCA_000437675.1 Prevotella sp. CAG:891
GATGGAATCAAAGACGGTTATATGGACCGCAGCATCCAGTGGAAATGCCAATACGAAGACGCGCTGATACAGCCCAAACGTCCCGTACTTGACATCAACACGGGAGAATATGCAGCCGGGAACAGGGAATGACTTACCAATCACCAATTAACTTGTTGCGTATGCCATTGAACTTGACAGAAGAACAAATATTGCAGCTCGCTCCCGACGACTCATCGGTAAAGGCCGGCAAAGGACTGGCAACCTTAAGCAAATGGGTACTGAGGGAATGCAGCGGACGTGCCGTCTGGGGGCATTGCCAGGGAAGCGGAAAGAATCCCTACCAGACTGTGATAGACTTGAATGACATTGCGTTCAAGTGTTCCTGCCCGAGCCGCAAATTCCCGTGCAAGCATGGGCTTGGCCTGCTGCTATTGTACGCCCGCCAGCCTGACCAGTTCACGCAGGCGGAAGAGCCGGAATGGGTGACGGCTTGGCTGGCCAAAAGAACGGAGAAGGCCGAAAAGAAGGAGCAGAAAGCCAAAAGCGAAACCCCGGTGGATGAAGCGGCTCAGGCCAAAAGGCAGGAAAAGCGGCACCAGAAGGTACTGGGAGGCATATCCGACCTTGAGGTATGGATGAAGGACCTGGTACGCAACGGATTCCTGAATGTTCCGGAACGTGCCTATACCCTATTTGACAACATGGCCCGAAGGATGGTGGATGCCCAGGCACCGGGACTTGCGGGAAGACTGAGAGCCATGGAGGCTATAGACTTCGACTCGGAAAGCTGGAAATCCGACCTGACGGAAAGCATGGGTAGGCTGTACCTGCTCATGCAAAGCTACAGGAACATGGACGGCCTTGCCGAAGAATGGAAGGACGAGATACGCACGCAGATTGGATATCCGCAGTCCAAGGAAAACGTCCTTGCCGGAGAGCCGGTGGCGGACAGTTGGCTCGTCCTTCACAAGCAGTCCCGTAAAGTCAACGATGTCAACACCGACATCTACTGGTTTTACGGAAAGGAAAGCGAGCTTTTCGCCAGACACCTGAGTTTCGCCGTTGCCGGTACCTTTTCCACCGAGAGCTGGATCCCGGGCAGTGTCTATAAAGGGACGCTATGCTTTTACAACGGTACGGGTACATGCCGACGTACATTGTTCCGGGAGTCCGTACTCGCGGAAGAAAACTTTGTGCCGGCGTGCAGCCCTGACCTGAAGCAGGCTGCCGCGGTGTACCGCACGGCCATGCTGACGAATCCGTTTTCCGAGGATGTCCCCCTGCTTGTGGATGCCGTGAGGGTTGCCCGTAACGGGAAAAACTACACGATGCTGGACAACGCGGGCAATGCCGTCTGTGTGGCGATGCCCGAGGAAACCTACATCGACATCCTCGCCATTACCGGCGGCAATCTGTTCGCAGCGCTGATCCTTGTAAACGGGGATATATGGGAACTGAAATCCATTTGGTACAACAAAGAATATCATACTTGGAGAGATGAACGTAACTGAACCTATCATACAGGCTGCACTGCTTGGAACAGCCAACCGTGAATGCGCTCCCGGAGCCTTTCCCGAGTCCCTTCAGACGCTGGTAGACGGAATCCGCGAGAAAGCCGAAGACACGGAAGCGTTCCTGTATATGACAGCCGCATCCGCCTTCGCCTACAGGCGTGCCGGATGGGAACCGACCGGAGCGGAAGGCATTGTCCCCGTGGAAACAGCCCCGGAAGAGGAACTGCCGTATTTCGACAAGGACCGGAGCCAACTCTTTTCCAGACTCCACGGTACACGCTATATGCTGGCCTACGCCTACCGTCTGGCACAGGGATCGGGAAAAATCATTTCACCCGAATACCTCCAGCCGCTTATCCGGCGTGCCTATGACCGCAACAACCCGTTGCGGTTTGAAGAACGAAGGCTGCTGAAAAATCTCGTCGGGAATAGAGGCTTATGGCTGACCAAGCAAATGGGCCTTGCCGGAGAGGAATGCGAAAAGACCGATTCCTGGGATACGGCCACCCACGGCGAGCGTAAGGAGATGCTTGCCAGATTCAGGCAGCAGGATCCTGTCGCAGCCCTTGAACTGCTGCGGAAAGACTGGAAAAGCGAACCGGCTAACCAGCGCAACGAACTGCTTGAATGTCTCCGGACAAACATCAGCAAGACCGACGAACCTTTCATACAGGAAGTGCTGGAGTCGGACCGTAGCTC
>FR901753.1:0-4410 GCA_000437675.1 Prevotella sp. CAG:891
AATTAGTTCCGAGCTTGTTGAAATTAGTTCCGAGCCAGTTTGATTTTCTTCCGAGCTTGTTTCAATAAGCTTGGAACTACTGATAATCAATGCTTTCAGAAAATGAATGAAGTGAGCCTGAGAAAGGCCCTTTTCACTCCGAAATGGAAGCAGCGGTGAACTGTTTTGATTTAACTGTGACCTATACGCCTTAACTTTAAAAAGAAATTTGACCTATACGCCAGAAATTTGTGAGTGCCGATACGATAATTACATACATAATCATTGATTGTCAGTGAATGAAACTACATGCCCCCCGGCCGCCATCATGAGCAGCCGGGGGGCATATTTTTTTTTTTGGGGGGGGTACTTTTCGGAGTTTGGCTATGTGACTATGAATAGGGCAGGGTGCTGTGTGGCTTACAATCAGCAGTCGTTGGCCAACACAAAGCGTTCGATGCCCAGGGCCACGCCGTCTTCTTCGTTCGATGCGGTGACGAAGTCGGCCTCGGCGCGCACTTCGGGGGCGGCATTGGCCATGGCCACACCCATGCCGGCATAGCGCAGCATCGAAAGGTCGTTGTAGCCGTCGCCAAAGGCAATGAGGTCGGCTGCCGAACGATTCAGGCGGGCGAGCAGGCGGGCGAGCGAACGGGCCTTGTCGATGCCCTTCGGCACCAGTTCAACAAAGAAGGGGGCGGAACGGAACACGTCCATGCGGTCGGCAAACTGGTTGCTCAGTTCGGCTTCGGCACGCACCATGTCGTCTGGGTGTCCTGTAAGCAGCAATTTGGTGGGGTGCGGGTCGAGGTGGTCAAGCAGGCATTCCACACCGCAAACGGGCATTTTGTTGATGCGTGCTTCTTCAAGCACGTAGGGGTCGTCGGGGCGTTCGGTCACAATGTCATTGCCCTTGTAGCCCAGCAGGGCATGGCCCGTACGTCTGGCATATTCGTGAAGTTGGGGCACTACCTCGGCGGGTAGTTGTTTGGCGTAAATTTCCTCCTTTGTTTGCCAATCCACAATTTTTCCGCCGTTGTACGAAAGAATGTAGCCTCCTCGTTTTTCGAGCTCCAAACAGTGGGCCACGGGTTCAATGCCGTAGGTGGGTCGGCCCGATGCCAACACCACGGTGGCACCTTCGTCCATGGCCTGCATGAGCACCTGTCGGGTGCGCGGAGTTACTTCTTTTTCGTGATTCGTAAGGGTGCCGTCTAAGTCGAGGGCAATGACGCTATACTTCATTATTCTAACAGATTATTTAACAGAATATAGTGGATTGTTAAGAAAGTGTGTACTGCTTTCGGTCGGTCCGTCTGTTGGGTTTCAGTCAGTCGGAAAGGTTGACCGAAGGTGCAGAATTGGGGGTGAAAAATGCCGGTTGGCAAGGTGGCTCAAGGCGGTAATTGCTTCCGCTGGAAAGTGCTGCTTAAAGCTGACGGAGCATGCGTGCCGCTTCCCAAATCACGATGCCGGCAGTGACGCTCACATTCATGGAATGCTTGGTTCCGTACTGCGGAATTTCGAGGGCGCCGTCGCATTGATCAACCACATCCTGACGCACGCCCTTCACCTCGTTGCCCATGACCAGAGCGTAACGACGCGAAGGGTCGAAGCGGAACTGACCGAGTTTTTCGCTGCCTTCAACCTGTTCGACGGCCAGCACAATGTAGCCTTCAGATTGTAATTTTTTAACAGCATCGAGTGTATCTTCGGTATAGGTCCAGTTCACAGAATCTTCGGCACCGAGCGCCGTTTTGTGTATTTCGGCCGAGGGCGGTGTAGCCGTGATGCCGCACATCCACACCCCTTCGAGCCTGAAGGCGTCGGCGGTGCGCAGCACGCTGCCCACGTTGTGGAGTGAGCGGATGTTGTCGAGCACCATGACGAGGGGTGTTTTGTCGGATTGTTTAAAGGTGTCGATGTCCATGCGGTTCAAGTCCTCGACAGTAAGTTTGCGCATATTGATGATGTATTTTTGAAGAGATGAAACAAGAAACGGGCAACGGGCTGACCAACCCCTGAAGCTGATTGTCGTTGCCTTCACAGCGGAGGATGACTGGCTGACAAACTCCGGCCTGAAACTGGCGATGCGAAGTTACAAAATTATTGTGGAAAACCCTGTGTATAACTTGTTGAAAAGCTGTTGAAACAGCTGGGGAAAAACTACGGCACGCGCCCGAAAAATCCCCCAAAAGTTTTCCACGAATAAACAGCCTTTTCCACGAGTTTTCCATAGCGTAATCCACTATTTTTATGCCTTTTCCACAAAGTTTTTTTAAGGGCTGAAAAGTTTTCCACACCCTGTTGAAAAGTATTACAAAAATAACGCGAAACTCCTTTATACAAAGGGATTGTTGCCCCAAACAGAGTGTGGATAAAAATGTGGATAAAGCAGTGCAAAACGTGGAAAACGACATGACCAAATTTTAAGTCCAAAAGTTACCAACACTTTCCACACCCTATCATGCTCATCATACATTATTTCTTATATACATTAAAAAAATAAAACAATTAGAATATGATTATGTAAACACATACTGTGAGGGTGGAAAAGCAAAGCCCAAACTGAAAAACTCAGCTCCCCTGAACCCGGAACTGACCGAACTGACCGGCCGGAAAACAACCATGAAAATTGCCCGAAAAAACAGTGCGAAAATTTGCGCAACGAAAACGAACCATGACGCGCGCAAAAGGAAATATAAAAGGCAGACGGACCGACGGACACTGAACGCACGAAAGAACCACCAACGGAGAACGGGCAACACAAAGCCCCCAAAGCAGCGTGGAAGGCTGCCCGTGCAAGCGAATTTGCCGCGCCGAGACAAGCGGAAACAAGCCCCCGGACTTGCCCCCAAAAGCAGGGCTGAGCAAACGACGACGGCAGAATGGACGAAATGAGGCGCGCGAAAAAAGCCCCACTTTTTCAAAGAAAAAGGAAACAAGCCCCTGAAGCGGAACAAAGAGAAAGAGGGAGGAAAAAGGGATTAAACTGTTAACAAAACAGAATGAACCAAAGCGCAATGTGAAGCCTCGTGACAGCTAAGCGGAGCAGTGGCAGCGTGCAGGAATCGGGCGTGAAGGATTAAGCCCATGTTGGGGATTCCGGGTTTGGGGGCAGGTCCATGCTTCAGCCCCATTTCACCCCCTGGGCCCAAAGTGCAGCCCCCTTGCGGCCTACTCAACGCCCCCCTCGAAAAGTGAAGGACATGCCATGCGCTTCACCGATCGAAACAAACGGGGGACTGCATACCGCGATTTATTGTTCGCAGATGGGGGAGGGCAGTGCCTGAATTGGGGTGGAGTTTATGCCTTGTTCAGGGTTGCCCCCGAAGCTCGTTGGGAAAGCTTGAAATGGGGTTATCATTGCCGTCTGTGCATTTTTGAAAAAGGTGAAAAATATTAAAACGGAAAACACCCCCGATGTGTGCCACCAACAAACAATGACGGCGAAGGCGCGTATGGTTTCGAGCCTCGTTCCGAACCATAGGCTGTCCCAGGCAGGGGCTCAAGTCAAGTTGCATGCCCAGCCTAATATCCACCCCCTGTTTACCGGAGTGGCACATCAGTCGTGCCGATAGCCCAAGCGCAACCCCACAAAAACAGTTCACAACAAGCAGAAAGCCGCAAAAAGGCGGACGAAAAATTGGCAACTCGCGCATGAATGCTTAAATTTGTCGCATAAAATAGGACAGGTTCATAAAACCAACTCAGCTCGCACATGCTCAATGTGCCCAATTAAGGAATATTTTTCTGTCAATCGCGTTGAACAGACAAGCCCGGGGAAAGTCAGCAGATTTCCGGGCTAATAGTTGTGTATGCAAACTTCGACTGCGAGAATCGCAAGCAGAGACTGCCGCAAGCAGTAGACGTTTGCAAGTCAGGCCGTTCATCTAAAAACACAAGTTTCAACTTACCACCGGCACACCCATTCACACGCTTCGGAACACGATTGGCATTTTTTTTAAACACGTATGGATAACTTAGGAATAAAAATGCTCCATGTTTTAGAGCAACAACATGAGCAAGAGCATTACACGCAGTATGCCAAAGGCACCCGTTTTTCCTTTCACCAACGGCAGAAAGGCGATTCGGTACAACTTCAGGTAGACGAAGACAGCATGATTGTGGTGCTCGAAGGCAATTTTCTGTTCCAAATTGAAGGAACGGTGCAAAGTACACTGATTGAACCCTCCGATTGCTTTACGCTGCAGAAAAACACCAAAATCAAGGCCGATTTTCTGAGCCCCTCGCATTATATGGTGCTGAATACCGAGGCCTTGTCTGAAGCCTATAACAGTTTGCTCGTTAAGTGGTCCGACCTTTTTCTCGACCCTAACCAATATCCATTTTACCGCTTGCAGATAAACTCGTCGGTCAATGTGCTGTGTCAGCAAGTGAAGCAGTACGAAACGGAAGGTCTGCTGAACC
>FR901753.1:4429-6827 GCA_000437675.1 Prevotella sp. CAG:891
TCTGCTGAACCGCTACCTTTGCGACCTGAAAGGCGAAGAACTCTTCTTCCTGCTCTTTGCCTCGTATCGCAAGGATGAACTGGCACGCCTGTTCCGCCCCGTCATGGCCAAATATTACCGCCCCAACTTCCGCAACATCATTACCAGCAACCAGGCCAAGGTGCGCACGGTGAAAGAACTCATCGAACTGACGAAGGTGAGCAAAACCGTGTTCTACCGTCGCTTTTTCGAAGAGTTCGGCATGTCGGCCAAGCAGTGGCTCCAGCAAAAGCAGCTTGAACGCATTGCCTTCAAGGCCACCTTCCCCGGCATGACCACCAGAAAACTCATGACCGACAGCGGCTTCAAATCGGCCCCCCAGTTTCACACCTTTTGCAAGCACAATTTCGGGCTGACCCCCTGCGAACTCATCCGCCGTTCGCGCGAGGGCGAAATCATTCTCAAGTCTTGACAAACATTTACTCCCACATCTACTCCCCATCTTTCGGTGAGTGGCACCACACGGCCGCCTGTTTTTTCCGGTTGCAAAAAAATGCAGATAAAAACCCGGGAAACAGGCGGCCGTGTTGCCGTAGGCGCATCTTCACAGCCCAAAAGCAGTGGAAAACAGCCAGAACGGCAGATAAAAAGGAACTAAATTTGTTTCTTCCCAAATGATGGGTTAACTTTGCCGAGAAATTTACCTTTAACATTATAAAGTATAACCCAACCATGGATTGGTTAACCGATACCCTGTTTGCCCCCACAGCCGTACAGGCCGTCATTGTGATATGCCTGATTTGCGCCCTGGGGCTGGCTTTGGGCAACATTCGTTTTCGCGGCGTGAGCCTTGGCGTTACCTATGTGTTTTTCATCGGCATTTTGGCCGGTGCATTAGGACTGCAAGTCGACAGTCAGATGCTCAGCTATGCCGAAAGTTTCGGCCTCATTCTGTTTGTCTATACCCTCGGGCTTCAAGTAGGTCCCGGTTTTGTCAGTGCTTTCCGTCAGGGCGGCACGCAGTTGAACTTGTTAGCCGTCGGCGTGGTGCTCATCGGCACCCTCATGGCCCTTGTCACCGGCTGGACAGGTTTGCTCTCGTTGCAGGACATGATGGGCGTGCTCTGCGGAGCCACCACCAACACCCCCGCCCTGGGTGCCGCACAGCAAACCCTCAAGCAACTCGGACAGCCCGCTTCGGGAGCCGCACTCAGCTGCGCCGTGACTTATCCGCTCGGCATGGTAGGCGTAATCCTGGCATTCATCGTGGTGCGAGGCTGGCTCACCCGACACGAAAAGTCGAACGAAACCGAAAGCGCCAACACCCCCTTCATTGCCTCGTTCCTGGTGTGTAATCCCGCCGTGTTCGGCCACACGCTCGGCGAACTCAGCGTGATGGACGAAAAACGCTTCATCGTGTCGCGACTGTGGCGCGAGGGCAGGGTGATATTGCCCAATGCGCAAACCAAAATTGAACAGGGCGACCGCCTGCTTGTCATTACCACCCAGAAACAGGTGACCCACCTCACCATTTTCTTCGGACAGATTGACGAAACGAACTGGAACCGTAAGGACGTTGACTGGAACGCACTCGATTCGAACCTCATTTCGCAACGCATACTCATTACCCGCCCCGAAATCAACGGCCGACACCTCGGTGCGCTGCAACTGCGCAACCGCTACGGCGTGAACGTGAGCCGCGTGCAGCGTTCGGGCATTCAGCTGGTGGCCACTCCCGACCTCGTGCTCCGCATGGGCGACCGCGTAACCGTGGTGGGCGAGGCGCAGAGCATTGCCGAAGTGGCCAAAGAATTGGGCAACGTGGTGAAACGACTCGACGAGCCCAACATGATTACCATATTCATCGGCATTGTCATGGGTCTGCTTCTGGGCAGCATTCCCCTGTTTGTGCCCGGTATGGATTATCCCGTGAAACTCGGTTTGGCAGGTGGTCCCATCGTGATGGGCATACTCATTGGCGCCTTCGGTCCCCGTTTCCACATGGTGGCCTACACCACCACCAGTGCCAACCTCATGATGCGTTCGCTCGGTTTGTCGATGTATTTGGCCTGTTTGGGACTCGATGCCGGCAAGGACTTTCTGACCACCGTGATGCAGCCTTCGGCCCTGTGGTGGATAGGCATAGGTTTTGCCTTTACCATCGTGCCCGTCGTCATCATGAGCATTGTCAGCGTGGTAGTCAGCAAAAAAACATTTGCCACCACCGCCGGCATGCTTTGCGGCGCCATGGCCAACCCCATTGCCCTGGGCTACGTCAACGACACACAGCCCGGCGACAAAGCCTCGGTGGCCTATGCCACAGTGTATCCGCTGTGCATGTTCCTGCGCGTCATCATAGCCCAAGTCATAGTGATGCTCTGGCTATGAAGTCGTCTGAACTTTTATGAAATTCAAGATT
>FR901754.1:0-12748 GCA_000437675.1 Prevotella sp. CAG:891
TATGATATTTTCTGAAAGCGTAGGTTCGGGAGCCTGTCTCTCCGCACAAAGCGATGCAATCGCGCTGAGTTTCAGCAGATTGCATCGCTTTTTTTATTGTTGTACACGATTTTGAACTACTTCAATATCATCTACCCTTTTACATTATACACTACTGATTCGAATTTGAATTGCTTTCGCAATCATCTTCCGAAGCATACTCCGCTTCAATATCGATGAAGTGAACGACCAACTGGCAAATAAATATCTTAATATGGAATTCATTTGCCAAATTTCTATTCATATATTCCTCTTTTGTAATTCATTAGATATTGGGTAAAAGTCTTGCCTGTTTCTCTTTTGAAAAAACGCATGAGGTGACTGGGGTCGGAAAAGTGGAACTCGTCTGCCAGTTGGCTCACATTCAGATTGGAGAACAGTAGCTCATTTTTCAGCTCTTCCAAAAGACGTTGCTTGAGTAAGTGAATGGCTGATACACCAAATTGCGCCATGACAGAATTATTCAAGGTGATACGACTTACCCGAAGCATATCAGCATATTCTTGAACGCGCTGTGTCGTTCGGATATGTTTTTCGAGTAAGTCCTTGAATTTGAATGCGTAATTGTTTTTTGGCACTTCGACAGGTAGACGATAAGTTTGAGCGTATGCCCGGTTGATAATTACCAATAGATAATAAAGCACTGACACAATGAGGTTGTAAGTGTCTACCACAGGATGTTGTAGTTCTTGTTTTATCTTTTTTAAGAGGCGCATATATTCCGTCAGCTCCTCCGGCTCGGCAAACAAGTAGGGCGGTGTATCAGTCTGATAATAATACAACAGCCGATATACGAAGAACTTGTCAGCAATGAACATGCGCATAAAGTCTTCGCGGAAAATAAGAAAAGTGTAATCTAGTTCTACCTCGTTCACGTGCCATTCCTGTTGCTGGTGCGGCGACAAAAGCAGCACCATACCATCCCGTAACTCCACTTTTCGGAAGTTCAGCAACAAATATCCATTGGCACGACGGAAGAAATAGAAGCTAAAAAAATCTGTCTTAAACGCCTTATGCTCGGTCAAGACACCACAGATGTCCTTGCTTTCGCCTGTGTTAATGTAGAAGTCTACGCCACATTGCGTTTTATTGAACGGAACGCTTACAAGTCTTTCGGGATTGATTATAGCTTTCATCACTCTTGTTTTTTACTTTCTGCAAATATACATCATTCTTTTATCAAAATGGCATATATTCCTGTTTTTAAGGCATAGAGCCATTGGGATATCCTTTCGAACTTTGTACCCGAAAAATAATACAAAACATAACACCATGAACGAAAAAGCAATTATTCGGTTGGTACGCAATGCCACCTTAAAAATCAACTATGCAGGACATACCATTCTTATTGACCCCGTATTTGCCGACAAAGGAACCCTGCAATCAGCTCTCGGTGTATATAAGAATCCGAGGGTACATCTCGTAATGCCTATTAGCGACATTACTGAAGGTGTTGATATGGTACTGCTCACCCACAACCACATCGACCATTACGAACCAAGTGTAAAGCAGCATTTGCCGAAAGACATTCCTTTCTACACCCAGCCACAAGATAAGGCCGCCATCCTGAAAGATGGTTTCTCAAATGTAGAAGCGATTGAAGAGAGCATAACCTTAGGTCATCTGACCATCCACCGTGCTATTGGCCATCACGGTTTCGGTCAGATAGGCCAGATGATGGGACCTGTTTCGGGCTATGTGCTGATGTCCGAAGGGCTTCCGACTATTTATATCATGGGCGATTGCAAATGGGAAGAATGTACTCTTGCTACCGTGGAAAAGTATCGTCCTAATTATATTGTGGTGAACAGTGGCGGTGCGGTATTCCCCGAATTCTCTAAGACGGACGGTTGTATCATCCCCAATGAACAGGAAGTAATGGCGATGCTTGACACACTCCCCCCACACATCAAGCTGATTACCGTACACATGGATGCCATCGATCATTGCCAGACCACCCGTGCCATCCTTCGCAACGAAGCTCGCCATCACAGGACGGATATGAGCCGACTGATTATACCGGAAGACGGAGAAAGCATAACACTTAAATAACTGTATAACAATCATTTCAAAATATTAGAAAGATGAAAAAGATTAGGAAAATCGCGGTAGAACAGAATTTCGCCGCGATCAGTGTCGGTAAGTTGAATGAACTGAATGAATACGAACTTCAGCTTGGCCCGGATGTGAAAATCCCCGGAAAAGTATTCTGCAGCACCGCTCTCGGAACTACGGGATGCGAGTTTTCTTTCCAGTCATTCGCCCCGGGTACAGAAACCGGATTTCTGCATAGTCACAAGAGTCATGAGGAGCTTTATTTTTTCCTCTCCGGTAAAGGTGAATTTCAAGTAGACGGAACAGCGTTCCCAGTGGAAGAAGGTAGCGTTGTCAGGGTATCTCCTGCAGGAAAACGAAGTGTCCGTAACAACGGAACGACTCCGCTCCTCATGCTCTGCATACAATATTGCAGCAATACATTCTCACAGGAGGATGTCACTGACGGAATCATACTGAAAGAACCGGTAAAATGGAAAGGCTCTCCGAAATGATTCTAAAAAGGAACTCTAAGCAGATGACTATCTGTATAAAATCTCTGATAAAGAATATGAACATAGTGGTAGGATGCTCCATCGGGTGCAGCTACTGCTATGCCCGTAACAACTGCCGCCGCTTCCATATTACGGACGACTTCTCCGTACCGGAATATATGGTGCGAAAGCTGCGTATCATCGACACGCCCAAGCCTCACGTATGGCTGATGACCGGAATGAGCGATTTCTCCGATTGGAAGCCTGAATGGAATGCGGAAATATTCAGACGAATGAAAAACAATCCGCAACACGCTTATATATTCCTTACGAAATGTCCGGACAAGATCAGTTTCTCTACAGATGACGAGAATGTATGGATGGGCGTGACCGTCACGCGCAATTCCGAAAAAAAGCGGCTAGACGATTTGAAAAGAAATATCAAGGCCAAGCACTACCATGTCACTTTCGAACCTATTTTCGATGAAATCGGCGATATAGATTTCGAGGGTATCGACTGGATTGTCATAGGTACGGAGACCGGACATCGGAAAGGCAAAGTGGATTCCCGTCCCGAATGGGTGCTTCACATTGCCGACCAAGCCCAAACACAGGGCGTCCCCGTGTTTATGAAAGAGGATTTGCTGCCTATAATGGGCGAAGAAAGGATGATTCAGGAACTGCCGGAACAATTTACAAAACGCTTACAATGAATACCGAAATAATCAAAGAAATAGACGTACAGAGCGTTATGACCAAATCCTCACTGCCGGTCGGAGGATATTCGGTCAACCCTTACGTGGGCTGTCCCCACGCCTGTAAGTATTGCTACGCATCGTTTATGAAACGATTCACCGGGCATACAGAACCGTGGGGTGCATTTCTGGACGTGAAGAACTGGAAACCGATAGCCAATCCGCACAAATATGACGGAGAGCGCATTGTGATAGGTTCCGTGACGGATGGTTACAACCCGTATGAGGAGCAATTTTGCCGTACCCACAGGCTGCTCGAAGAGCTGCGTGGGAGCAACGCCGAGATTATGATATGCACTAAGTCCGACCTTGTCCTGCGCGACCTCGACCTGTTAAAGCAGTTTCCCAAAGTAACGGTGTCATGGTCGGTCAATACGCTTGACGAGCGTTTTCGTGCAGATATGGACAATGCCGTGAGCATAGAACGTCGCCTGAAAGCGATGCGTCAGGTCTATGAGGCGGGCATCCGTACTGTGTGTTTCGTATCGCCCATATTCCCCGGAATAACCGATGTGAAGGCAATTATCGAGAAAGTGAAAGGATATGCCGATTTGATATGGCTCGAAAACCTGAATCTGCGCGGGCAGTTCAAGGGAGGGATAATGACGTATATCCGTGAGAAGCATCCCGACCTCTTTCCGTTATACGAAGAAATATACAACAAAAAGAGGCTTGATTACTGGCAGGCATTGGAACAGGACATTTCCCAATACGCCAAGGCACAGGGATTTCCATATAGAATAAATGATTTGCCTTACGGGCGCTCGGAAAAAGGCAAGCCGGTTATCGTAAATTATTTCTACCACGAAAAGATACGATTGACTAAATGAGGGAAAGATATTGACAATATGGTATATTAATAGTGAATAAGATATTCTTTTATTGCTTATTTTACTTTAGAATAGTTAGACAACTTAGATTTTGTACTATATATTACGATAGAAGAAGTACAATCCATGATGAATTGTACTTCTCTATATTACATCCTGTATCCTCTGGATTTTTGTTCTTTCTGCACTGAGTTACGCAGATGCTGCTGTAACTTCTCCCATTGTTCCTTGAACCATTCGCTGATTGGCTGTTGGTTTATAGTCAGCATCAATTTATTCTTATCGATCGGGCTTCGTTCAATTTTGAAAATTACATTTTTTGTTTCAAATCTCTGTCTATATTCTTCGGAATAGATTTTTCCGGTCTTTTCCTTCACCGTTTCCCACTTTTCCAACCATTTTTTGTCAATGTCTTTCATGTTACTTCATTTTTAAGTGCAAGTGAGTAATGCAATGGGTGCCATATAGCCGCAAATATAGAGAAAGACAAACAGAGCAGTCGTTTTTGTTCGACTAAAAAATCCGTAAGACCTACACATTTTTCAACAGCTTACCCCATCGGAACAAGCACAAAAAAAACGAAAAGGAGCAGTTCTGCACGTGGCGAACTGCTCCTTTTCGTTTGTCTATATTTTTTTGAGAATGAATGTTTACTTGCCAAGCCGGTGTTGCCAGTCAGGCTGTTCACTGCTTTATATACCCACAAACTACCATATAAGTAGGTGTTCAAAATTATTTTATATAATTCTATCGAAGTATTTTTACTTTGCATTTAATTCTTGCACCACATTTGCTTGTCCTGCGCTCAGTCACATAGCCCGCTATGCTCCTTCGCACAGAACAAACAACTACGGCACAATAACGCAATTCAAATGTAAAAATAATTTTGAGCACCTACTTATCTAAAAAACTTTGCCGAATTAGTTATACAAATGCGAATCGTTGCGAGCCACCGGCCCCTGAGCACGTCATCAGCACCAAAGGATATAGGCCAATGAGCTAAGGCTGATAAATAGCCAAAGAAGGATGCCCTGAACAAGAGGTTTGAGACCTACCTGCTTCAGCACGTCGCGCGAGAGCGAAGCACCGATGAAGAACATCGTAATAATCAGTCCCTTGCGGGCCAAACCCGAAATAGCCTGACCGAAATGAGGAACACTGTCGAGTACGTATGTATTGAGCACAATGGCAACAATGAAGAAGAGGATGAACCAGGGAATGGTAATTTTTTTACCATTGCCCTTGAAAAAGAACGAGGTGACTAATGCCAGAGGGATAATCCACAGGGCACGTGTCAGCTTAATGGTAGTGGCTACTTTCAAAGCCTCTTCGCCATAGGCAGCACCGGCTCCGACTACCGAACTGGTGTCGTGAATGGCTATGGCTGCCCAGGTGCCAAACTGCTGCTGGTCGAGCCCTAACCAATGGCCTAAAACGGGGAAAATAAAGAGGGCGATGGCGTTGAGCACAAAAATGGTAGCCAAGGCTACCGACATTTCGCTATCCTTTGCCTTGAGCACAGGTCCTACAGCCGCAATGGCGCTTCCGCCGCAAATAGCTGTTCCGGAACTGATGAGGTAGGCGGTATCGCGTTCCACTTTCAGTAGCTTATAACCTATGAGCATACCTATGAGCATGGTGCCGATTACCGATATGATGGTAAATTCCATACCTTCCTTGCCCGATGCCAGCGAGGCGTGCAGGTTCATGCCGAAACCCAAGCCTACGACGGAATACTGCAACAGGTATTTCGACACTTTCTTGTTAAACTTGGGGTGTGCCTGGCCGCATACCATGGCAAACAGCAAACCTAAGAACAGCGCTACGGGTGGAGTGACCCAGCCCGACAAATGCGCCAATCCGGGCACATAGTCCATCAGAAGAAAAAAAGTCAGAACACTGAGAATGCCTACATAAATTGCTTTGTTTTTTTGTTGTAGAGCTGAAACTGAAATCATATTGCTATGCTTTTGAATTGTAATGAATGCGTTGTGAGGCGTAGCGTCGCGCGAAGGTTCCGTGGTGCTTTTGCGGGTGCAAAGTTACAACCTTTCGGTCATACTCGCGCATTCAGTTTATATATAGGCTATAACTAATGGTTATAATGCGTCTGACAAAAGTTCATGAACAGGGTTGGAAGTCCGCTGTCCTGCCCTTGCAGTTGAACAAAGTCGAATTCGCGGTTCATAGACAGTCCGTTAATGTCGACCACCTTAAATTTGCCCGAAAAAATTTCGCGGTTGATAGAGCGAATAGACAGAATGCCCATGCAGTCGCTGTTTTCGATAAAGAGTTTAATACTTTCGGTACTCCCCAAGTGCATTCTGACTGAAAGGTCAGAAAGTTTGATGTGATGTTCGCCGAGTGCCGACAACAGCACATCGAGTGTACCCGAACCGCGTTCGCGCAGCACAAGGGGAATTTGGCAGAGTTCGCTTGGTTCAATCTCGTCGCACTTACTCCAGCGGCTGTGTGTATTCACCACAGCCACCAGTTCGTCGCTCATGAATGCCGTGTACTTCAGGTTTTGCTGCCGTGCGTTCCCTTCGACGAGTCCCAGGTCGATGCGGTGTTCCGTCAGTGCTTTTTCAATTTGGGCAGAATTGCCACTGAGCAGGTTGAGTGTGATTTGCGGAAAGCGTTCGGCAAAATGTGCCAAGAGTGGCGGCAGCACGTATTGGGCTATGGTAGTGCTGGCTCCAAGGCGCAGTTCGCCACTGTGAACATTGCGCAGCAAACTCATTTCGTATTCCAAACGGCTATAACCTTCAAGGATGCGCTTGCTGTATTCCCAAAACACCCTACCCGCTTCAGTCAGGATAATGGAGTTGCCTTTGCGTTCGAACAGGCGTGTTTGGTAGGCCGCCTCCAGTTCCTGGATGTGCTTTGTCACCGAAGGCTGACTGATAAACAGTTCCTGCGATGCTTTTGTGAAACTCAAATTCTTTGCTACACTGGCAAATACTTTCAGTCGGAAATCTCCCATGTTCGTTGTGGTTTCTTTGATTGCGTCATTTTGGCAGAGATAATTACCGTCCTCGTCTTGCTCCGCTCTCAGGTTATCAAGTTGATGTTCCGATTCACTCAGCCACAGGCAATCGCAAATTAAAAAAGCATCTCCGACAGTTCGGAGATGCTTGATAATTGAATATATGTGTGCGCCTGATAGGACTCGAACCTACACGTATCGCTACACCAGATCCTAAGTCTGGCGCGTCTACCAATTTCGCCACAGGCGCTTTTCGGGTGCAAATATACAACTTTTTACCCAAGAAGCCAAGAATGTGCGAATTTAAATTTGGCGCAGTTGCAGACCGTGTTGTTGAAAAGTAATCAACTTTACAAGGATGCAACGATATGATAGTGAATCAGTAAGATTCAACGATACGTTGAAAAATCAGGAACATTGACTTCACTGATACTTACCGCAGACTTACAGAATGTGCAAAGCCAGCATACGCTGAAGTTCGGGCAAATTCGATGAGGAATTGAATTTCTGTTCAAAGGGAATATCCGAACCGCTCAACCATATTTTCAGTTCGGCATCCAAATCAAACGTACCTGCCGTTTCGATAGAATAGCGCACGATAGAGCGGTAAGGAATTGACATGTATTCGCGCTTTTTGCCCGTCATACCCTGTACGTTCAGAATGATGAGTCGGCGGTTGGTAAACACCCATTTGTCGCGGAACACGGCAAAAGCCTGTTCGATGTGCTCATTGTCGGCCAGCATGGGACTGAACTCCCTTGCCAGTTCCTCTTTGTTTATTTTTGACGCGTTGCCCATGAATGAATCAAAAAGTCCCATAATCATTCAGATATTAAGTGTTAGTAAATCGTGCATTTAGCGTTTCGGGTCACATGCTTTTGGCATAATCCGAAGGACTGACACCAAAATAATCACGGAAACATTTGGTCAAGTAGCTTGGCGTGCTGAAGCCCACTTCGTAGGCAATTTCCGACACCGTTTTGTCGGTACGCGTCAGCATTTCGGCCGCCTTTTTCAGTCGCGCCACGCGAATGAGTTCCACCGGCGAGTAACCCGTAAGTGCTTTAACCTTGCGATAAAGTTGACTGCGGCCCAGCCCCATTTCCGAAGCTAAATCCTCAACCGAAAGGTCAGAATTATTCAAGTGCAGGTCAATCAGTTCGCGGAATCGTTCGGCAAATCCCTTGTCAAGGTCGCTCACGTCAGCCTTTTCAATCGTCGATTTGTCGCCGAAGAACGCTTTCAGCCTGCGACGGTTGGCAATGAGGTTGCGCAAACGAGCGCGGAACATGTCCGGGCTAAATGGTTTTTCGATGTAAGCATCTGCCCCACTGTCGAAGCCCATGATACGCTGTTCGTTGAGCGTACATGCCGTAAGCAGCATCACCGGAATGTGCGAAGTTTGCCATTCGTCCTTGAGGCGGCGGCAACATTCCCAGCCATCCATCACAGGCATCATCACGTCGCACACCACCGCATCGGGCATGAGCTGGCGCGCCTTGTCCAATCCCTCGCGACCATTGACAGCCTCTTCCACACAGTATTCACTGCCCAACAAAATGCGCGCATACGAACGAATATCCTCGTTGTCGTCGATAATCAGCACCGTAGGTTTCGGCTCGTTGCCGGCATTTGCGCCGGTACCTGCAGGTTTCGCACTGGGCACACTTCTGGCAACATTCGGGTTCGGCAGCTGCCCGTCAGCCACTTTCTCAGCCGGTTGCATCGTTGCCATTTGGCTGGTTTCAGACGTATCTTCTGTTTCGGCTGCAGGCTGCAAAACCTGAGCCACTTCGTTCAGATGTTCCGAAGGCAAATCCTCAATACGTTCTACGCAAGGCACGTTAATGGTAAAACGCGAGCCCTTTCCGGGCGCACTTTCGGCCACAACCGTGCCCTTGTGCAGTTCGATGTAGGCCTTGACCGTGGCCAAACCGATACCAGAGCTCTCGTGGCTAACGTCAGTCTGGTAAAAGCGGTCGAATATCTGACCGATTTTTTCGGGCGCAATGCCTTGACCCGAGTCCTCAATGACGATGACGAGGCGCCGGCCCGATTCAGTTTCGTTGCGAAGCATGCCCTGCACCGTGATGCGTCCGCCTTCGGGAGTAAATTTAAAGGCATTCGAAAGCAAGTTATACACCACGCTTTCCATTTTATCAACATCAATCAGCCCCATAGCCTGTTCCGACGTACCGAAGTTACCCGAAATCAGATAACGGATAATTTTTTTACGCGCCAAAGCCTTGAAGGGTTCGCACCATTGCCCAAAAGCCTCATCCAGATTCGTCGGCTGCAAATGCAGTTTCAGTTCGCCCGCTTCGAACTTTCTAAAGTCGAGCGTCTGGCTCACAAGGCGCATCAGAATGTCGGCATTCGTACGAATCATGCCTATCAATTCGCATTGTTCGGGCGTAAGGTTTTCACTTCCCTGCAACTGCTCAATAGGCGCCATGATGAGGGTAAGAGGCGTACGCAAGTCGTGCGACACCTCGGTAAAGAAGCTCAGTTTCGACTGCGTGGTTTCCTGCAACTCCTTCGACAGGCTCACCAGCTGGTCGCGCTGATCCTCGAGTTTGCGCTTTTGCAGACCCAGTTCCTGGTTACGCTTTACCGTGATGAAATACCAGCGCAAGCTCACCGCCAGCACAATGCCGATAAGCACAATGATGGTGACAGCCGCCAGCAGCAGCATGTTCTGCATGGAGTAACGCGACAGGAACTTGTCGAGCTGCGTCCCCAGTTGGTCAATGCGCTGTTCACTTTCGTGAATCTGTTCACTCTGAATGCGGAAAATGCGTGCCGTTGAGGCATCGATTACTGCCGAACTGAGCTGCGTATCGCGTTCAAAAGGTTCTTTTCTGAGAATTTTCCGGGCAATTTGCACCACGCGTTCGCCGCCGGTGGGATAAATGAACGAGGCAGCCAGTTCGCCGCGTTCCACATTGGCCAATCCGCCGTCCTTGCGCGCCAATCCGTCGATACCCACCACTTTCAGGTTCAATCCATGCTGTTTGGCTGCATGGAAAATTTTTACGCCCATGCGGTCGGTGTGTGAATACACGATGTCGGGCACAATGCCCCGTTTCAGGATAGAATCTACTTGATATTCAACGTGGTCGCCATTCCATCCACCCTCAATTTGCGCCAGAACGTGAATGTCGGGCGATTTTTTCAGCGCGTGAATAAATCCGTTGTGGCGTTCCTGGGCAGCAGTTGCGCCCATTTGTCCGGTAAATTCCACCACGGTTCCGTGTCCGTTGAGTTCGCGGCTGATAAACGAGCCGGCCGCATAGCCCACTTCAAAGTTGTTGGCACCGACGAAAGCCGTGTATTTGTTCGACAATATTTTGCGGTCAACCACTACCACCGGTATGCCCCGGTCGTACGCCTTTTCAACCACAGGAGTGAGTTTTTTGGCCTCGGTGGGCGCAACCACGAGCAAATCAATGCCCTCGTTGAGCATACTGTCGATTTGACGAATTTGCAATTCGCTGTTTTCGTTAGACGAACGCAAGTCAATGTGCAGCTCGGAACTGTAGAGCAATGCCTCGCGCAAAATTTCCTCGTTCATTTTTTGTCGCCACACATCGTTGCTACACTGTGAAATGCCCACCTTGAATTGGGGCGTGCGCTGCGAGCATGAAGTGAAGGACAAGCCGGCGAGCAGGAGTGATAATATAAAAATCAGGTTACGATAATTCATAGATAAGTAAAGTCAGCAGACCATCGTCGGCCTACGTGGTTATGTCATGAATCAGATTTTGCGAGGCAAAGTTAAAGCCTTTTGCTGAAAAAACTTGGCAATCGTTTTATTCTTTCCGCCTATTGTGGGTAAAAAGGCATTATTTTATTCTCTTTAGGTATCAAAAGACTCACTTATACCATTTATTTATACTTACAGCTACCCCACAGCGACATGAAACTTTGGCGAGAAGCCAGAGCGCAAAATTGCTCTTTGCTGAAAAATAACTCTTTGCAGCCTATCAGCGTTACTTGGAAATGCTTAAATTTGTAGCATAATTATAAAGGGTGGTTCAACATATTCTGATTTTTAATGTATCAAATTCTGGTAGATGCTTTGTACCCTGTCAGACTCTGCCGAACCACCCTAAAGCTAAACACCATGATAACCATTCAGAACAACGAATTGCAAATCACCATCAGCCTTAAAGGAGCTGAGGTGCAGAGTATGAAGGACCTGAAAACCGGCCGCGAATATGGCTGGCAAGGCGACGAACGCTGGTGGAAAGGCCGTGCGCCCATATTGTTTCCCATTGTGGGTGGTATGTGGAACGGAGAGTGCCGCTACGGAAACACCGTGCTGCGCATTCCGAAACATGGCATCATGCGCCAACACACCTGGCAGTTGGCTGAAGCAACGGCTGAGTGTGTGCGTCTGCATTACATCAGCACTGTGGCCGACTTTGAAGTGTATCCTTTTGCCTTCGAACTGACCCTGACCTACCGTTTGCAGGGGCGCACGCTTTCGGCCGAATTTCAGGTAAAGAACAACGGAAGCAGCACGCTGTGGTTCCAAATGGGCGGACACCCCTCGATTGCTTTGCCCGACTGGGACGAAAGTCACACGGTCGACGGCTACCTGAAACTGGAGGGCAAGCCCGAATCTGTTTGGCGCGCCGGCGATCAGGGCTGTCTGGAACCTGAACGCCACCCGGTGCCCTTCGATGCCGACGGACTGGTGCCTATTTGCGTAGACACCTTTGCTCACGAGGCCCTGATTTTCGACAATCACGAGGTGACGGCTGCTACGGTGCTCGACCGCGAAAAGCAACCCGTGGCACGTGTGGCAAGCGATGCAGCCTGCTGGCTGTTTTGGAGTCCGCAGGGTCAGCATTCGCCCTTTGTGTGCTGCGAACCGTGGCACGGACTGTGCGACCATCAGCACTTCGAAGGTCAGTTGAGCGAACGTCCGTTCATGAACCACGCGGAATGCGGTGAAACGTGGACGGGCGGATACACCGTTGAACTTTTCTAATCAGCAAGGGTTCAAAATGCTTTAGCTTTCATTAGCCCATTCCATTATGAATAGGTTCTAAAAATCGACCGTCAGTACAGACCGTTGATTTTTAGAACCTATTTCAACATACCAACTTCAACTCATCTACTTAATTACTTACGCATTCATCATGTCACATTCAACCACGCATACGCAACAACGCGAACGCGGCATTTTCCGCGTCACGCTTTGGGGTAGTCTGGTTAATTTCATGCTGCTGGTATTTAAATTCGCTGCCGGTATATTGGGCAACAGTGCTGCCATGCTGGCCGATGCAGTGCATTCGCTTTCTGATTTTATCACCGACCTCATCGTGATACTTTTTGTGCGCTTGTCGGGCAAACCTTGCGATACCAACCACGACTACGGACACGGCAAATACGAAACCCTGGCCACAGCCTTGATTGGTGTGATGCTGCTGCTCGTCGGGGTGGGCATATTTTGGAGCGGTGCTGAAAAAATTGGGCAGTATCTTTGTGGCAAACCCCTCGAAGCACCGGGCAGCATTGCGCTAATAGCTGCCGCCCTTTCGGTGGTAGCCAAAGAGGCTCTTTACCATTGGACGGTGGCGCGCGGCCGTGCCTTGC
>FR901754.1:12883-21337 GCA_000437675.1 Prevotella sp. CAG:891
TGCTCGACCCTCTGGCAACCGTTGTGGTGAGTTTCTTCATCGTAAAGGTGGCCATTCAGCTGTTTGTGCCGAGTATGGAGGAATTGCTCGAAAAGTCGCTCCCGGCCGACGAGGAACGCTTCATCGTCGAAACCATTCTGCAACAGCCGGGGGTGAGCGACCCGCACAACCTGCGTACCCGCCACATCGGTAATTATTCGGCCATTGAAGTGCATTTCCGCATGGACGGAAGCACCTCGCTCAACGAGGCACACCGCGCCACGCGCGAAATTGAAGACCGCTTACGGCAAAAGTTTGGCAATCGTACTTTCATCACTACGCACGTTGAACCGTTGAAACCGGCCAACGTCCCCCACAACAATGCCGAATGACAGTTTATTTTGCTACTGAGTCCCAAAAAGCCCGAACCCCTTGCTATTGAAAGAGTTCGGGCTTTGGGTTTATAAGTAAGGCGGCGGAAAGGCAGCGCATAGCGTCGTGTTTCCGTTAAAACTTACACGCGCAAAAATAGCTGCGCACGATACATTCGCCAAAGAATCCAGTAAATAAGGAGGCTGCACGAGGCGGCCAGCACCACTTGATACCAGGCTGAACCGATGTAGGGTTCTAAGCCGTAGAGCAGGGAGTGGGGAATACAGCGGAACTGAATACACAGGGTCAGCATGTAGGCCGCAATGGAGTTCATGCCGTAAACGCGGAGCCAGTTCAGGCCGAAACGGAAGTGGCAAACGTCGATAACGTAGTAAAACAAGGCCATGAGCATGAAGCAGTAGCCACTGCTGACAAGCACCATCGACGAAGTCCAAAGTTTTTTAATAACCGGATGGTCAAAATTCCACAGCCACCCCAAACCTGCCATGATGAGGCCCAATACAGCCAGCACCATAGCCTTACGCCAAGGGGCCAGTTTGCCGCTTTTGAGCAACATACCGGCAAAAGTGCCGCTCATTACGCTCACCACAAACGTCAGGCTGCTGAGAATCCAGGTGTAGCGATACCAAGGGGCAAATTCCACCGCTCCGGCCGCATTCACCACAGCTGCATCGCGAAAACGCCCCAATACGCTGCGGTCAATCCATTCGGCAAGGTTGCCGTCGGGCGTATAGTTACCGCCACCGAAGCCATCGATGGTAATCCACTCCATAGACCCCCAATAGCCCAACAGCAAGGCAAGGGCTATGAAAATTTGCGTTTTCCACGAAGTAAACACAAAGAACAATGCGGCAAACAAATAGCCCACGGCAATGCTCTGAAGGGTGTTCGAGTAGAGGTAAATGCGCGAAGCATCGAGACCAAGCAGATTGCCCTGACACAGCATACCAAACAGCCACAACAGCACAAAACGCTTGAACAAACGGCGAAACAATTCGCGGCGCGAAGCTCCTTTCCGGTAGCGCGACATGGAAAAGGGTATCGACACCCCCGACATGAAAAGGAACAAAGGCATGACCAAATCCCAAGGCGAAAATCCCTGCCAGTCGACATGGGTGAAATTCCACATTAAGGCTTGAAACTTTTCGCCTTCGACGGCCCCCGACAGCGCGTGCATCACGCTTTCCAACCCGACGAGGAAGAAAAGGTCTAAGCCTCGCAGAATGTCTAACGAGGCCAGACGCTTTGGTTTTTGAGCAGATAAGGTTAACTTACTCATGTTGCAACCGGTGTTTTCTTTTTAAAAAAATGAACCGGGAAATGATTAGTCCAGGCATTCGATGCTCGTCACAACAACATCTGTAGCCGGACGGTCGGCCTGACGGGTGGGCACCTGCTGAATTTGCTCAACCACTTCGAGTCCGCTTTCCACTTCGCCAAACACGGTGTATTGTCCGTCGAGGTGCGGCGTACCGCCCACAGTTTTGTAAGCCTCCATTTGTTCGGGCGAAAGTGCAGGAGCAGCTTCCTTCACCGTTTTGCGTGCCTGCGCTTCGAGTTCATCCTGCAAAGCCTGCAAGCCTTCGCGGTTGCGATTGCGGCGCATTTCCATGATTTCGCTACGGTGAGCCGCCACCAACGCATTGAAAGTTTGCTGCAATGCCTGCATTTCGAGCTGTTTGCCCAGTTGTTTGAGCTGTCCGTCGTTGTAGGTCTGTCCCCACACGATGTAGAACTGGCTACCGCTCGAACGGCGTTCGGGGTTCACCTCGTCGGCCTGACGTGCAGCGGCCAATGCGCCCCGCTTGTGAAAGAACTGCGGCATGATTTCGGCCTCAATGGTATAATCCGGACCGCCCACACCGAGCATTTTGCCCGCCGGTGCGCCCACCGAATCGGGGTCGCCGCCTTGAATCATAAAATCCTTGATGACGCGATGAAACAGCGTGCCGTTGTAATACCCCTCGGCTGCCAGTTTCAGGAAATTGTCGCGGTGCTGGGGCGTTTCATCGTAGAGTTTCAGGGTGATGTCGCCCAAAGTAGTGTGAATCAGAATACGTGCCATGTAGCTTAATATCAGTAAATTAAGAAAAAAAGCGCGTTGGTTCGTAACGCACAGCGAAGTTACAAAAAAATTAGTCAATACTTTGCGCTAAAACAGAACAGTTTGAAAGGAGTTTAGAAAATATTCTGTAAATTTGCGAAAGCAAAGCCGGAACTTATGGTGCCCCGGCGCAAGCATAACCTAAAAAATAAATACAAACCATGGATATAGTAGAAAGATTCCTGAAGTACGTCAGCTTCGATACCCAGTCGGCCGAAGATGCCGGAAAAACTCCGAGTACCGACAAACAGCTGAAATTGGCTGAATACCTGAAACAAGAACTCACCGAACTTGGCATGACCGAGGTGGAACTCGACGCCAACGGCTATGTGTATGCCACACTCCCGGCCAATACCGATAAACCCCTGCCTACCATCGGCTTTATTGCCCACATGGACACCAGCCCCGACTGCTCGGGAGCCAACGTGAAACCGCGTATCGTCGAAAACTACGACGGAACGGACCTGGTGCTCGATGCTGAGGCGGGTATCGTGTCGACGGTGAAGAAATTTCCCGAATTGCTCGACCACGTGGGCGAAGACCTGATTGTGACCGACGGACACACGCTGCTCGGTGCCGACGACAAGGCGGGTATTGCCGAAATCATGCAGGCCATGGAATACTTGCTGGCTCACCCCGAAATCAAGCATGGCAAGGTGCGCGTGGGCTTTAACCCCGACGAGGAAATTGGGCTGGGTGCCCATAAGTTCGACGTCGAAAAGTTCGGCTGCGAATGGGCCTACACCATGGACGGCGGCGAATTGGGCGAATTGGAATACGAAAACTTCAATGCAGCGAGCGCACACATCAGCGTGAAGGGCGTGAGCGTGCATCCGGGCTATGCCAAGGGCAAAATGGTGAACGCTGCCCGCGTGGCTGCTGAGTTTGCCGAACAAATGCCTACGCACGAAACGCCCGAACAAACCACGGGCTACGAGGGCTTTTTCCACCTGCTCCACATCGAAGGCAATGTGGAACAGGCACAGCTCAGCTACATCATTCGCGACCACGACCGCGAACGCTTTGAACGCCGCAAGACTTTCTTGCAAAAGGCGGTGGAGTGGACCAATGCCCGCTACGGCGAAGGCACGGTAACTATCGAAATGGCCGACCAATACTATAATATGTGCGAAATGATTAAGCCCGTGCCGCACGTGGTTGACATTGTGCTTGAAGCCATGAAGGCTTGCAACATTCCGAGCCGCGTGCGTGCCATCCGTGGCGGAACCGACGGTGCGCAGCTGTCGTTCAAGGGACTGCCCTGCCCGAACATCTTTGCCGGCGGACTCAACTTCCACGGCCCGCACGAGTTCCTGCCCATTCCTTCGCTGAAAAAGGCTTCGGAACTGGTGGTTAAAATCGTGGAACTCACGGCACAACGATAAAACCCCGCTGCGGACTCCCTACCGCACGCAGCAATGTTCATAAAGTAACCCGACCGGTTTGAGCCACGGACTGTGCCGTTAGCTCAAATCGGTCGGTGTATTTATCAGCATCAAGCAGATATTACACATTCCTACTAAGCTATTTTTTTTGAAAAATGGAGAGCTTTATTTCCGATCTTGCCCTCATTCTCATTACCGCCGGTATTGTGACGCTGGTGTTCAAGCGGCTCAAGCAGCCTCTTGTGCTGGGCTACATTGTGGCCGGATTCCTGGCCGGGCCGCACATGCCCTACACCCCTTCGGTAAGCAACATGGAGAGCATACAAACCTGGGCCGACATTGGCGTAATCTTCCTGATGTTTACGCTCGGACTTGAATTTTCGTTTAAAAAAATTGTCAAGATGGGCGTGGGGCCCATCATTGCCGCCTGCAGCGTCATGTTTTGCATGATGAGTGTGGGCAGTGCCGTGGGGCACCTGTTTCATTGGGGAGCCATGAACAGCCTTTTCCTCGGCGGTATGCTTGCCATGTCGAGTACCACGATTATTTACAAAGCCTTCGACGACCTCGGGCTGCGGCAAAAAAAGTTTGCCGGCGAAGTACTCAGCGTGCTCATTCTCGAAGACATACTCGGCATTTTGCTCATGGTGGTGCTCAGTGCGCTGGCTGTGAGCCGCCAGTTTCAGGGCATTGAGCTCGTAGGCAGCCTTTTCCAACTCGGCTTTTTCCTTATTCTTTGGTTTGTAGTGGGTGTGTATGTCGTGCCCTCGTTTCTGCGCAAAGCCCACCGCTGGATGAACAAAGAAACCCTGCTGGTTGTAAGCATCGGCCTTTGCTTTATGCTCGTGGTCATTGCCAACAAGGCCGGCTACAGTTCGGCTTTCGGTGCCTTCATGATGGGCAGCATATTGGCCGAAACCGTTGAGGCAGAGAGCATTGAGCGCGTGGTATCGCCCGTCAAGGACTTGTTTGGTGCCATTTTCTTTGTGTCGGTCGGCATGTTGGTCAACCCCGAAGTGCTCATGCAGTACTGGCTGCCCATCGTTGTGCTGTGTGTAGCCATCATTCTGGGTCAGGCGGTGTTTGGCACCACCAGTTTCCTGCTTTCTGGTCAACCCTTCCGCACTGCCATTCAGGGTGGTTTTTCGCTGGCACAGATTGGTGAATTTGCCTTTATCATTGCCTCACTCGGCATTTCGCTCCATGTTACCGACGATTTTCTTTACCCCGTTGTGGTGGCAGTGAGCATCATCACCACCTTCTTTACGCCTTACATGATTCGTGCCGCCCGCCCTGTGGCCGATGCCTTTGAACGCATCATGCCTGCCCAGGTGGTGCAACACCTGAGCGAACGCGGACGACACGGAAAGAACACGGCCACGGCCAAGGCACAAACGGGGCTTTGGCGCAAACTGCTCACAGCACTCGTCAGCCAGGTGGGGGCTTACCTCACGCTGAGCATCGGCGTCATTGCCATCAGTTTTGCCGTGTTGCTGCCGCTGTGTCGGGGTGCCTTGGGCCATTGGCCGGGCAACATCAGCTGCGGTTTGCTCACCTTGTTGGCCGCATCGCCTTTTCTGCGTGCCATCGTTATGCGCAAAAATCATTCGGAGGAGTGGAAGCAGCTGTGGTTGCGTGACGAATTTCATCGCGTGAGTCTTTGTTTTACCTTTGGCATACGCTATGGCATAGCTGCTGCTACTATATATTATGTACTCGACTTTCTTTCGCCCTTCCGCTGGTACTTCCACATTGCCACGGCGCTTGTGGTGATGTTACTGTTCATCGTGTCGCGCCGCATCAAATGGACGAGTATCAAACTGGAGCGTACTTTCCTGCAGAACCTTCGCTCGCGCGAAACACTGGCACGGGCCGATGCTGCCACCGAACCGGGATATGCCGGCCGACTTACCAGCCGCAACATACACATTGCCGAACTTGACGTGCCCGATGATTCGGCATGGGCAGGCAAACGTCTGCGCGAACTGGAGTTCAGCCATCGCGACGGCGTGATGATTGCCGCCATTGTGCGCGGGGCGCACCGACAGAATGTGCCCGATGGCGATGCCATGATTTTTCCGGGCGACCGCATTGAGGCTATCGGCAGCGACGACAGCTTGCAGGCCTTTGCGCAGCGACTGACGCAGGAACATACCGATTTGCCCCTGTCGAACAGCCGCTTGCAGCTCCGCCGCGTTATTTTGCACGACGGTAGCTCGTTCATTGACAAGAGTTTGCGCCTCAGCGGCATTCGTTCGCAGTTCCACTGCTCGGTCGTTGGTTTTGAAGACAGCGAAGGAAACATTGTGCCGGCTACTGCCGACCGCCTGATTTGTCGCGCCGATGCCATGTGGATTGTGGGCGAGGACGAGGCCGTACGGCAGTTGATGAAGCAGAGCGGTGCGCGCGAATAGCGTGTGGCATCAGCGTGCGTCACGTTTCTTAATTATAGAAGAAGTCGTCTGAACTTTTATGAATTTCAAGATTTGCCTTTATTTTTGAGGCGTTTTTGGGTCTTGAAGGAAGGAGTGTTGCGAGCTACACGACTGATGAATGGTCAAAAAACGGCCCAAACGAAAGGTGAAAATTGAATTTAGAAGAGATAAATCTCCAAATCAAATCCTCGTCAGAAAAGTTTAGACGACTTCGAATTATACGATGTGGAATTCTTTTCAACATCTTGATAAAATGCACACACCTAAATACTGATTGCATGAAACACCTATTGTCCTTAGTTACGCTTGTAGCCTTGCTCTTTTCGTCGTGTTCGCGCGAGATGACGCAGGCCGAGCTTTTCGACCTGACCAAAAGCGGTTCAGTGCTGATTCTCAACAAGTTCTATTACCGGCTACAACTGCCCAACAACAAGGTGCTGTACTTTTCGGGCGTTGATGCCGAAGGTAATTTGGCGAACGTCACCGACAACGAGGCTGAAATCAGCAAACATTGCTCAGTGATGTCGGGAACGGGCTTCTTTGTCGACGAAAAAGGGCTCATCATGACCAACCGCCACGTAGCGCAACCTTACATTGAGGAGGAGCAAATTAAAACGGGCTACCGGAATTTGCTGCGCTCCATAGCCATGTACTACGGCATCATCAAGCAGAAGCTGAGCGATGAGTACAACCGGTTGGAAAACATGAAACCCGGCTGTTACTACATGGGCAGCGACTTTGCCTTATACGACGATACGGAAAAGCTGAACCAGATTGCCCAACAACAGGCTGAGCTGCGCGAGGCGTACAGCGAAGTGGAAAACCTGATTCGTCAGATTAGCGCGCTCGACGATCCGCGACAGTTGCGCATCAGTTCGGTTTGCGAACTCGGCATTGCCTACAACGATACGCACGTAACGGGCGAAAAAGATTTTTTGCAGAAGAATCCTTGCGTCATTATTCGCGTGTCGGATAAACCCGATGTTGATTTGGCTTTGATTCAATTAAAGAACAAACAAACACCCCAGAATGCCTACGTCTTTGCTATCCCCAGCGAATCTGCCCCCCTTGAAATGGGGCAGCAGCTGTATATGTTGGGCTACAACGCCGGACCGCAGCTGGCCACTACCAAAGCGGGCATTCAGGTGCAGATGACGGGCGGAAAGGTTACGCAACTTTCTGACGGGCAGCGCATTCTTTACGACATAGCTACCGTGCAGGGTTCAAGCGGCAGTCCGGTAATCGACACCGAGGGAAATCTGGTTGGCGTGAACTTTGCCAAACTCAATGGTTCGGACAACTTTAACTTCGGCATTCCCATCGAAAGGGTACGCGAGTTCATGAAACGCTAATCGGCCTTTCACGCACCACCCTGACGCTACAGCATTCAGCCATGAATCCGTCATACAGGCGAGCTTCCTCCCTGCACGACGGCTTCATGGCTTTTTTGTATGAAAAATACCGGTTCTCTAGAATCAATAGCAAAAAGGTGTGAGAACATGTTTATAACAAATATTCAGTTATCATTCGGAGATTTTGAGGCCGCTGCGCCCTGTAAGGGCAATGATATCTCAGCCCAGGATAAAGCAGACCGAAGGACTGCGACACCCTGGGTTTCCCCCAATGAAAAGGGTTTGATACCATTTAAACCCAGTTCTGGGTGGGGACCCAGGGTGTCGTTCACTTCGTTCGCTATATCCTGGGCTGAGATACCATTGCCCTTACAGGGCGCCGCGACTTCAAAACCATTGATTTAGAGATTATTACAAATGTTTCTGCAGTAAATGTTAAACAGCGGCCTGCTGTGTATGTAAAATTACCTGAAAACGAGCAAGTGGTTTATCCGTCTGCATTCCGCTGTTTGAGACACATGACGAAGGCTTGTCAAAAATTACTCCGCGATTGCCCGAATTAGTTCCGAGCTTGTTGAAATTAGTTCCGAGCCTGTGCAAATTAGTTCCGAGCTTGTGCAAATTAGTTCCGAGCTAGTTTCAACAAGCTTGGAACTGCTGATAATCAGCGTTTTGAGAAAAAGCCACTAAATCGGTGCCGCGCACGCTGATTGCACCCTGACATGCAAGGATAGGCAAACCGTTCACCTTTGCTTTTATTAAGTTATTTGTTAAAACCGCCATGAGGAACCCAAGCGGTGAAATGC
>FR901754.1:21397-45220 GCA_000437675.1 Prevotella sp. CAG:891
TGCTTCGTGAACCGGGCAGAAGCGGAGGCGAAGTACCGCGAATTTAAAGATTGGGCGATTAGGAAACTACGAATATCTCTGCAATGGTTCGCACTTCATCACTATGTTGCCCCCTGCTATTGGGCAGCATGGTGAACGGGGGCAATGTGTGAAGCGACTCTATCATCGCCCCATTTTGCCTGCTTAAAAAAGCACACATTTTAACAGTTGTTTGATTCGTTTCGATTTTAAAATTTTACGCTTTCGAGGGGGTTGAAACCTGAATTTAGGAAGGGCTGGTTACCACGAGCTGACCTAAACGAAGAGAAAATAGTACACAAAAAAAGGACAAAAAAAATCGCCGACCCATCTCCGCTGAGACGCAATCGGCGACAAACACGTAAAAGATGAAAAAGAAATATCTGCATTTAAGCAGAACACAGACTTTGAAAACAGCCTGCTTTATGGGGGTCACATACCCGGGCCGGAGCAATGACCAAAACACCGGAATAATGTTTCATTTCGAGTGTATTTGACAGCTTAAAAATCATCCGTCATTTAATTATCTATAGTAATCCTATACCCAAGCCTTTCGTTGCTCAACAACCCTTGGTATGCAAACGCAGTGCAAAATTAAGGTTTCTGATTTAGGAGTTCAAATTTATAGAACCTTGAATAACCTTTAATGCAGATAAATACCGTAATTTTGCACCTTAAAACACATTGATATGCCTGAATATGAAGTTCATAAATAATCTGCTCACCATTTTTCCACATTACAACGCTATCGAGAATGCACAAATGCTGATTGAGCGTCAACGAAAAATATTGTTTTACTTTTTTGGCTCAGCCATCATTTTTTCGCTGATATTCGGCGAAGCCGGTCTATCCGGACCGCAGGATTACTGGTTTGTGATGCAAAACCGCATATATTTGTTTTTAACGGTTGGAATTTTGGCACTTTACCACAAAAACGTGATAAAGTTACATACGGCACTTATAGCTTGTATTTTCCTGTCGCAAACCACCACCTCAATCGAAATGATTATGTCGTCGATAGCCCACACGCCCTATCACCTGATGCTTATCGTGGGAAACATGGTGCTGTTGGCCTTCAACATCCTCTTCTGCATTGTGGCTTATTTTAAAAATGTGGCCTACATACTTTGTGTGTGTTCACTTGCGATATACGGTGTATGCGTGGTGCTGACAAAGGACGAAGCACTGCTTAATTTTTACGGTGTGTATGTAGTGGCTTTCTGCCTGACAGGGGTTATGGCCCATCATCTGAAGCGGAGTGTCAAACAGCTGTATCAGGAAAACAACAAGCTGAAGGCCGACGAACGCGACATACTGCGAATGCTGCGCACGAACAAATCGGAAATCAAGGCTTACATCGAAATGGCACGCACAAATCTTACCCCACAACAAACTACGCTGCTGCTGGAAATGATGACCGAGGATTCCAAACAAACACTGCTCAAGAATGTTAAAAATTTAATAAAACTACAAGAAGCTGACTTTCTACTGCTCGAAGGCATTTTCCCGGAACTTTCGCCCTCGGAACTCGAAATTTGCCAGCTCATTCTGCAGGACAAAAAACTGAGCGAAATTTGTACGATTCTAAACAAAAACGAAAGCAACATCAACAGCCAACGGGCGCACATACGCAAAAAACTGAATTTGCAGACGAGCCAAAACCTGAAAACCGTGCTCACCGAACGCTTGAAAAAGAAGCCGCATCTGCAATAACCCTAAGCCGCTGCGGCATTTTTAAGGAAGTAAAAAAGCAGCAATCGCGCAATATTTAGTAACTTTGCACGCAACAGACCTGAAAAATCTGCTTTTTGGCTTAATTATATTACGCATATAAATATATAACAACAATACTGCAACATCATGGCACAAGAAGATGTATTCAAAAAAATCGTTTCTCACTGTAAAGAATACGGTTTTGTATTTCCCTCAAGCGACATTTACGACGGCTTAGGCGCTGTGTATGACTACGGTCAGAACGGTGTGGAGCTGAAAAACAATATCAAGCAATACTGGTGGCAGTCGATGGTGCTGCTCCACGAAAACATTGTGGGTATTGATGCTGCCATCTTTATGCACCCCACGGTGTGGAAGGCTTCGGGTCACGTTGATGCGTTCAACGACCCCCTCATCGACAACCGCGACTCGAAAAAACGTTACCGCGCTGACGTGCTCATCGAGGACCAGATTGCTAAATACGAGGAAAAAATCGACAAGGAAGTGGCTAAGGCTCGCAAGCGCTTTGGCGAGGCTTTCGACGAGGCTCAGTTCCGCAGCACAAACGCTCGCGTGCTCGAACATCAGGCTAAGTGCGATGCACTGCACCAGCGTTATTCGGACGCCATGAATGCCATGGACCTGGCCGAACTCAAGCAAATCATCCTCGACGAAGAAATTGTTTGCCCCATCTCGGGCACACGCAACTGGACCGATGTGCGCCAGTTTAACCTCATGTTCAAAACCGAAGTGGGTTCGACGGCTGAAGGTGCTTCAACTATTTACCTCCGCCCCGAAACGGCTCAGGGTATTTTCGTAAACTACCTGAACGTACAGAAAACCGGCCGCATGAAGCTGCCCTTCGGTATTGCACAAATCGGTAAGGCTTTCCGTAACGAAATCGTGGCTCGTCAGTTCATCTTCCGTATGCGCGAATTCGAACAGATGGAAATGCAGTATTTCGTAAAACCCGGCACGGAACTCGACAGCTTTGCACAGTGGAAGAAGTTCCGCCTGGCTTGGCACGAGGCTCTTGGTTTCGGTGCTGAAAACTACCGCTACCACGACCACGAAAAGTTGGCTCACTATGCCAACGCTGCCACCGATATCGAGTTCAAAATGCCCTTCGGATTCAAGGAGGTTGAGGGTATTCACTCTCGTACGAACTTCGACCTTTCGCAGCACGCTAAGTTCTCGGGTCGCAAAATCGAATACTTCGACCCCGAAACGAACGAAAGCTACACGCCGTATGTTATCGAAACTTCAATCGGTGTTGACCGTATGTTCTTGAGCGTAATGTGTCATGCTTATGCCGAGGAAAAACTCGAAAACGGCGAAACGCGCGTAGTGCTGAGATTGCCGGCTGCACTGGCTCCGGTGAAACTGGCCGTTATGCCGCTGGTTAAGAAGGATGGTCTGCCCGAAAAGGCTCACGAAATTCTGAACGACCTGAAGTTCCACTTCAACTGCAAATACGAGGAAAAAGACTCTATCGGTAAACGCTACCGCCGCATGGATGCCATCGGTACGCCGTACTGTATCACCATCGACCACGACACGCTGACCGACAATTGCGTGACCCTGCGCGACCGCGATACGATGGAACAAACTCGTGTTCCCATTGCTGAACTGCGCAGCCTCATCGAGGATAAGGTGAGCATCACCTCGCTCCTCAAAAAACTGCAATAATCAGAGCACTATCCCCCTATTGTAATCAATGAAGAAAATTCTGTATTTCCTCCTTGCCCTGCTGCCGTTGGTGGGTTTCACTGCCTGCGATGATAACATTGCCGAAACTGACAATGATGAGTTTTCGCACGACTGGGTGAACCGTAACGCCAGATTCTTTGACGAACGTATGGCGGATGCGAAAAAGGCTATCGCTGATGCTCAAAACACCTACGGACAGGACTGGGAAAACCATTGTGACTGGCGCATTTACCGCAGTTTTGCCAAAATGCCGGGTGGCGTTACGGCGGATTCTATCTGCGTGAAAATCACCGAACGAGGCACGGGTTCGGGCTATCCGCTTTACACGGATTCGGTTCGCGTAAACTACATCGGACGTCTCATCCCTACGGAAAACTATCCCGACGGAAGAGTGTTCGACCACAGCGGACTCTATGAAGACGAGGACTATGTGTTCAGCCCTGAATTTTGCTCGCCTACGTCCTTGCTCGTGAGCAGCCTCATCGAAGGATTTACGACGGCATTGATGGAAATGCGCATTGGCGACCGCTGGCGTGTGTATATGCCGCAGGAACTGGGCTACATGAGTGCTTCGGCCGGACTGATTCCGCCCTACTCTGCCCTGACGTTCGACATTCAGCTCAAGGGTTTTTACCGCAAGGGCGAATCGACTACGAAATAACTTATTGAAGTCGTCTGAACTTTTATGAATTTCAAGATTTGCCTTTATTTTTGAGGTGTTTTTGGGCCTTGAAGAGGGAGTGTAGCGAGCTACACGACCGATGAAAGGTCAAAAAACGGCCCAAACGAAAGGTGAATATTGAATTTAGAAGAGATAAAACTCCAATTCAAATCCTCGTCAGAAAAGTTTAGACGACTTCATTACTACTAACAAAAAAACTCCCGATTCACTGGAAAAAATTCAGCGAATCGGGAGTTTTTTGTATTGCATGCTTTCATACATGTGGACAATCAAGAATCTGTAGCATTTCCGCCCGAACTTGGTCGATACATTCAAATCGGACTTGCAAAAGATGATAGACACTTACGCTGTGCCTTACAAAGAAAGCATGGCACTGCACACTAAGGTTTATCCTAACGAACAATACAAATCGTTGGCTATGCAGGTGGATGAGGTGCTCGGTCAACTGCAAAAACGCTTGACTTTCCTCGACGAAATGATTCCGAAGTTGAGTGCCGTGGATAACGTGGAAATGGGAAATGACAATCGCCCGGTGGCTGTTTACGACCTCAATGGCTTGCGCTACAGCATCGATAAACTGCCGCAACTGCCTCGCGGAGTGTACCTCATACGCTACGCAAACGGACAGGTAGTGCGTAAATTGGCCGGAAAATAGGCTCAACCGACCTCAACCTTAGCAACAAAACAAAAATAACGGCTACCAACTGATTGTTTCAAGTCGGTAGCCGTTATCATTTTAGTAAAAACAAAAGCTGTAAATTTAGTACTCCACCTTATCGGTTTTCTGCATCCAATTGTCGAAGGGTTCCTGCGCTTCGGTCTGCATCATCGTGTCAGTAGCCAGTTTACGTTCGTGAATGGGCAGCGGCAGTTCGTCGTAAATAAAAGCATCGTCGAATCCGGCGCGTGCGGCATCCGTTTTGGTTGCAGCAAAATAAAGATGGTCCAGATGTGCCCAGTAAATAGCTCCAAGACACATGGGGCAAGGTTCGCACGAGGAGTAAATGCTGCAACCCGCCAAATCGAAGTTTTCGAGTCGGGCAGCAGCAGCACGTATGGCTTGCACTTCAGCGTGAGCTGTCGGGTCGTGGTTCGGCGTAACGCGGTTCACCCCTTCAGCAATGATTTCGCCGTTGCGTGCAATGACAGCCCCAAAGGGACCACCACCGTTCTTCACATTGTCGACGGCCAACTGAATGGCACGTCTCATCAATTCTTGGTGCGTCATATTTTTTATCTATGTTTAAAATGCTGTTTGCATTCAACCCGTCACGGCACGTTTGTTGGCAACAAGCGTTCGTTATTTGCCGGGAAAAAGCGCAAGCAGCGAATGAATAAGGTTCATTAGTAAAACAGGTGAACAACCTCGTTTTAAGCAGGTGAACAATCTCGTTTTAAGTAGGTGAACAACCTCGTTTTAGGCACCCACTTATTCGTCAGCAGACATAAGGTCGAAGAGCGAAAGCTGTTTGGGTTCCTCGGTGTTATCAGCCGTCTTTACTTCGGGCTGTTCCTCGGGCTGCTCTTCCTCTTCGGGTTCCGGAGTGGCCTCACGCAGCGGCGGCAACTCTTCAATGCGTTCTACCGCGCAAGTAGTCAGTCGCTTACCCTTTGCCTTGTAGCTCTTCACACCGATAAACGACTCCACGTCCACCTCCAACGGGTCGCGAAAAGCATCGGCCTCGCCGTAAGTCACGCGCAAACGCGGATAAGCGGCCTCGGTGAGCAACACAAAGCGCGACTGGGGATTCTCGCCAATGAAACTTTGCGGTTTAGTCTGCGAAGCCCTTTCCACGGTGAAACGCTTCACATACGGAAAACCCTGCTGGTCGGCATCGAAAAGCACAGCTGTCCACACCTTGGTTTCGCTGAATTTTTCAACACGCAAAATGCCCGTAGGTTCGTAATGGTTGTTGATGTCGAACGACGTGGTATAGAACTGGCCACTGTCGAGCATCACCAGCACCAAGTCGTCTGAATGAAACTCGCCCAAATAAGCACCGCGTTCATCATAGTTAAGGCGCTGCACATCATGGTCAAACCACACTTTCCGACCGCCTAAGGTCGAAGCACCGTGTGCCTTGAGCGTAATTTTGTGCACATCGATGCGCGTGAGCAAATTTCCTCGGCTCTGTCGGCTCTTCACCAGAATTTCGCCAAAGTCCTTATCGAAACTAATGCGTTTCAGTTTAGGATTAGGTCGGAAAGTCACCTTGATTACCTCAGCCTCGCCATTGGGGTTCGCCGTAAAGTACAGGATGCGGCTGCCGGGCGTACCGAGTGTCACGTCGTATTCGCGGTCGTGCGTAATCGAGGTTACGTTGAAACGCTTGATAAAGCACGCATTGCTGGCTCCGTCGCGATAAACGGCATTGTAAATGGTACGCGTATCGCCCTTTTTGAACACAGCGATGTGGATAATTTCCACCTTTTTGCGCTTTTCTTTCTTGGCACGTTCCGTTTCGCCGATAAACACCTTTTCCTGCACACGCGTCACCTTGTAAGTACCGTCGCGATAGAAAATGATGACATCGTCGATGGGCGAACAGTTCTCAACAAACTCGTCCTTTTTCAAGCTCGTGCCCATGAATCCGTCCTCGCGGTTGATGTAAAGCTTTTCGTTGGCCTCAATCACCTTGGCAGCCTCGATATTGTCGAACGAACGTATTTCTGTGTGTCGCGGATAAGCCGCAGCGTATTTGTCGCGAATCAGTGCAAACCAGTTAGCCGTCACTTCCACCATGTTTTTCAGGTCGCGGTCAATGTGCGCCACCTCCTCGGTCATGCGGGCAATCAGTTCCTCAGCCTTTTGCTTGTTAAACTTCAGGATGCGTCCCATTTTAATTTCCATGAGTCGCAGTATGTCGTCGCGCGTCACCTCGCGGTAGAAATCCTTTTTAAAGGGTTCAAGCCGGCCGTCGATGTGTGCCACGGCAGCATCCATATCCTTAGCCTGTTCGAAGTTTCGGTCTTTGTAAATGCGTTCTTCGATGAAGATGCGTTCGAGCGAAGCGAAATGCAAACTTTCCATCAGTTCGGCACGGCGGATAAGCAGTTCCTTTTCGAGCAAACTGCGCGTATGGTCCACCGAGCGGCGCAACACATCGCTCACCGCCAGGAACTTCGGTTTTTTCTCGTCGATGACGCAGCAGTTGGGCGAAATCGAAATTTCGCAGTCGGTAAAGGCATAAAGCGCATCGATAGCCTTGTCCGATGAAGTGCCCGGCGTAAGGTGCACCAGGATTTCGACGTTTTGCGCCGTATTATCGTCGACCTTGCGAATTTTTATCTTACCCTTTTCGTTGGCTTTCAGGATAGAGTCGATGAGCGACGAAGTGGTTTTGCCAAACGGAATTTCGCGGATAACGAGCGTACGGTTGTCGAGTTTTTCGATTTTCGCACGCACTTTTACCGCTCCCCCGCGCAAACCATCGTTGTAGCGCGACACATCGATCGAACCACCCGTCAGGAAGTCGGGATAAAGGTGAAAAGGTTCGCCATACAGGTAATGAATGGCCGCATCGCAAAGTTCGCCAAAGTTATGCGGCAGAATCTTAGCCGAAAGTCCCACGGCAATGCCCTCCGCTCCCTGAGCCAAGAGCAGCGGAAACTTCACAGGCAGCGAAATAGGTTCTTTGTTACGTCCGTCGTACGAGAGTTTCCAATCCGTCGTTTTAGGGTTAAACAGCACATCGAGGGCAAATTTCGACAATCGTGCCTCGATGTAACGCGGCGCGGCAGCCCCATCGCCCGTAAGGATGTTACCCCAGTTACCCTGACAGTCGACGAGCAAGTTTTTCTGTCCCAGCTGCACCAGTGCATCGCCGATTGAAGCATCGCCATGCGGGTGAAATTGCATGGTATGTCCCACGATGTTGGCCACCTTGTTGTATCGTCCGTCGTCCAAGCGCTTCATGGAGTGCAAGATGCGTCGCTGCACGGGTTTGAGTCCATCGCCCAAGTGCGGCACGGCACGTTCCAGAATTACATACGAGGCATAGTCAAGAAACCAATTCTGATACATGCCGGTGAGCTGCAAGTTTCCCTCTCTGTCTTTGGTTTGTTGGGGGGTATAGTCAGCATGCGCCTGAGTTTGGCTATCATCAGCCTCATCGCCGTTCTGCACATCATCGGTTTGCTCCTCTTCCGTGCGTTCAGCGTCAGTAGAGGTTGTTTCGTCAGCAGGTTGGCTATTTTTTTGTAATTCTGAGTCGTCTTTGGTCTTGTCTGTCATCGTTGTAAAGCGATAGTAGGGTTAATGTAGGGGATGGCCTGAATGGGCCAAAGGCAAAGTTACAAAAAATACCTTTATTCAGGGGTTCATTCGCCAGCTTTTCGTTGCATTTCACTTCCTTTTAACTTTCACGAACCGCCTCATTTTCGTCACATTCCAGTCGCCTTAGGTCCAAAACCGAGAGTGTATGGGGTAAATCGGGCGAAATACAAAGATTATTTTGACAAAAAAACAATCACACACGTTTTATTCTTATATATTTTAACTACCTTTGTAGCGAATTTATACACGATGCCCAAGTTTTTCCTTTACATTTTTAGCATAGCAAACTGAAGCTCCTGCCTGCGTCGGGGGCCAATGATGAAGCGTCGTTCATGCAACGGCGCACAATGCTTATCCTGAAATCTGTACAAAATCTGTTCATGAAAATCATTCTCAACCCAAAATACGAAAGACTACGCGCTTACATGACGAAACTCGAAGAACATTTCGAGAACGAGGGCCACGAAATCCACAGCGGGCGAAATGTGATTAAGACGCTGAAAGTGGACGGACTGACGCTTTGTGTAAAGCGCTATGCGCCTCCGACGTTGCAACGGCGTCTGCAACAAATGATTTACAAATCATCAAAAGGAAAGCAGGCTTACTGGCGCCCCATGCAGCTGCGCGAACGCGGTTTTGAAAGTCCCGAATCAATAGCCTATGTCATGTACAGGCACGGACTTTGGAAGCAAACCACCTATTTCGTTTGCCTGCTCTCGAACTATCGCTACAACATGCTCACCCTCACCGGCGAATCGACCGACGAACAGCACAACGTGCTCACAGCATTTGCGCGCTTTGCGGCCCATTTGCACGAAGGCGGTTTTCTGCATCGCGATTTTTCGTCGACCAACATTCTTTACGATAAAATTGGCGAACGCTATCACTTTTCGCTCATCGACACCAACAACATGAAGTGCGGAACAAGCGTCAGCATCGAAGCAGGATGTAAGAACCTGGCGCAACTCACCGGCAACGACCAGTTCTTTGCCTTCCTCACCGAACGCTACGCCGAAGAACGAAAGGCCGACCCGGAACGCTGTGCCAAACTCATCAACGAGGCCCGCAAAAATATGGTATAGGCCGTTTCCCATTCCTTAGCTCACAATCCTTACAATTTTTTTACCCACGGTTTCCCATTTAGCAACAAGCGTGCTGCGTAAAGGGAAACCTTTTTTTGGGGGTTTCCACACATCACCTTTCAATCCGTTTGCGGCAGCCTCCATTAAAGGTGCGTAACCAAAACGCATCTGCACGCATGGGTTTCAGACAGGCTTACCTGCCTTACTTTCTGTGGTCACAACATGTCAAAGAACGCTGAATAAATAATTACGCTAATATTCGTTTTATCATCAAACAGGTTCATAGGTCCCTGCTTCGATGCTTTTCAGCCCCTTCTTCTTAAAAAAAACAACCGTTTCGCTGCCAAATACCTTCGCAACGAAACGGTTTTTTCTATGTCTGTAAGCAAATGTCGAAAATGATTTGCAGTTCAATGTATGCGCAGCGCATTATCCCACGCTGCCTTCGAGCGAAACGCTGAGCAACTTTTGCGCTTCGACGGCAAATTCCATCGGCAGTTTGTTGATAACCTCCTTGGCATAACCGCCCACAATGAGCGAAACAGCGTCCTCGGTGGGAATGCCGCGCTGATTGCAGTAGAACAGCTGATCCTCAGAAATCTTCGACGTCGTAGCCTCGTGTTCCACCGTAGCATCGGGGTTAGCCACATCAATGTAGGGGAAAGTGTGTGCACCGCACTGATCGCCCAGAAGGAGCGAGTCGCACGACGAATAATTGCGTGCCCCAACGGCCTTCGGGCCCACTTTCACCAAACCACGGTAAGAGTTCTGGCTCTTACCAGCCGAAATACCCTTTGAAATAATGGTGCTGCGCGTGTTTTTGCCAAGGTGAATCATCTTCGTACCCGTGTCGGCCTCCTGATGATTGTTCGTCACAGCCACCGAGTAGAACTCAGCCTGCGAGTTATCGCCCATCAGCACACACGAGGGATACTTCCAGGTAATGGCCGAACCCGTTTCAACCTGCGTCCACGACAATTTCGAATTCGCACCGCGCAGCTGTCCGCGCTTCGTCACCAGGTTATACACACCGCCCTTGCCGTCCTTGTCGCCGGGGTACCAGTTTTGCACGGTTGAGTATTTCACCTCCGCATTTTCCTTCACCACGATTTCAACGATGGCAGCATGCAGCTGGTTTTCGTCGCGCATGGGGGCGGTGCAACCTTCAAGGTAGCTCACATAGCCGCCGTCGTCGCAAACGATGAGCGTACGTTCAAACTGTCCGGTATTGCGGGCGTTGATACGGAAATAAGTAGAAAGTTCCATCGGGCAGCGCACGCCTTTCGGAATGTAAACAAACGAACCGTCGCTGAACACGGCACTGTTCAGTGCTGCAAAGTAATTGTCGGTATGCGGAACCACCGTACCCAAGTATTTGCGCACCAACTCCGGGTTTTCGCGCACAGCTTCCGAAAACGAGCTGAAAATAATGCCCTTTTCCTGCAGTTTTTCCTTAAACGTGGTTTTCACACTAACCGAGTCCATCACCGCATCGACCGCCACGCCGGCCAACACCATGCGTTCTTCAAGGGGAATACCCAGTTTATCGAAAGTCTTCATCAGCTCCGGGTCAATTTCCTTTTTACCCTCGTCCTTTTGTTTTTTCGTAGGGTCGGCATAGTACGAAATGGCCTGATAGTCAATTTCGGGCAGCGCCACATGTCCCCAGTCGGGCTGTTCGAGCGTAAGCCAGTGCCGGTAGGCCTTGAGTCGGAAGTCGAGCAGCCACTCGGGTTCCTGCTTTTTGGCAGAAATCAGGCGGATAATGTCCTCATTCAGGCCCTGTTCGATGATTTCAGTGTGTATGTCTGTCGTAAAGCCGTATTCGTATTTCTTATCGGCTATTTCTTTTACAAATTCGTTGTTTGCCATATAGGTAATGGTTAAGAGCTATGCGTGGCGAAGCCGACCCGTTCAAGCACCATGTGCCCGGAAGCGAAGCCAAAGGTTGTCAATCCCCCTTTATCGTTCCCGTACGGTAGCTCCGACGTGCCTCGCCAGCAGGGTTTATTGCGCCTGTTGCGCACTGTCGGCCGGTGCTTTTTTCGTAAAGTCAATCCACACCGTGTCGTTCTTTTGATTCATCCAATCGTTCATGCGTTCCAGGTGCGTGCTGTCTTTCGGAAAGAAATACTGCAAGGCACCGGTCACGGGCTTGTAAAGGTGCGACGATTCCGATTTTTCGGTGTTCATAATGTGCAGCGTCTCCATAACGTTGAGCACACAGCTCATCAGAATCAAGTATTTCGTCACACTCACCGCCGCGCCGAGTATCGAGTTGGGCAGTCCGAGCTGCATACCCTTCAGGGCTTTGGTCAGGATGTTGGCCACCAGTCCGAGCACAATGGGCACAATAACCCAAAGCAGCAAAAAGGCGATAATGCTGGTCAGCATGTTGGCTTCGCTGCCGTTCACAGCTAAATACTGGCCGAAGGTTTTATAGCAGGTTGCTGCCACAAACAAACCGACCAGAAAACCTACGGTCGAAACCACTTCTTTCAAAAATCCCGAGCGCCAACCGCTGAATGCGGCCCACAAAAGGAGGATGAGAATGAAAATATCAATCATTGTTTTGCTTTATAAGTTTACGATTCGCAAATGGGTGCAAAACGGCCTTGCTATAGGGCTTTGCACCAATGTGTACGCAAAATTACAGCAAACTCGACGGCGAGCCAAATGAAATGCGGCTTTTCTTTTACCCTGTAATTTGTTTTAAGAATCGACCCTCGAACCGCACAGGCAAAAAATAGTCCTGACTGCCAACCTGCCACAGGGCAAACAGAAACGCAAACCGTGGGGGAGATTCACGCAATTTTCAGTGCCGGGTTCAGTACTTTATCAGGGGGCTTGCCGAGGTGCTTTAAGGGAAGCTCTGTTACGAACTGTGAATATTGCGCAAACTTGATGCCGAACATGAATTTCACAGGTTTATAACCAGCAAAAACTGTTTCACAAACTTAATATGCCACATCAGAATTAAGAATTATACGAGAAAAAGAAACATTTTACCCATATATTGACAAACACACAGAACAAATACACCATTTAATACCTAAAAATAATATATATGTTGCAAATGTATAAAAAAATGATGCCATGCAACAAATGTGCTGTTTCATGCAACAAAAGTATTTGTTAGCTATCCCATTTCGCCTTAGTTTTGCAGCAGAAACCGAAAGTCGGGATAGCAAACAAACACTTTAAGTGCTACGTCCGGAAGTTGGCATCTAAATCTGCAAATGCTCATCGCAATCCGTCTGAAGTGCAGCAATCTGTGTGAGGTACGTTAGGCTGTTCACAGGTCAATACACACTGACTCATTCGCCCGACTTTTACTTTTAAAAAAATAAGAATCATGAGAATTCATAAGAAACACAATCTGCGCCGCGCTGCATTTGTTACGCTGCTTGTTGCAATCAGCAACTCGAATTTTGCCCAAACTCCGGTTCAACCCGACAGCGTAAACACGGGCAACAACAAAGAAGAGGGAAACCGCAACGTAATGTTGAATGCGGCCTCAGCCAATGGCCCGCGCGAAATTTCAATAGGTTTGCCAGGGGGCGATGTCAATGTACTCGAAAACGGCTTGCCCGTGGTGTTCAATACTAATCCGCACAATGTCAACACGCATTGGCGTGGCGATGGTTCACTCTCGCATACGGGCCTGCTCAAAATTTCGGAAACGGCCATTACAACAGGCAACATAGGTTATGCCGTCAATTCGTTCGGGAAACTGGGAACTGACAAAACCAACCTGGTCAATGGCACACTGAATTATCACGCCAATCATTTCGGACAGCAACAGTTCGACCTCAACTTAGACGGTGCCATCGGAAAAGGCTGGTATTATGCCGGCAGTGTTTATCAGAACTTCGACCCGGGAAGCTTCAAGCTGCGCTTTGCACAATATCAGGACCGAACGCAAATTTACAAGTTCGCCCTGACAAAAACCTACAACGAGGGACGCGGACGCCTGTCGGCCATTTATCATTACTCCAACTCTCACTGGCTGTCGAATGCCACAACCGGGGCACCGTTCATTTATGTTGGCGATGGTTCGGTAAAGGAAATACCGGGATTCGCGCTCGGAACATCGAGCTACCTGCCCAATCAGTCGAGCATTGCCTATATGGATATGCGCACGGGCGAAATAAAAAACATTTCACTCTACGACGCCACTGCAAGCCGTGGCAACCAAATCACCCTGCTCAACAATTATCGCTGGGACAATGGTTTGGAATGGGACCTGCGCTTCAAATACGACCATGCCCTGGGTTCCTATCTGTACCAAACTCCGATGTCGCTCTCTGAAGTTAAAACGGCCGATGGCTATTTCACGCAAAATGCCGATGGCACCCTCAAACCCTACGAAGGACACATTCAGAGCCGTATGTCGTGCTTTAACCGCGGACGCATCGATGAAACTTTCCTGACCACCGAATTGAAGCGGCAACTTCACAACATGACGTGGCGTGTGGGCATCAACCAGTGGCATTACTTTGCCGACTATGCTTCAAACACCACCATGTACGACCACAACGTACAGGCCATGCCCGAAATGCTCTATCACCCTGAGCAGCTTGCCGAAAAGCATTATTACGGCAATACGCCTTACTACAACTTTAACCAGAATGCCTCGGAATACTACCGCGGACACGAGAACAAACTGGCGCTCTATGCCACACACAATTGGGACATCACGCCGAAGTTCAATGTGTACTATGGTGCCCGACTGGAATGGCATCGCTCAAAAGGGAAAAATGCGGCTGTGCGCAATGCCGACGGCAAATATGTGGGCCGTTTTGCAAACTACCACTTAGGGGCAACTGCTCCCGACGGAACTGTCATTGCGCCCGTAGACTACGAACATAATTGGCTCAACATGGCCTACACTGCGGCACTCACCTACAAAATGACAAAGCAGTTTGGCTTTACAGCTGACTTTACCTACAACACGCAGCACCCGGCTATGAACTCGTTTGCTCCAGCCGAAATGCCTAACACGGGCCGAATTTCAATTCCTCTGGGCAGAGCGGGTATTTATTACAACAACGACTGGATAAGCCTCACCTCGCTATTCAGCTACATCAGCAAAACCAACAACAACTCAACACTCAACCTGATTAACCCGAACAACCCATCGGACATCAAGGCCTCTGCACTTACCTACGACATCCAAACTTTGGGATGGACCACCGATGCGGTTGTACGTCCGTTCAAGGGATTCGAATTCCACTTCCTGTTCACTTATCAAAAACCTACTTACAAGAAGTACGAAACCGGAGTGACCTTTGCCGATGGTACAGAAAGCAAAATCAATGCCACCGGAAACATTGTCACCGAAATTCCGAAAGTTTTAGTTGAACTCGACCCTTCCTACTCGTTCCTTAAAAACGATGCGCTACGTATTTGGGCTTCGTTCCGCTATTTTTCGAAAACCTATGCCAATATCAAAAACGCATACTACTTCAACGGACGCTGGGAAACTTTTGGCGGTGTTGACTGGAAGGTCAACAAGTACTTGCAATTAGGATGCACCGTCATCAATTTCCTGAACCAAACCGGTGCTAAGGGCTCAATAGCCGGGGCCGAACTGGTTGACAAGGAGGATGCTGCGGCATACAACGGTGCCTGGATGTCGGGCAGCTACATTCGCCCGTTCACCGTTGAATTCTCGGCAAAAATCACATTCTAAGATACTAACTGCTACCCTAAATTTTACAAACATTCAAAAAACAACCATTATCATGAAAACTCATAATTTCTGCGCACTCATCAGCACTGCTTTCTTAGCTGCTTGCTCGGTAGCTCCCAACAGCCAACTGACTATAAATCACACCAACGACTCAACCGCTGTCGTCAACATTGAAAATGCGCCCAAATATGTGCTTCTGCCCATTCAGGAAAACAAGCCCGAAGTGCAGATAATGCTTAACGGCACACCGATGGATGTGCGTCTGGCGGTCGATAGCATTGACTACACCGTGCCTTTCCCCCTTCACGAAGGAGCCGCTCACGATTCGCTCGTGGTGAAGGGCTTACCGGCCAACGCCGTAGCATGGAAGCACATGGAACTGGCCGATACTTTCGACACGACTAACCGCGAAACTTACCGTCCGCTTTTTCACCACACCCCGGCTTACGGTTGGATGAACGATGCCAACGGACTGGTATACAAGGACGGCGAATACCATCTGTATTTTCAATACAACCCCTACGGTTCGGTATGGGGCAACATGCACTGGGGGCATTCTGTTTCAACCGACCTCGTACACTGGAAACACCTTGAACCGGCCATTGCCCGCGACACGATGGGACACATTTTTTCGGGATCGTGCATTGTCGATGCAGACAACACCGCGGGGTTCGGCAAAAATGCCATTGTGGCGTTCTACACCTCACACCTGAATTTGCCCGGCGGACATCAGCGCCAGCAGCAATGTGTGGCTTACAGCACCGACAACGGACGCACCTTTACGAAATACAGCAAGAACCCTGTACTCACGCCGTTCGACGGACTCGAAAACTTCCGCGACCCGAAAGTGTTCTGGTATGCACCCGAAAAAAAATGGGTTATGATTGTCAGTGCCGACAAGAACATGCGCTTTTACGAATCGCCCAATTTGAAGGAATGGAAGTACATGAGCGAATTTGGACAGGGATACGGACCGCAGCCTAACCAGTTTGAATGCCCCGACTTTATTGAAATGGCAGTCGACGGCAACGAGCAACATAAAAAGTGGGTTATGATTGTCAACATCAATCCGGGCTTTGTGTATGGCGGAAGTGGAACCATGTACTTTGTCGGCGACTTCGACGGACACCGGTTTGTATGCGACACCGAACCCTCTGAGGTGAAATGGCTGGACTGGGGCAAAGATCATTATGCCACGGTTTGCTACTCGAACACCGGCAACCGCGTCATTGCCATGCCCTGGATGAGCAACTGGCAATATGCCAACCTTACACCGACCCAGCAATTCAGAAGCTGCAACGCTTTGGCACGCGAACTGAAACTCTACACGGCACCCAACGGAAAACTCCTTGTAAGTGCTGCTCCTGTTGCCGAACTGAAGGCTTTGCGAAAGGATTCGCTTGAAATAGGCCAGATTAGCCTGGGCGAAAAAACGGTCAGACAACTGCCGGAAAAGGCCGAAAACGGGACGTTCGAACTGGAATTTACACTCCACCCCGAAAAGGCGACTACCTGCGGCGTGAAATTGCTCAACGACAAGGGCGAAATGGTCAACATTTACTACGATGCCAAACAGCAGCGCATCGTGATGGACCGTACGCAAAGCGGTATCACTGATTTTGGCAAAAACGTGGCTCCGCATCATCTTGACAATGCCGAAAGCCTCAAACGCTACGAAACGCTGACCGTCAACTACCACAATGCCTTTGCACTGGGCACCTGGGCTCCCTTGTTCAACGATAAGGACAATGCTCACAAAGTCAGCATCTACGTTGACCGCAGTTCTGTTGAACTCTTTGTCGACGGAGGCCGCGTAGCAATGACAAACCTGGTGTTCCCCACAAAGCCTTACAACCAGTTGCAGTTCTACGCTGAAGACGGACAGGCTCGCGTGAGCGATGCCAAGGTCTACGGCCTCGCACTCTAAGTCCTTACCGAAACCTTTTTCTTTTTTTAAAAAACAGCAAGTAGATGTTCCGAATCATCTCTTACATGTTGATTTGCGCCATTCTGCCCAAGCGGTTTGTTCTGTGTATTGTCAGTAAAAGCCCCGTGCAGAACTTGCCTATAAAAGCTATGCCAAGATGCAGCCATACCGGACAAAGCACCATGTAGCCATGATTTTGAACATCTACTTAAAGTATAAACTTTTATGATTACCACCCAACAAAGGAGCACCAACTTTTTATTCATGGTGCCTGTTATGTTCAGCTTTTTTGTCATGGGGTTTGTTGACCTTGTAGGCATAGCATCGAACTATGTCAAGGCCGACCTGCAACTGACAGATTCCACAGCCAACATATTTCCATCACTCGTTTTCTTCTGGTTCCTTATTTTCAGTGTTCCAACCGGACTGATGATGAACCGTATTGGCCGGAAACGCACCGTACTTCTCAGTTTGATTGTAACTGCGGTGGCCTTGGCGCTGCCACTTTGCAGCCACTCATTTGCAGTGATGCTCACCGCCTTTTCGCTTTTAGGCATTGGCAACACACTGATGCAAACTTCGCTCAACCCGCTGCTCAGCAGCATGGTCAGCGGCAAAAGCCTTTCGTCCATGCTCACCTTCGGCCAGTTTGTCAAGGCCATTGCCTCGTTTCTGGCTCCCATCATTGCTGCCTGGGGCGCACAGTTCAATGTGTTCGGCATGGGCTGGTACATTCTTTTTCCCTTCTACATGGTCATAGCCATACTGGCTGTACTGGTGTTGGGAGCCGTGCCCATCGACGAGGAAAAGCCCAACGGCACATCAGGCTTCAGCGCCACCTTTGCGCTTCTGCGCAATCCTTTGGTACTTTGCTGCTTCATCGGCATCATGTGTCATGTAGGCATTGACGTTGGCACCAACACCACCGCCCCCAAAATTCTGCAGGAATATGCAGGCCTGTCGTTGCTCGATGCGGGATTTGCCACATCAGTCTACTTTATTTTCCGCACCATAGGCTGTTTTTCGGGAGCCGTCATACTGGCTCGTGTGTCCGACCGCCTGTTCTTCTTCCTCAGTGTAGCACTCATGATTGCCGGACTCTCAGGATTCATATTTCTTCGCAGCGAAACGGCTATCTACGTTTGCATTGCCCTCATCGGCTATGGCAACTCCAACATCTTTCCCATTACCATGGCGCAAGCCCTGAAAACTTGTCCCGACAAGAAAAACGAAGTATCCGGGCTCATGATTATGGGACTGTTTGGCGGAACCGTGTTTCCTTTGGCCATGGGCATGGCCAGCGATGGCGTAGGCAGCCAGATTGGTGCAGTAGCTGTGATGCTCGCAGCTGTGGCCTACCTGTTTTTCTTTGCCTTTAAAATTCAAAAAAACGGCTGATTACGCCTATCTGCTTTTACTCACCTACTCTTTACATTTCAAAAAAAAATGATGAACAACATCACTTCTCCTTATAGTTCCATTGATAATTTCGTACAAACCGCAGCCCAACAGCCCACCTACGTTGTCGGCATGGGCGAAGCCCTTTGGGACGTGCTGCCCGAAGGCAAACAAATAGGCGGTGCCCCGGCTAACTTTGCCTTTCATGTTTCGCAGTTCGGACTCGAAAGCCGCGTAGTCAGCGCATTGGGTGCCGACAAGCTCGGTCTGGAAATTCGCGAAGTGCTTGCCCAACGTCAGCTGCAAGGCCTCATCGAAGAGGTGCCCTACCCCACCGGCACGGTGCAAGTTAGCATCGATGCCGAAGGCGTACCTTCGTACGAAATTAAGGAGGGAGTGGCCTGGGACAACATTCCCTTCACCCCTGCCCTACGCAATTTGGCCCAACATACCCGTGCTGTATGCTGGGGATCACTGGCTCAGCGAAGCATTGTGTCGCGCCAAACCATTGCACAGTTTCTTGATGCCATGCCCAACGACGAAGACCGACTGAAAGTGTTCGACATCAACCTGCGACAAAATTTCTATACCAAAGAAATTATACAAAACAGTCTACGAAAGTGCAACATCTTGAAAATCAACGACGAGGAACTCGTCACCATCAGCCGTTTGTTTGGCTATCCCGGCATTGACTTGAAAGATAAATGCTGGATTCTACTGGCCAAATACAACCTTAAGATGCTCATTCTCACCTGTGGGGTCAATGGCAGTTACGTGTTCACACCCGGCAACGTATCCTTTGTCGAAACGCCCAAGGTCGATGTAGTCGATACCGTAGGGGCTGGCGATTCGTTCACAGCCACCATGGTGGCTTCGCTGCTCGAAGGACGTTCTGTCCGCGAGGCTCACGAACGTGCCGTTCGCATCAGTGCCTTTGTTTGTACGCAAAACGGGGCCATGCCGTTCCTGCCCGAGGAACTGAAGTAAAACTGCCTGCGGCTTCTGACCGCACAACCGGCCTTGCTTGCGGTTGCAACGATGCACCGAATTTACTACCTCAACACCAACGAAATACCCTCGAACGCCACTGCGCCCGGATTGGATGGAGCGCGCCAATAATTGAAACTGGCCATACTTAAGGCTGTCGAATGGAGTTTTTCCTTATTCAGCCCAACACATATTACAAAGGTGCTTGAAACCATTTCGCCACACAGGAGAAGCGGTTTTCGAGCACCTTTTTTCTTTTTATGGGCTAAATAGTATGCGTAGTAGTTTGGGGAAAAGACGCCATAAGCAGGAAGTTACAGGACGAAGCAAATGCCTGTGCCGGATGATGCTTTTTTTTTGGGGGGGGGCAGTGAAAATTGTTGCGCATACTTTTGCAACTCACTAAGGCATGCGCCGCTTAAGGAGATGTTGCAAATTTATAAAATTATGATGTAATGCAACATTCTTGCATCTACTCGCTACGAATGTCGCTGCCACACCGCATTATTTAGCGTAAATTTGTAAAATCTCATACATCACTCACAGCTACATAACTCCATTTTCATGATCTCTTCTTCACGATGCACGCACCTGCTGCTGTTGCTGCCCCTCATGTTCAGTTTTTTTGTCATGGGCTTTGTCGATTTGGTCGGTATTGCCTCGAACTATGCCAAAGCCGACTATCAGCTCACCGACACTACGGCCAATTTTCTGCCCTCGCTCGTGTTCTTTGGGTTTTTGCTTTTCAGCGTGCCCACAAGCATACTCATGAACAAAATCGGACGCAAGCGCACGCTGCTGCTTAGCTTGTGTGTCACCATGGCTGCCCTGCTGTTGCCCGTATTCAATAAAAGTTTTGCCGGAATGCTCGCTGCCTTTTCGCTGCTTGGCATTGGCAACACATTGATGCAAACCTCGGTTACCCCATTGCTGAGCACGGTGGTGAGCGACGACGAACTGTCGTCGGCACTTACCTTTGGCCAGTTTGTCAAGGCCATTGCTTCTTTTCTGGCACCGCTCATTGCTGCCTGGGGGGTACATTACAATGTGTTCGGCATGAACTGGCGCATATTGTTCGTGGCATACATGCTCATTGCCGTGTTGGCCGTAATGGTGCTGAGCGCCACCCCTTTCAGCGACGAAAAGCCTGCCGACACTTCGGGGCTACGAAGCACCTTTGCGCTCATGCGCCGGCCCATGGTGTGCGGCTGCTTCATCGGCATTCTGTGTCATGTGGGCATTGATGTGGGCATCAACGCCACCGCTCCGCGCATATTTCAGGAGTACGAAGGACTGTCGTTGACCCATGCCGGCAGGATCACTTCGTTCTACTTTATATGCCGCACCGTCGGGTGTCTGTTGGGTACCTTTTTCCTCTCGCGCGTGTCGAACCGCCGTTTCTTCGTCCTCAGCGTAGTTTGCATAATGTGCGGCCTCATCGGCTTTGCAGGGTTTCGCAGCGAAACAGCGCTTTACCTTTGCGTGGCACTCATTGGGTTGGGCAACTCGAACGTGTTTTCCATCACGCTGACGCAGGCACTGCAAAGTTGCCCTGAGTACAAAAACGAGGTGTCGGGCCTCATGATTATGGGACTGTTTGGCGGTACCATTTTTCCGTTGGCCATGAGCATGACCAGCGATGGCATCGGTAGCCAGTTGGGAGCTGTGGCCGTGATGCTGGTGGCTGCAGCCTACTTGCTTTTCTTTGCATTCAAAATTCAAGGGAAACGCTGATTGCCAATTCGTAAGTAGACGCACACAATGTCAGGAAATACGCCAGAGGTTTGCGCAGCGTGGACTGCAGGGACTCATCGACGAATTGCCCTACCCCACCGGTACCGTGCAGGTAAGCGTCGACACTGAGGGCTAACACATAATTTTCCTTTTCTCCAACAACAAAGGTGCTTGAAACCTCATTTCTCCACATCGGAGAGGGAGGTTTCAAGCACCTTTTTCTTTATACCCAGCGGCTCTCATGCCACCGAGAGCATGAGTCCTTATGCCGGGCTTAATCGTTCAATGTCCAAGAATCGCAGTTCCAGCCGCCTTTTTTGTCGGACAATATATTATCCAAAGCATCATCCTCAGGCATTTGATCATTGACAGAAGGGCTACCACCACTAATCACCATAATGGGCGATTCCAAATTCAGATTGATAGCTTCAGCCATCGGACGGATATAAGTCTTTTTCATTGCGTGCTAAATAATTAGGAATAAGAAATAGTGAGAGATAAATGATTTTATTTTACGATTACCTTTTTACCGTTGACAATGTAGATACCCTTCGGCAGTTTCTGTGCCTCAACCTTGCGGCCATCCAGGGTATAAACGGTTTTCACAGCCTCAGCGGTTTGTCCGGCTTCGATGTCTTCGATACCGGTTGCCGAGCCATCAAGCAGGAAGCACTTCACGGCCATTGAACGGGGTACTGCCAAATAGGCCATACCTGCGGGCACGGTGAATGCACCGCCATTCTCGGCACCGAAGTAGAAGCCAAGACCTTCCTTAGTGTTGAAGTTGTTGTAGGCCAACTTGTAGTACTTATAGTCAGGGTCGGCTATAAAATCACCCGTCGTAGCCTGTCCCTTCAGCATATTCTCTGCTATGACATTGCTGGTATGCTTCGACACTATCAAGGGAATTTGCATGGCCTTTCCGACCTTTACCAACACGGCATTGCCGGCAGGAATTTCAGCGCCTGCTGCATAACGGTAGTCAATGGTGAGTGCGCCATTGTTCACGTCCGTAATCACACCGCATTTTGCATCAATGCCTTCGGGAATGGTCACACCCAAGTTGTCATTGTAATAAGTGGCATAACCTTCCGTTGTCTTTACATTGATTGAGGCGAGTGCTTGGGTGGGGTCGGCAATGTAGAGGTAGGTGGGTTCTTTTTTCATACCGAAAGTACCATTGTATTCTTCCGTATATTTTCCGTAGGCCATAAGTTCCGCACCAATTTTTTGAGTATAATCAAATTCACGGAAATTCGAGTCATTATCAAGTTTAATGGCCATTTTTTCACCTTGTTTGGTTCCAATACAAACATTGTAACAATAAGGGAAAGACTCGTCTATGTTACCTCTGTCTATCTCACCCAAAATTGTACCTTTCACCCAAACATCTTGAGTGGGCCGAAATTCTACAAACTCCTCAACGGTATAAGGCTTAGCGAATGTACCATCATTTTCCGACGGTGCGCGATAAGTGTAAACAGCCTCAGCTACTTGGCTCACCAAATCACCCTTCAGCGCAATGGCTTTCAGCGTAGTAGTCTGTGCCGGAATGTTTACGGTAGCCGTTGCAGCCTCGACTGCAGTAGCCGTCTGTGAAGTAGCAGGGTCAGAACCATCGAGCGTGTACTTCAGCGTCGTACCTTCAGCACCCGTAATCGTAGCGTCAAAAGCCTCCGAAAATTTCTGCGAAGCAGGATTGATTGCAGGAGCTACTACAGTTTCTACTGAGCCACCACCGGTTGTGTTCCATACCACGGTGATTGATTTCAATTTAATTGCGCCACTCTTTACTGTGTAAAAAGCAAAGTAAGGTTTTGTGCCATCAAAATCTACCGTAACCGTATTAGTAATACCCTCCATTACCAAAGTTCCTTTTGGATCAGGAGTATCCTCCTTATAAGGAACAGCATCGCTAAACACTTTTAAAGATGCTTTTGACTGAGTTTCGAACTCTAATTTGAGTGATTTTACGGTATGGCCTTCCTTTACATTGGTTACTGCAAAATAGCCTTTTTTTTGCTTATAATTAAGCTGAATAGAATTTCCTGCCAAATACGCATTATTCAAATAGTAAGAAGCTCCAGATTCAGGACTTTCATAATGAGCTGGTTTATACGAGGCTACCAGTCCAAAATCCTTTGACGTCAGCACATCAGTAACTTCTGCGCCCTGCGCAAACACACGATTTTGCCCCCCCCATAACTGCACTCAAGCAGAGCACACAAAAAGCGAGGAGCATTTTTGTAAAACGTAATGATTGAATCATAAGTTAAGTAATAATTGGTTGTTTGTTTCCTCTGATTAGCTCGTGAATATTGTTCCTTTAGCATAGGCCAAAGAACGCATTTCATCATCAAGTTCGTGTACAAAATCTACTTGCCCAAGCATAGTATGATTTTGCATGAGCAAAATTACAAAATATAACCTACAACCCCTATTTTTAACCTGTAAATTTATGATTACATTCTGATTACAGCACTTTCTAACCAAAAAGCACAATCCCAAACGTATCATTGCCTTACAACCACAACATACAGTTTAATCAGTCGTAAAAAATAAGCTTGTAAGTAGGTGTTCAAAATTATTTTTACATTTGAA
>FR901755.1 GCA_000437675.1 Prevotella sp. CAG:891
GACCCTAATTATCTGTCTTGGAAATACCTAAACAGTTTGTAGGCTGACATAATATATGTGAAGTGACGAAAAGTACACAGCCCCGGCAAATGAAAACTTGTATCTTCGTTTGCCGGGGCTGTGTTATTTCTTTAGGTGGAAGGTGGGGGAGGAAGGTTAGTTTGATGTTTCGCCGGTTGAGGGTTCTGTGGTGGATGATGCGGCCGTGAGTTCGGCATAGATTTGCTGAAGTGTTTGCTGGAGTAGGACAGGGGTGTTGAGAAGTGATCTGACTTCATGCAGTCGTTGATGATTGGGCGATTCGGGAATCCATAGTTTGAGGTAGCCGTTGTCGCCATATTTTTCGATGAGGTGGTGAGCAGCTCGGGCAATTTGCGCTTGTTCGTTTAATTCGGGGTGGTGCGAAAGGCCGAAGAGCAGGGCGCGCGATAGAATGGTGTAGGGGTCGATGAGACGGTCGGCTTCGGCTACGATTTTGCCGTAAATGCTGCGCGGTTCGTGTGCGTTCGAGGCGCGGTGGTCCTCGACGGCTTCGACCATCACTTCAATTTGTTCGGCATCGAACCATTGCTGCAGCGCATGGTCGCCGCGCAGGATGTGGCCCGAAACGAGGTGGTGCGTTTGGCGGTCGCGGCTGAGGCCGGTGTCGTGGTAGGCGGCAATGGCATAGACCATGTCGGGGTTGACATCGTAATGTGCGGCCAATGCCATGCTGCGGTCGATGACGCTTAGTACGTGGTTGCGCTGGTGTGCCGGGTCGAAGGTGTCGTAAAGCGGAATGATGTGCGCTTCGATGTAGGTGCGTAGGGTAGGCGAGAGGGTGTGCATCTGTCGGGGAAATGAGGGGACGGGTTAGACGTATTCGATGGGGAGTTCGTGGGTGATGACGAGGTCGTCGGCAAATTGATCTTCGGGGTGATACACGATTTGCATACCGCGGTAAGCTTCGGGCACCTTCAGTGGGGTTTGGCTGTAGATGAGGCGGTCCCAGAGCGGGCGGCCGTAGTCGTAGGACGCACCGTCGAGCAGCAGGCGGTTGCTGAGGTGGTCAATTTGGTAGAATCCGCCACCGTAGCAAGTGTCGCCGGGTTCGAGCAGGTGTTTGTGTAGTCGGACGTCGCCCAGGCGGAAGTGGCCTTGGGCTGTGATGATGAATTTTTGAGCCATGTGAAGTTGAGAGTTTGGTGAGGGGGTATTTGTGGGATAGGGGTGAATGTGGCGCAGCGTGCAAGTTTGAGTTCAATTCTCTTTCATTCACCTTCCGTTAAACTCTTTCTTTTTGAGTTAAAGTATGAATCTAATGTTTTCGCTATGTTGCAAGGTTGGCTGAATTGTAGTTCAAGGTCTGCGCCTTATTTTTTCATTTTAACTGCTTCTGATAGTTAAGTTGCCTTATTTGTTCATTAAGTATATGCAACTTGTCTATCAATTCTTTGAAAGATGGCACTGGGCCGTAAATCATGTGTTCACACATGAATCTGTAGTCATCTTGCCATAAATTAGTAATTTCCTCGTTGGGTACGATACATAGCGTGTCGGAATAAAGCTCGTCATAGTTGAAACCTTTCAAACCAATGAATTTGCGTCGATGCTCAAGGATACATCTATATAGTTTTTCGTTATGGATGGCCCTGTCTGCAATATTTTCCTTGGAGTTCATCATCATTGCTAAATCATATATATGACGAGACATTCGTTCGATTCTTACTACCTCTTTCTTGAATTCTTCATGCAACAGGAATACCTTTTCAAGAAATGTACGTTCGGGAATGACGGCATTCACCTCGAATGGATTTTCGGCAAATTGGGTCTTGCAGAAATAGGTATCAATAATAGCGTTGATTGCTTTTTTTTCAATCGGCTCTATCATTGATCTGCCACTAATTTCTATCTTTACCGTGTTCTTGATATAGGGTGAGTTCTCATATAAACTATGATAAGTTATGGTTATTACTTCCGGATCTGTTGTAGTAATCGGTGTGATGATAACATCCACAGAAAAGGCATCAGACCGTATCCCCAAATCTATTAAAGCTTGGCGTACATCATGTTGCATTTCATCTCTTACGAATGAGCAGGCTGCACGACGTAATTTGTCGCTGATTTGGGTCTTCGACAATTCTCCGCAAAAACCAAGGAATTCTCTGCTGAGTGCAATATCTATGTCTTCGGAGAATCTGGCAATTAAGTTCCAGCATTTGCTGAGGCAGGTTCCTCCTTTGAAAGCAATATGTTCTGCGTATGGCAAAGCATGAAGAGCTTTTAAGACTTGAGTTACCCACCAATCTTTTTCGATACTTGAAGGTGGTAATCCACTTTGTAGCGCTACGGTATTGATAGCTTCGCGTTGCCTATCTTCTGGTATGTCTATGAATTTCATCGTGCAATTAGCATTTTGCGCACCCATGCAGGGGCAAGTTTTATATCATGTTTGAAATCATTGTCGTTAACATTTCTAGCGTGTTCTATAAGTACGTTGCGCTCTTCTTCTGTTATTTTATCTTCGCCTATAGTGCGCATGGCTGTTACAACAAGCATCATCAGCTCTGATTTATAAGAAAAGTTTTTGCCAGAAGAAGAATGTTTAAACAGGATACCGCGTCCATTTCCTATCTTTATCTGACGTGGTGCTCCATTTGTAAGGAATACTACATTCATGGGCATCTGTGTGGACAAACCGAGACGATTTAAGGCGTATGCTCCCATCGGTACAATCTTCGCTTTGTCTCGTTTGGCTATAGCTTGGGCGATATCTTCAACAGACGGGTAGATGATGCCAAGCCCAAACTCCTTGTCTTCTTTTGGATAATAATAGATGCCATGAGCCAACCGCACTAACGTTCCGCTAGTATACATTCGATGGAATGTTGACTTTACGGCTGATGGTGTTCCGCAGTCTGCATAGTCTTGTTGGAATACTATCGAACCACGCCCTTTCCCTCTAAGCCTCATTTCTATCTTATTTACAGTGCTTTGGCTTGCTGTTTGTACCATGTTTTTGAAACCTTTTTGTTATATTTTTGGTTCTAATAATCGGCAAAGATATCGTGTTTTGTTCAAAATGCCAAAACTTTCACTGAACATCGGTTTACGAACCGTATTTTTTAATGGAATTACAGTAATTAAGTATCTCAACGCCACCCGTTCATACTCTATCAGATAGGTTTAACTTTGTATTAGTTGCAAAAAAGTGTGGGGACTGCAGCATTTTGGTGAGGCCAAAAGTTGCTGCTTTGTACGTTTTGATAATCGGCATGAGATAAAATGTTATATCCCGATTTCATTTTTTTTCGCGTGTGGAAAATGCGCAGGAATGCCCGTAGATAAAGGGCTGAATGCCCATTTTAGAGTGTGGAAAAATTTCGAGGTGCGATATTAGGCGGTCAAAAAATTTGGATTTCGGGATTCTCGTGTTGTATCTTTGCTGTCGCAATAAAGGTAGCACTGCAGCATTGATAAGCTGCACATTAGCCTTGACGGATGAAAAAACAATATTCCTTATTTATTCATTCAGCGTTCTTTGACATTTTGTTACAACAGAAAGTAAGGCAGGTAGGCCTGTCTGAAACCCGAGATGCATTGTTGAATTGTACCACATGCTTTTGCGACTGAACCTTAAGTTTACCTGAAGTTTAAAATAAAGAAACGGAAATTCCCGGGTGTGAGAATTTCCGCGTGTAACATGTGGTGACCCCGTTGGGATTCAAACCCAAGACCTTCAGAACCGGAATCTGACGCTCTATTCAGCTAAGCTACGGGGCCGATTTGTAGTATATCGGTTGCAAATGTACAATTATTTTTTGAAACGAAGCGCATTTTGGTAAAGTAAAAAGTTGATTTGCCTGTTTGGTGGTGTACATTGGCTGGTAAATGCGTATGACGGAATGCTACATGGCATTGGGCGTTCAAAAAAAAAGAGCCGACCTTCATCATGAAAATGAGGTCGGCTCTTGGGCGTTTATACGTAGGTTATACGTTAGTTCTTTTGCTGTTCGGGAGCTTCGTCGATGAGGTCCATGAACTGGTCGAGTTTCGGCGTGATGATGATTTGGGTGCGGCGGTTGCGCTGTTTACCCTTTTCGGTGCTGTTGTTGGCCACGGGGTTGTATTCGCCACGTCCGGCAGCGGTCAGACGCTTGGGGTCAACACCATACTCGTTTTGCAGGGCCTGTACGACAGATGAGGCACGGAGGGTAGAGAGGTCCCAGTTGTTGCGGATGTTCTTCTGCTTGATGGGCACATTGTCGGTGTTACCTTCAACGAGTACGTCGTAGTCTTTGTAGTCGCTGATGATTTTGGCGATTTTTGAAAGTGTTTCGCCGGCGCGGTCGCCAATTTCGTAGCTACCGCTCTTGTAGAGCATGTTGTCGGCAAGTGAAATGTAAACTACACCCTTGAGCACCTGTACGTCGACATCGTTCATTTCTTCGCGTGAGAGTGAACGGGTGAGTTTGTTGGTGAGTGCTTGGTTGAGTGAGTCGCTCTTGCTCTTGGCATCAACGAGCTGCTTGATAAACTTGTTCGAAGCGTTGATTTCGTCAACGAGTTTTGAAATGTTTACGTTGCCTGCCTGTACGTTGCTCTGGTATGAGTTCTGCAACTGGCTGTAAGCCTCGCGCATTTCCTTGTTGCGTGCCTGTTCATCGGCCAAGCGTTCGGCCAGGCTCTTTGAATTAGAGTTGCATTCGGCCAGGCTAACCTGTTTGTCGTTGAGGTCGCGCTGCAAACTTGCGTTTTCTGATTGCAGCGTCTGATACTTGGCTTGCATGTCGGCATACTGCTTTTTCGATACACAGCCCGTCATCAATAAGGCGATGGCCAGAGGTACAAAAAGTTTTAAGCGTTTCATAGATGTCGTTTTTATATATGTAATTAATGTTATAATCGGTTGTCAGCTTCGGGATTGGTTGTCGGCTTCGGGTTTGCCGGAGGCTTGTTCCTGCGAAGAGCCGAAAGAGGGTGGGGAATGCGAAGGAATTGTTCCATACTTCTTGAAAAGTAATCTATTGGAAACGGAATTCCAGGGCGGTGTTTACCGGCTAATTACCGGATTACAGGGCGCAAGTTAGGCATTTTGGCTCAGAGGTGCAACATTAGTCGTTTGTTTTATGACTATTTTCAGACAAAAAGGTTTAATTTGATGGTTGTAATTGCTGTTTTGTCAAGTAAAAGCTATTTTTTGCATTTACGCATTGTTCTAAATGAGCCACATTGCCAGCAGGTTTTTGGGGATTGCAGGCATGGGGTGTAGCTTTTTTGTTTGTGACTTTTGGGGGTGTAAATATTGGTTTAGCACTCGTTTACAAAGCAGTTACTATAGGAATATAGATAGATATGGCGTATTCATTGGCTCAAAATACGGGATATTTCAAAAAAAAGACATAAAGTCTTGGGAAAATAGTCAAAAGTTAGTAATTTTGCTACGTGATTATAGTATGTATATCGTAGCGGAGCTATGGACTGATAGGGTCGCGTTGGCTTCGAAATGGTTGGTACTTAATTGCTGTTGCGTAGTAGTTTGCATGTCATGGTATGCATTGGAAAAGGTGATTTTTCGGTGTGTATTTTGCAATAAACTGCGTTCCATAGGAGTTTGCGAACAAGGATGAGCCAAAGGAATGGAACTTGATTTGCTGTTGGCTTCTTTTGTTTTGAACTTCGAGAGCAGACTATAGCTTTGGGTGCCGTGATGCTGTTGACAGTTGATGGTTATTCAATAGCCTGTGTAGATTTTGTAATGCTCACATAAAGTTGCTTTGTTCGAAAGCGGCGGACTGAAATGAGTTGAAAAAATAACGTGTAATCAAATTTGTTTCGTACAATTATACATACATATTTTTAAAAGGAAACGGATTGTATCGTGCGAAATTTTAGTCGGTTTTTATTTGACTGGTTTGATTTTATTTTTCTTCTCGTTGTCAGCATATTCCTCTGTTTTTTGATGTATGCAGGTCGTTATGCCTTATTCTCTGTGATAAGTGTGCAGTTTGAGTCTGTTTTACATCAATCAGAAGAGGAATGTTCATGTGTGTTCAAACAGGTTTAATGGCATTGGTAGAAAGAGTTTCTGTTTTTTCTCCCATTTCATCGTAGTCAGTTCTCATTGGGCTTTCCTTATAAAATACAAGGATGTTTGGCCGGTGGGAATGCTTGAAGCGATGCTGCTCGATGATCATTTGTGTGTTCTTGTGGGATACACGGGTGTGATGAAAATTAGAAGAAGGCAAACTAAACTATCAGGGTTTGGTTGCGTTCTTTGTATTATTTATGGGTTGGCACTATTTCTGGTGAATAGGATGGCTTTTACCATTGATGAGTATTGGTTTATAAAAACAAGAAACCTTATGAACATTGGTTTTCGGTTATGCTTTACTCAGAGCAGTGTTGTTTGCCCTTCAATATTCATAAGTAGTATGCCATCTGTAAAAGTTCGTTTCGAAAGGAGTAAACAGCATGAGGATCGTGGCAGTATATATTACCGTATATATTACGGCCACAACCGCAGGTTCGAGTTTTCGGCACGTATTTTGTTGCCGATTGAGGCTTGGGATGCTCAGAATCGGTGCGTTTTTGAGCATGTTCCGGGAGGGTATGAGGCCCAGACTCGTATTCGACATGATGTAGAATTGCTGGACCGTATGATTGCTGACGAGAATCAAATCGCGACAGCATCTTCGTTAGGCAATTTGGTGAAACGCTTTAAGAAAATAACTCAAAACAGAGCGCTGAACTTAGTTAACATGTCGAATGTAGCGAAAGGTGAGAGCCGGACAACGTGAAAACGCTTTTGTTATTCAGTTTGGCCGAACCGCATCCTACAAACTATACGAAATAAACAGCCTTACACCTTTAATTTATGAGAGAAACGAACTCACCTGTTAATCAGCCTGTTCAGTCAGATGCTGATGTTGAAACTACAATCGGTTTGACTGATTTGTAGTCAATGTGTATAACCCGCTGGTACTGGTTTTTGCTTTCGCTGGTCATTGCGTTGGTAGTAGCTGTGGTGTATTTGATGAGTGCACCCGTTGTTTACACACGCAATGCTTCGGTACTGGTAAAGGAAGATGCAAAGAACAGCAGTTCCATGTCGGGAGGTGTTTCGAGTGAATTGTCGAATATCGGCATTTTGCGTACGAACACCAATATTAACAATGAAATCATCACGATGCAGTCGCCTGTTATCATGACAGAAGTGGTGAAACGACTTGGGTTGAACAATGTGTACAGCGTGAGACGTGGCTTGCGTATGGTCAATCTGTATCAGGACAGTCCGATAGCTGTTACGTTTAATCAAAACGCAACACATGCAGTTTCGTTCGTGGTGAATCTGGTTTCAGATTCGCAGTTCGAAATCACCCATTGTAAGCTGGATGGAAAAGAAATTGAAGGAAGATTCAAAGGTAATTTTAATGCTACCGTACACACGGCATGTGGCAATGTAACGTTGAGTCGTACGAAGCATTTTGGCAAGGAATACGTAGGAGAAGAAATTCACTTTTTTCATACCCAACCAAACCTCCTGGCTGATGCCTACCTGAGCCAGCTTAGCATTTCGCTCAATTCAAAGGAATCGACCGTGGTGGATTTGAGTATCAAGGACGAATCAGCCAAAAAGGCTGAGGACATTCTTAACACGCTTATCACTGTGTATAACGAACAGTGGGTGCAGGACCGCAACCTGGTGGCCGAAAGCACTTCGCAGTTTATCAGTGAGCGTTTGGCTGTGATTGAAGCAGATTTGGGACATGTCGACAACAACATTTCGTCGTATAAAAGCCGGAATTTGCTGCCCGACGTACAGCAGGCTTCGAACATGTATATGACGCAGGCTCTGAATAACCAGACAACGCTGCTTACGCTCAATAACCAGAGAGCTATGGCACAGTTTGTGCTGAATGAATTGCAGCAAAAATCGTCGGACCAGACATTGCCTTCGAATTCGGGACTTGCCAACGTGAAGTTTCAAGAACGTAAGCATTGTGCTTAATGGTACCGAAAAACTGAATGGCCGTTATGGCTATCGCTACGGTTATCGCTACGGCTACAGCTATGGTCGCGGTTATAATTAAAAAAAAGTTTTACTGCGGGGCTGCTGCATGGGCCATGTATCAGCCTCGCCGCAAAGCAGGAAACTAATTAATACAAACTCATGATTTCAAAAATTTCGAATTGGTATTTTTCGAAAGATGCACTGCCATACTGGTGTGTTTTCGCACTCGATTGTTTGATAGTATTCTTTTCAGACATTTTCGTGTATGCCCTTAACAATGGAGCAGTGACAACGGCACAGGACATTGTTCCTTTAAGTGCGGCATTTGCAGTTTACTTGCTTTTTTATGTAGTGGGTTTTGCAGCTTTTCATACCTATTCGGGCGTTTTGCGCTATTCATCGTTTAATGACTTACACCGCATTACGTTTGCCATGCTTTTGGGCTTGGGACTTACGGTGGTAGCCAAATACGGTTTGAATTCCGATTCCTGGATTTTTGCCATCCGCATGAAGGATTTAGGCCTTTCGGCATTGATGGCAACGTGCTTGATGTGGTTGCTTCGCGCATTGGTCAAGTATATGTATGACAATGCACGTAAGAATAAAAAGAGCAAGCGCGTATTCATTTACGGTGTGAAAGAAGGCGGTGTGGCTATTGCCAATAGTATGCTTCACCGCGATAGCCAACACACTTACGTTATCAAAGGTTTTGTGGCCGATGATGGCGACATGGACATTCAAGGCCGCCGGTTGATGGGTTCCCCCATTTTCCCCAACGATGAAAACCTTATAAGCATCATGCAGAGCCGCGGTGTGAAATCGTTGCTGGTTTCGCCGCTCAAAAATGAGTCTATCCGCAATAATCCTGATATCGTGGAAAAACTGATGGATGCCGGTATTCATATCTTTATGTTCTCGGGTTTACAGGAATGGAACGGAAAGGATAAACTCGACCACCGTCAGCTCAAGGAAGTGGACATTGAAGACTTGCTGCCGCGCGATAAAATTGAAATCGACTTGAATGTTGTTGAAAAGCAACTTACCGGTAATACGATTCTCGTTACAGGTGCTGCTGGTAGTATCGGTAGCGAAATTGTACGCCAGGTTGCCCAGTTCCGTCCGAAACGTCTGGTACTTATTGACCAGGCCGAAACTCCGCTGCATGATATCCGCCTGATGATGGCTCGCCAATGGCCCAATGTCGAAGCCGAAACCATCGTGAGCGATATTTGCATGAAGGAACGCATGGAAGAACTTTTCGACATTTACCGTCCTGATTATGTGTTCCATGCCGCAGCTTACAAGCATGTGCCCATGATGGAGAATAATCCGGGCGAAAGCGTGCGCAACAATATCGATGGAACGCGTGTCATTGCCGACTTGGCGGTGAAATACGGCACGAAGAAGTTCGTGATGGTTTCGACCGATAAAGCCGTGAATCCGACGAACGTAATGGGATGTTCCAAGCGTATTTGCGAAATCTACGTGCAAAGCCTTGACAAAGCCATTAAGGATGGTAAAATCAAGGGCGTTACGCAGTTTGTTACCACGCGTTTCGGTAATGTGCTGGGTTCAAACGGATCGGTAATTCCTTTGTTCCGCGAACAGATTCGTCGCGGTGGTCCGGTTACGGTAACGCACAAGGACATCATCCGCTTTTTCATGCTCATTCCTGAAGCCTGCAAGCTTGTGCTTGAAGCAGGAACCATGGGTAATGGTGGCGAAATCTTTGTGTTCGATATGGGTAAACCGGTTCGCATCGTTGACCTTGCCAAGCGCATGATTCAGTTGAGCGGTGCCAAGGACGTGGAAATTAAGTTCACCGGCTTACGCGACGGTGAGAAACTCTACGAAGAGGTGCTTAACGAAGAGGAAACGACGAAACCGACTTTCCATCCTAAAATTAAGATTGCTCAGGTACGCGAGTATGATTATACTGAAGTGTCTGACCACATTGATTCCCTCGTTGCTTCGAGCATTCAAGAAACCGATATGCAGATTGTGAAACGCATGAAGGATTTGGTTCCTGAATTCAAGAGCAAACATTCAAAATACGAAGTTTTGGACAAAGCTGAATAAACTTTGATCATTCTGCTTCGTTACTGATGCGCAATAAATGATAAGCCTTGGTTCGGCAGCAAATAGCTGTTTTGAACCAAGGTTTTTTCGTTGCTGTGAGCATATAGGGGTATATGCGTTCGATAGAATTTTAGCCTTCACGAATGAAAAACCAAAAATACCTATTAAGCAATTAAGCGTTCTTTGACTTTGTGTTACCACAGAAAGTAAGGCAGATAGGCCTGTCTGAGCCCCATGCTTATGGGTGCGTTCTGTTCCTCTTCTTTTTGATAGGGGAGTTGTAGAGAAAGGTGTATTCAGAGGTGTGGAATATATGTTGAGGCATTCAACAATATACGAAAAAACTGACTTCTATCAGGCTGTAAATAACCAGATAGAAGTCAGTACTCTATGTCGTGAACTATGAAATGTATGTGGTGGTGCGTTTTACTGTACCGGAACCGTTTCTTCCTGCTGAGGC
>FR901756.1:0-964 GCA_000437675.1 Prevotella sp. CAG:891
AAAGAAAGTAGGGCAGGTAGGCCTGTCCGAAACGGCACGATTTTAAGTTGACCTAATATGTACGCATAGTACAAACTTATTTGAACGCTATTATTTATATAAAAAATGGAAGTACTACGGTGTTGTAGCACTTCCATAAATGTATGATTTAATAAATCTGTTAGTTTTCTTAATATCGGAGTATTTGTCCCGGGCGTATGCGGCTTTTTTTACTCAAGCGATTGTTTCGCATGAGTTCGTCGGTAGCAATACCTAACTTGTCGGCAATTCCTGAAAGCGTTTCACCCTTTCTCACTTTATAATAGTGGTTGTTTCTTCGTTCAGTGTTTGAAGCGAGTGTGGTAGCAGGCGTTTTGTCAAATTCTTTTTCGTTTTTCACAAAAGTATAATAGTCGCCTGTTACGTCCTGCGCTTGAAAATTAAACAATAGTTCGGGATTGATGGCCTCTCCTGCGAGTCGTGTTTCGAAGTGGAGGTGTGAACCGAAAGAACGTCCGGTGTTACCGCCCAAGCCAATGGGTTCGCCAGCTCTTACTTCTTGATCTCCCTTTACTAGCTGTTTGGAAAGGTGTCCGTAAATGGTTTCCAATCCGTTGTTGTGGCGTATCACTACGTAGTTGCCGTATCCTCCGGCATCATAGCGTACCACGCGTACTTTGCCGTCGAAGGCAGATACGATGGTGTCGCCGGTGTACACTTTGATGTCAAGTCCTTTGTGAACTCGGCGGAAGGTGGGACGATAGCCATAGCGCGAGGTGATGTTGCGCGAGGTAGTCGGCATGCAGAAACCGCGTAGGTCAATGCAGAAACTGTCGGGTACGTCGGCAGCGGTGTAGGGGTGTGCGCGGTTGGTTATCCAGCTTGAATAAATGTCGGTGTTCAGATTCATTTCCAAATCGCGGTCGATGGCTCGCTGAATGGCTACTGAATCGATTGCGCGCTGACGGCGGTCGACGGGGGCCTG
>FR901756.1:983-12988 GCA_000437675.1 Prevotella sp. CAG:891
GGGGCCTGTCGGGCAATAAGATCCTGACAATATGCCGTAGTGCTAACGCCTGCCAACAGAACAGACAGGGCAGCACGACGTAAAATAGTCATAATCATTGGTTATTGTTTTATGATTTGGTGACGGAAGTGATTGTGCGAAGCTGTAGCTACAGACAAAGGATGTTGCGTGTGGTTTGGGCAGCATGTTTGTGAGGCGGCTAACTTCTGCGCTAAGACTGATAGTTGGCTGACTTGGCGTGAATTATTATTTGTAGAAATAGCCTATAAATCCGTTTTGTTAACCAACATCTCGGCAAAATTACTGATTTTAATTCATTTGGGCTTTGATAGTCTTGTTAAATGTTGAAAATCAGCTTTTTTATGCTATGATTTTTGCCGTGTGAGCATTCCATTAGGCTTCTGTTTGCTCTGGTGTTTGTGAATGTTTATGCTTTGAGCCATTGGTAGGCTAGACGTTCTGTTCCGTTTGCCACGTGTATGATGCCGCAGTATTTGAATCCCGAGGTGAGGAGTAAGTGTTGCATTACCAAGTTATCGCGGTGTGTGTCAGCGCGTAAGTTGTTGCTTTGCTTTTTGCACCATTCAATGACGGTGCGTCCTATGTTTTGAACGCCGTAGTCCGAGGCAACGCGATGAATGGTGGCATAGGGAAGGTCGTTGTTCAGCCAGTTGCCTTGTTCGATGTGCAGGTAGGTGGGGTCTATTCCTTTTGCCAATACGAAAGTGGCTACAATTTTGTTGTTGCGTTCAACGAGGTAACTTTGTTGCAGTTCCATGTCGCGTTGTAATACTTCTAGGCTGGGATAGTTTTCTGGCCATTGACTGGGATTTCCTGCGCTTCTCATTTTTTCTCGGGCTACGTTGAATATTTCATTCAATCGTTGCAAGTCGTTTGTTTGTGCAGTTCGTATGTTTGTGTTTTCTTTTTGCATTTCCTTTTACATAGGTTGCTTGCAGATTCCAGCATGAGTTTTGTGTCTGAAGCAAATATAAAAGCGAAGGGTAAACTGTTTGTCTTAAAAAACGGGTTTCCCTTCGCTTTGTTATGCTTGTATGTTATTCGTCGAGTTTGCGGTAGCGGATGCGTTTGGGTTCTTCGATACCTAAGCGCTTGGCCTTGTTGATTTCGTAATCAGAGTATGAACCTTCGAAGAAGAATACATTTCCGTCGCCTTCGAATGCAAGGATGTGCGTACAGATACGGTCGAGGAACCAACGGTCGTGGCTGATGACTACGGCGCAACCTGCAAAGGCTTCCAAACCTTCTTCGAGGGCTCGGAGTGTATTGACGTCGATGTCGTTGGTAGGTTCGTCGAGCAGGAGCACATTGCCTTCTTGCTTGAGGGCAAGGGCGAGTTGCAGACGGTTACGTTCACCACCTGAAAGAACCCCGCATTTCTTCTCTTGATCGGCTCCTGAGAAGTTGAAACGGCTGAGGTAGGCGCGAGCATTGATTTCGCGTCCACCCATTCGCATAAGTTCGTTGCCGCCCGAAATAACTTCGTACACAGATTTTTCGGGGTCGATGTCCTTGTGCTGCTGGTCGACATAGGCCAACTTCACGGTTTCACCGCATTCAAAGGTACCGCTATCGGGTTGATCGAGTCCCATAATGAGGCGGAAGAGGGTGGTTTTACCAACACCGTTGGGGCCGATTACACCGATGATACCTGCGGGAGGCAGCGTGAAGTCGAGGTCGGTGTAGAGCACTTTCTCGCCAAATGATTTTGAAACGTGGTGTGCTTCGATAACCTTGTTGCCCAAGCGTGGACCGTTGGGGATGTAAATTTCGAGGTGCTGTTCCTTCTCCTTCTGGTCTTCGTTGAGCAGTTTGTCGTACGAATTCAAACGAGCCTTACCTTTAGCCTGGCGAGCCTTGGGTGCCATGCGTACCCATTCAAGTTCGCGTTGCAGAGTTTTGCGGCGTTTGCTGGCCACTTTTTCTTCTTGCTCCATGCGCTTGGTTTTCTGATCAAGCCATGAAGAGTAGTTTCCTTTCCAGGGGATACCTTCGCCGCGGTCAAGTTCGAGAATCCAGCCTGCTACGTCGTCGAGGAAGTAACGGTCGTGGGTTACGGCGATAACGGTGCCTTCGTATTGGTTGAGGTGCTGTTCGAGCCAGTCGATGCTTTCAGCGTCGAGGTGGTTGGTAGGTTCGTCGAGGAGCAGCACGTCGGGTTTTTGCAACAGCAAACGGCAAAGAGCTACACGGCGGCGTTCACCTCCTGAAAGGTGTTCGGCTTTCCAGTCGGCGGGCGGGCAGCGAAGTGCGTCCATGGCGCGTTCGAGTCGGCTGTCAAGGTTCCAGGCATCGGTGGCATCAAGGATGTCTTGCAGTTCACCTTGGCGGGCAAAGAGGGCGTTCATTTTTTCTTCGTCCTCGTAGTATTCGGGCAGACCGAACTTCTGGTTAATTTCTTCGTATTCAGCAAGTGCGTCTACTACGTTTTGTACACCTTCTTGAACAATTTCCTTTACCGTTTTGTTATCGTCGAGGTGCGGGTCCTGTGGCAGGTAGCCAACAGTGTAGCCGGGTGAAAAAACAACTTCGCCTTGGTAATCGTTGTCGAGTCCGGCGATGATTTTCATGAGGGTAGATTTACCTGCACCGTTCAAACCGATGATACCGATTTTAGCTCCGTAAAAGAAACTCAGGTAAATGTTTTTCAGTACTTGCTTGTTGTTTTGTTTGATGGTCTTTGAAAGTCCGACCATCGAAAAGATGATTTTTTTGTCGTCGACTGTGGCCATTGTATGTATGATTGTGGTTGGTGAATATTGAAGATGATTGTAATGATTCCTAAACTAACTGCGCTGAAGTCCCATAAAGGGGTTCAGCCGAAAGAGGGGTATGATTGGTTTTCTAACGAGTAAACCCGTAAAGCTGTTGCATCCATGGAAAAGGGCTTGTTTTGAGAGTTTCCTTTTGCCTTTGTACAGCAGCTTTGCGGGTTTACGCATTGATCAATGCGTTTAAGCAAATGGTATGTGCGTTAAGTAAATTGTTTATGAATTTAGCACAATTACTTATCAGCTTTTTTCTTCTTCAAGGTAATGATAACCTTGCCTTGTTCGTCTTTCAGCAAAATTTCTTCGCCGTTGACTTCCGAAGTTTTTACTTTATTGAGCGCTTCGAGGAAGGGCTGTTCGAACTTATCGTCCTGGCAGAGCATACGCGTGGTAGCGAGGTGTCCGAATTCTGCTTTGCCTTTGAGGAATTTGTTGGCATCCAAGTTGCCGGTAAGGCGGTTGCAGCCGGTGAAACCATACAGGCGGTTTTCGTTAATGTCGAAACCGAGATAGGGAGTTGCTTCGCTCGGAGTGATGTTCTGTCCGTTGAGGTTGACAACGCTCCATTCACCTGTTAACTGATAAACAGATTTGGTTGAAGCGCAAGATGCGAAGAACAAAAGGAATGCGGGAATGAAATAAATAAATTTTTTCATTGTAGTGTTGTATTTAGGTGAATATATGGAGTGGTTATAGCCACTCGTTAGATGAATTCTCGGAAGTGATGTTGAAGTCAGACAAATTCTCGAGGGCGAAAGTTTGATGCAATCTCGGAGTCATCTGAAGTCCGGCTTATTTACTATTAGAATTTATAGCCAATTAGAATTTATAGCCAATGGTGAACATCACATTGTGACGGTTCAAGTCCACTTTTTCGCCCTTCAATCGGTTGGTTATTCCGTCGGCTTCGGCTACGTGGAAGGCAAATGCCGTACCTTGCTGTTGCTGGTACTGGTAAGCCATGTCAGCGTAGAAGTGCTTGCCGCGAACACCCAATCCAGCCGTTACACGATTGATGGCACCAAGGTTCACATAGTCCGTATTAGTGCTGTAGGCATACGACGGGCTGTTGGTAAACAGGTTCAAGAAAGCATTGTCCTCCATTGGGGCAGAAACGTAGTTGTAGCCCAAACGGCCATAAACGCCTTTAGCCAGACGCGCTTCAGCACCGATACGGAAAGTGTGGAGCGGTTTCATGCAAGCATCGATTTCCTCGGCCATCGCATTGTCTTTGCTTGATGAAATGCTGTAGTCGTAATAGTCGTCGAAGTCGGGGTAACGCACCTGAGTACCTTTGTAATCGCTGATTTCGTATTCAGCGTCCAAAGCCAAGTAATTACCAACGGTTGTAGCCATGCTGAGGTTTACCTTCCACGGAGTGCGGATGCGATAGTCGAAGTCGCCGATTTCGACATCAGCTTCTGTATGTTCAAACTTATTGCCCTTGTCATCGGTGAAAGCATAAGGGCTGTTCATGTAGAGGTAAGAACTTTGGGTGAGGTCGAAGAAAATGGGAGTGGCAATCGACACACCGAAGCGGAAGGGAGAATCTTCGAGCGGACGAACGATGATGCCCAATTTTACATCAAATCCGGCACCGCTGAGCGATTCAGCCTGACTCATGTAATACTCGCCCGTGTTGTTTTTTGAATCAACTAGTTCCTCGGCGTAGTTTGTGCGCGAGTGCAGGTTGACGTTGTAAGCTCCGAAGGTAAGGCCGGCATAGATTTGATCTTTCCAGTTGAACGAAATGTTGAAGTCGTATTGCTGGATGCCGCCCCATTGAGCGCGTTGGTAGGCATATTTATTGGCAAAACTGGGAGTATAGCCCGTCAGTTTGCCATCGGCATCATACTGTGGAGTGATGAGTTGCGCATCGTATCCCACGATGGTGAGCGGTGTCGTTTTGTTGCAGTCATCGCTCCCCGGCGAAAGGTCGAGCCATTTGTCACCATAGTAAGCCAAGTCCATCATTTGCCACGACTGCGACATGCCATCCTTTGTAGCAATGTTGTTCAGCCCGATGTAATTTTTGAAATTACGGCGTTTTTGGTAATTAAAGGCCACGTTCACAAAGCGCAGTTTGTCGTCCATTTTACAAGAGTAAACAAAGCCAGCCTGGTCGAACGATCCACGAGCACGGTTGATGTCGCCAAATTCTTCGCCATTCGGTTGAACGGTGGCACTACCGGTAAAGGCCACATCGCTGCGTCGGTACATACCGATGCCGGCAGGGTTCGTACCAATGGTCGAAAGGTCTGCGCCCAATGCGTTCATTGCGCCACCCATACCCACATAGCGTGCAGTACCGTTCAAGTCGGAACCCGAAAGGGCTTCTACTTTATATATATCCTGGGCACTGAGGCTACCGCAAAGGGTTAGCGAGGCAAGTGCCAAAAAATATTTTCGCTTCATGTGTTTTATGTTTTAGGACGGAAGGTTCCCAGAGAATCTTTCCGTCCTTTTTTTTTGTTTTTTTACGAGCAACTCACACTAATCTGTGAGGCATTCAAACCTGTTGCGAGACTAACTTTCGGTCACATTTTATCTGCGTCCGCCACGTCCGCCTCCGCCAAATCCGCCCCGGCTACCGCCGCCGAATCCACCTCGGCTACCACCGCCGAAGCTGCCACCTCTGTTAAAGCTACCGTTGCGCGAAGGTTGGCTGAACGAGCGTTGCTGACGGCTTTCGCTGTTGTTGCGGTTGTTAAACGAACGGTTATTTTCGCGGTATTTTCTGTCGGAATTCGTGTTGCGGTTACCTTCAGGTCGCGAGTTACCGTAATTTCTGGAAGGTCGGTTCGAGTTGCCAAACGAGCGCGAAGGCCGGTTATTTCCGAAGCCGAAGTTATTGCGGTCGTTAGAACCCCGTCCGGCATTCCCCCGTCCGAACGACTGCGACGGTCTGTTGCCGAAAGCATTACCCCGTCCGTTCGTTGAGTAAGAAGCAGCGCCTCTACGTCCGCCGTAAGCAATGTATCCGCCACGCGGTCCGCGTTCCGAACCGGCAGGATACCAGCTACCATGCCAATGGTGGTGCGGATACCACGCATAGCTAGGCCAACCCCACCAAGGGTCGTACCATCCGCCCCATCCCCAGTGCCAGCTGCTGTAATAGGGTCGCCAGCCGTACCAGCTACCCCAGCCCCACCAGCCGCTCCAGGCCCAACCTCCGGCATAGCCGTAGTACCAAGGGTCGAAGTAGAAGTCGTAGCAGTCGAGGTAATACGGGCTGCTCACATAGATGCCCGGTCGGGGTGAATAAAAGCGAACGATGCGCTGGGTATATTTGCCATCCTCGTAACCATCAGCGTAGCCCTGATCGTAGCAACTCACTGCGTTCGATTTTTCCTCGTCACACTGTCCTTTGTAATTTTTGCCACGTCGGTTGTATGAGTCAACATCCCAGTTGCCGTTGCTCCGTCCTTCTGCCCAATTACTTTCTTGAAAGTCATTGTCATTAGCCACCGGGGCGTAAGTATCGTAAGCATGCTTCTGCGTATGTTTAGGCTGCGAGCTTGATTGCGCTTTTTCTGACGGAACGAAATATACGTCGTCATCCTGAGCCCATGCGGTTGCGGCATTAGCCCCAATACACATCAATAATAGTAATAGCGACTTTTTCATTGTTGTTCCTCCTGATATGTGGTTTTATATTTGCAAGCAGTGTGTCGGTGGAGTTTTCGGGCCGGTTCTGGTTGCTCGGTTGAAAACACCATTTGCGCACTTCTTCGTGTGTACAAAGATAACTCTTTTTTACGACGAACCTTGCTTCCGGTTCGTTAAAACTCCGTGTTTTTCTTTCATTTTTCAGATTATTTAAGAAGAACACTTGCTTTTTTCTTCCCTTTTCAGTTCTTATTTTTTGAATGAATTTGTGCCGTTCAAGTGGTTCCAAGTTTCATTTACGTCATTCCCGAAACAAGCTGAAACACAGCAGAGCGGGCTTCGCCAAACGAAAAAAAATGGCCCGTCAAATGCTTTTTTCTCGTCGTCAATCCTTATTTTTGCATAAGCCGAACTTTTTTTGGGTCGCAAAAATAAAAAAAACTCATTCCAATATTTCTGTTTATGGATTTCAAGTCATTAGTTGAATCGCGTTATTCAGTACGCAGTTACACCCCCCAGCCCGTCAGCGAAGAAGCGTTGCGCTATGTGCTCGATTGTGCCCGTCTTGCCCCCTCGGCCGTAAATTTCCAGCCCTGGCATTTTTATGTAGTCACCACAGCCGACATGCGCAGCCGCCTCACGGCCTGTTATCAGCGCGAATGGTTCGTCACGGCTCCCTGCTACGTAATCATTACGGTTCGTCACGACGAAGAGTGGGTGAGAAAAGCCGACAACAAGCCCCATGGCGACATTGATGTAGCCATTGCCGCCGAACACCTTTGCCTGGCTGCCGCCGAACAAGGACTGGGCACCTGCTGGGTGTGCAATTTTGATGCCGATTTGTGCAAGCAAATTCTCAATCTTCCGGCAAACGAAGCCCCCGTTGTTATATTGCCTTTGGGTCATCCGGCTCCCGAAGCTGAATGCAAACCCAAGAATCGCAAGGCAGCCGACGACGTAGTAACCCGTTTGTAACCCAAATACCATATTCATGCCAACCGTTTTTTACTCACAGCCCAGGTTGTAAGTACCTAAAAAGGCAGCAGGCACCGGACGTATTCCCAGCACCTGCTGCCTTTTTTGTGTGTGAAAATAACACCTTGCGTGCAATTCACAGATTCTTTTTTTTACTTCAATCGGATGCGGTCGCCCACCTTGAAGTGCTCGTTGCGCTTCATCGGATTCAGTTTGCAAAGCGACGTCAGACGGATACCATAACGCTGGCTGATGCCATGCAAACTTTCGCCCGCCCGCATGATATGGTAGTTACGCGTCAGCAGCGCATCGGCCTTTTTGTTCTTCTTGCCAAGGTAAACAATGTCGTTCGCCTTCAGTCTGTACGCTTTGTCCACATCGTTATACTCCCTCAGCTTGCTCGCCTTCGTATCAAAGGTTTTGGCCAGCGATTCAAACGTATCGCCCCGTCGTGCAATGACGTAATACTGCCCGTTGCAGCGTCTCACCACATGGTCAAACAGCGGTTTGTTATCCTCCTCCTTATCATTTTTGTGGTGATGCTTTTTATGTCGTTTCGCCTTGTCGTATTTGTCCAGGTTGAAACGTTCAATCAGCGAAATCAGCGAGTTGGCATAAGCCGGGTTCGTGGCATATCCTGCCTTTTTCAGTCCTCTTGCCCAGCCCTTGTAATCATCCTTGTCCAGGTCAAAGAGAAAAGCATAACGCTTGCCGTTTTTCAGAAATTTTGAATGATCCTCGTAGCTTTCTTTCGCATTACGATACACGCGAAACTTCTCGTTAGGCGCATCGTCGTTCACCAGCATATACGGTCCTTTCCATGCCCGTCCGCATTTAATGCCAAAGTGGTTATTGCCCTTTGTAGCCAAGCGGCTCTTACCTGCCGAACTCTCCAGCAAACCCTGCGCCAGCGTAATACTAGCCGGAATGCCGTAGCGTTTCATCTGGTCGACAGCCATGTCAGCATATTTGTCAATGTAATGCTCATAGGCAGATTGTGCCTGCACTCCCACCGGTAGCCAAAGAGCCATCAGCACGAGAAGAATTTTATGTATCATAAAAAAGTAAAATCTGAAAAAAAATAACACCCTGTTTGTGTGTCAGGTCATAGACAGCGCAAAATTATAAAGAAAAAGCCGAATGCACCGCACGTCATCTTTATTTTTGGCTAGTAACATCATAAAAAACCTAAAGCTTACCACCCTTTTATTTCAGTGAAATGCGTGATTATTGCATTGGGCAGATAGCCTATAATTCGATGAAAATCCCCGTAGTTTGCTGATTTCAGTTTGCTTTAAGAATTACCGTTGCGGCACCAACTTCTTCACCATCGCCTTCATTTTTTCCACATCATAATTATAGATGCTGATATTATTTTGAATCAGGCGGCCATCGGGACCACAAAGCACATAGCGCGGAATAGAGGAAAAACTGAGCATAGATTCGAGCATTGCCCATTCTGACTGCGAAACGAAGAGGTGTTCGCCCTTGATTTGGTTTTGATTCATCCATTCTTCGCTTTTGGCAGTGAGAATTTCTCCGTCGGTGGCCGAGAGATAGATAAATTTAAAGGGTTCCCCCTTCATCGCCTCCACGTTGTTGCGCATACTGAGCATGCCCGAACGGCACGGACCGCACCCAAGTCCCCAAAAGTCAATTAGCAACAGATTTCCTTCGTACTTTCCAAAGAGTCGTTTCCACAAGGCGCGCTGCTCTGCCGTCCAATGACTGTCCTCGCCTGCCGTCTGGCCTTCGGTAGCCTGCACGAAGTGGCGGTATTTATTGAGGACAGCGTGAGCAACCTGAAGCGAAGAAATAGACTGAATGGTCGATGCAACATCCATGGCAACAATGTTCAAACACTGCTCCGTATCCTCTTCCTGACCCAATGTTAAAGATTCGGTGGTACTGTTCAGGATTGAGGAAATATCTTGCGACCTTTCCAAATCGCTCATAAAGGTGCCGTCCATACCGAACTGGTCCTTACGCACAAATTCCCAATCTCCTGATGCATTTTTTACCTTTTCGTATTGCCGCGCCAAATCCCCATAAATAGTGCGGTTGACAAACACCCACTGGCTCGCTTCACATAAGGCCAACGGATTATCGTAAATCAACTGCTTGTAGGGCATGAGCGCACCATAGACTGCCTGATCATCGAGCGGTTGATACGCAGAATTAGGTTCGAGAACCTGCGTGCCGTCTTCCTTTTGAGTCCGCTTGTATTGCTCGTCTTTATAGTAAAGCAGCACATCCTCCAAGTATTGTATTTGACGGGTAACCATAGACATCATCACCACATCCTTGCCGAAAGTAGAGAGCGGAGTACGTATCAATTCCTGGCGCAGAGTTTCATTGCCGAGGAGGCCGATTGCTTGATCACGGAACTTCTCTACCACGCGCATCACGCTGTCCTTGCCTGCTGTGATGGCTTGACTAACTGCCGTGTAATCGTAACCATCGGGAGTGTATTTCTGCATAAAATAAGGAGTGAGCGTATTTATCATGGCTGATTCGCTCGAGCTACGAAAAGTCGTATAAAGTGGCTTTCGGTATTGGTCGGTGACAAACGAGGAGAACACCTCCAACGTATCACCCGGCTGAATGAAGATGTTACCGCTATGAAATCCACCTACCCACTGAGGGTGCGGCAAGTCGAGGTGAAAAGTCAAGCTACGGCTGGTGGTATCAAGTTGGGCAGTCACATTCTGCTGCTCTTTGGTCATTTGATTCTTAACACGTAAAGACGCAACCCCCATTGCCGCAAACAGCTCCATAGGCAGATTGTCAAGATAGACTGTCAGCACCGCCTTGCCTGAGCGAAACGGAGCCGAAAAAGCCTGCTTGTAGCGCTGGTTATCGAAACGCCATTGCGTATCGGGCTTCACTCGCTGTCGCAAATAGTATTCGCTCGTCAACTGACGTGGGTCAAAGACTTTGCTTTTGGGGGAAGCCTTAGGTTGGGTCTGTAGCTGAATGCCATAGACGCCACTCGTGGGACGTGCAGCGGGTTCAATGAAATTGAGCTCCTTGACATCAGCATCCAAGGGCTCAAAGTACAAGGTAAACGGCACGCGTCCGGATTCAGGCATTGCCACTTGCTCATTGAGCTGTATGCCCTCAGCTCGCAGCACCTTGAACTGTTTGTCACTGTGCCTATCCTTCAAAAACGCATTATCTGCCACACTACAAGTATAGTTGGGGTGGTTATGCAGATAGCCTCGAATAATCGTAGCCTCTTGGGTTAATTCAATATCATTCATGGCAATCCAATGCGGGCAATACTCGATGACCGGATGGTTTATGACCTTGGGTTTTGCCAACGTACTGTGTTTTTGAGCCCAAGCGCCTACGACGCAGAGCGTCAGTAATAAAGTCAATAAAGTGTTTTTCATATTCTTAATTTTGAATAATAAAGTATGTATGTCACAATATTGCTGAGCCTGTTGTAAACGTATCCTCATGAATTGGCTACTGACCCATTTTTTCTTCATGGGTTAGAGGTACGAATCAACCGACTTACAATGTACTATTATAGATGCAAAAATAGTGAAAGGTGAGCGCAATACCAAGCCAAAAGTTTACTTTTGGGTGAAGATATTGCCGAACCGCCTCCTATTTTATCGAAAAATAGTGAAAGGTGAGTGCAATACCAAGCCCAGAGCTTGCTTTTGGGTGAAGTTATAGCCGAACCGCCTCCTATTTTATGCAAAAATAGTGAATTACCCCCTCAACAGTCGGCTTTCTCGCGTAAATCGCGTACATTTGCATGACCAAACGCTTCGATTCTCCGAAGCCTTCACCATGAATCCCCCGATAATTCAGTTATGAAGAAATTTCTGAAAGTTCTCAGCTTGCTGCTTGTTGGCCTGCCGTTCATCACATACCGTTCGGCTAAGGCCCAATCGCTCGACACCCTTTTTGTCGATGCCCCCACTACCTTGTTTCCCGTAGTTGACAAAGCAGCTCGTCTTGACCTCATCGACCTCTACAATCACGGCATCGAAGCAAAAGTAGAAAACATCTTTGGCGGACAGTCCGAACTGACGAAAAAAACGCCCAACTTTCTCTCTCTGCGAACCACTGATGTAAGCACCTGGGAGATGCACCTGTTGCCCTGCGCCAAAGACACCCTGATACTCAGTCTGCACACCCTCGTAGCCGGTTCGCAGTCAACCGACGTGCAACTTTACACCCTGCATTGGACCCCCGTGAAAGACAAATTGCCCCATCCCCAGTTCGAGCAGTTTGTTCGCCCCGACTCTCCGCTCTATGCCTACGACAAGCAGTACCTCACCACCGTTTTAACCGAGCAGCCCCTGGCCGTAACGCTGTCGCCCCAGACCTCCGAACTCACTTACCGCATCAGCACCGAAGGTTTGAGCACCGAAGACAAGGAAAAGGCCAAGCAATACATTCAGCCCCTGGTGTATGAATGGAAGGAAGCCCACTTCGTTCCTAAGCACTGAGCCGTTTGTTTAAGCTCCTCCCCCGTTGTAGTTAAGTTGGCCGGACACCATGCCCAAACGTGGTTTGCGGCCAACAACCATCCTGAGTCACGAACCTCATTCCGAGCCTCTTTATTTTAACTCTTTTTTTGTTGAAACTAGCTCGGAACTAATTTGAACA
>FR901757.1:0-9728 GCA_000437675.1 Prevotella sp. CAG:891
AGGTATTTACTTGCCGATGCAGAATTTTTTAAATATAGTAGCCAGTACACTTTCTGTTGGAATTTCGCCAATGATTGCTCCTAAGTGGAAGGTGCATTCGCGAAGGTCCTGGCTGATGAAGTCGCCCGATAGGCCGGTGTTGAGGCCCTCGATGACGCGTTCGATGGCGGTGTGCGCTTGGGTAAGGGCTTCGTAGTGACGGGCATTGCTGACGATGATGTCGTTTTCGTCAGTAGAGTTAGAGCGGAGGGATTGAACGGCTGATGAGAGGTGATGACGAATAGATTCGATGTCCGTTTCGTGATGGGCCGATAAGTAGAGTAGGGAGTGGATGATGGGGGCGGTGGCGTTTTCCCTATCGGTTGCTTCGGCCTCGGTGGTGGGGTGGGGAGAGTTAGAAGAAAGAAGTGAGCGGAGGTTTTCGTTGAGGGACGTTTGAAGGGCGGAAAGGGCAGGGGCATCGAGGAGGTCGGTTTTGTTGACCGCCAGCAGATAGTGCTTGCCGGGACACAGTACTTTGCCCTGTAAGTCGCGGAATTGATCAAGGGCACAGGTGGCATCGAGGAGCCAAATGACGATTTGAGCTTCGTCGATTTTTTCGTAAGTGCGTTCAATGCCCATACGCTCCACCGTGTCGGTTGTGGCACGGATGCCAGCCGTATCGATGAAACGGATAAGGGTGTCGCCCAATACGATGGTTTCTTCCACAGTGTCGCGCGTGGTGCCGTGAATGTTGCTGACCAAAGCACGCTCTTCGCCAACCAAGGCATTGAGCAAGGTGGATTTTCCAGCATTCGTTTCACCCACGATGGCTACCGGGAAACCACGCTTCAAGGCATTGCCTAAACTGAATGATTGGCAGAGTTTGCCAATTTGCATACGGATGTGAGTAGCCAGGTCGAACAGTTCCTGACGCGAGGCAAACTCCAGATCTTCGTGGTCGGAAAAGTCGAGCTCCAATTCCATGAGGGCAGTGAGGTGGAGTAGTTTTTCGCGCAGTTCTTTCAGCTTTCGGCTGAATCCGCCGCGCATTTGCTGCATGGCCATGCGGTGATTGGCTGCCGTAGTCGATGCGATGAGGTCGGCTACCGCTTCGGCTTGGCTCAAGTCCATTTTGCCGTTCATGAATGCCCGTTGCGTGTATTCGCCCGGTTGCGCCATGCGGCAACCTTGCGCAAGGAGCAACTGCAACACGCGGTTCAGAATGTAGGCCGAGCCGTGGCAGGATATTTCGATGCTGTCTTCGCCCGTATAGGAGTGAGGCGCCCGAAACAGGCTGACCAGCACTTCGTCAACCGTTTCGTGCGACGTGGGGTCGACAATGCGTCCAAAGGTCAGCGTACCGCCTGCTTTTTCGGCCAATGTTTTTGAACCCATCGGCTGGAATAAAGGTGAAACGCAAGTCAGGGCTTCGGGACCCGACACGCGGACAATACCGATGGCACCACCGGCCGGAGTGGCGATGGCGCATATAGTAGAGTTAGGATTGTATAAGTTTGTCATGTGTCTGAATTTTTATTCTTTCAAAAGTCATGCAGCGATGTTGCTTAACTTCGCGGTAGCAAAATTAGTGCAAACCGGATACAGAACTGTTTTAAAAAATTGTTTTTCAAAAGTTATGCTGAGGGGTAGCCTAACTTCGCGGTAGCAAAGTTACAACAAGAAACTGTGGACTTCGGGATTATCAGAGTAAATTTTTTAAGTTGGCTTTCTTCTTCAAAAAATAAAACGCTTTGTGTGTCGTTTCTTTGTGTGCAATCAGCATGCAGAGAACACTTGGTACATAACCAAACAGCAGGCGGTAAGCATTTCGTTTACCGCCTGCTGTGCTATATATAAATGGGTGTTACCCTATAATCAACATCTATTTTACAAGTTAAAACTCACACCACCCAGTAGCAAGAAACCGGGTTGTTTTACGTTCGCCAAGTCCACGTAACGGTGGTTCGTCAGGTTACTCAAATCGGCAAACACCGCCCAATGCTTTTCTTGCCAGTTGAGTTTGCAGTCAAGCAGTGCCTGCGTGCCGTACGGGCGCAGTTCGGCCGTAGGCTTCCCACCTTCGAACACCTGCCAAGCTCCTTCGCGTTGCTGCAGACGCAAACTCCACTGCGCATTGAGTTTGCTCACAATGCGGTGCGACAGTTGTACCACCAGTTTATGGCGCAGATACTCCATGGCATAATTCGACTTGAAGTAAGCCTCGCCCTTGCGCCGGTTCTGATGCAGCCAAGCATACGACACCGTCAACTGCTGCAGCGGTTGACGCGTGCCCAGCCAAGCATCGAAGTGGCAACGTGCATCAAGGCCCAAACCAAAATTGTCGAGCGAGAAGGATGCTGCATGGTAAATGTCGTTGGGCGAGCGCATAATCCAGTCAATCATGTTGGTGCCGCGCTGGTAATGTCCTTTCAGTTTGAGGCTCAACACCCGGTGCGTAAAGTCAGCCCCCACGCTCACTGCCGTACACTCCTCCGGACGCAATCCGGCATTGCCCTGCTGCGTCGGACTTTTATACCAAAGGTCAGTAAACGAAGGCAGACGCATTGAACGATTGAACGAGGCATAAATGCGCCAAAAGTGGTTCGGACGATAACTCAGGTCGGCACCCGGGTAAAAACGGAATTGCCCATCGACGGCACTGTTCCGCTCAGCCATCACGCCTAATGACAGGCTGAATTGGCGCCACACTACATTGTGTTCGGCAAAGCACGAAAAGTTCGTTCGGTCTGCCTGATGCGTGTAGAGTTTTCCCGCGTGTCCGGGCACCCCCACCATGCCATTGTCGGGTAGCGGATAGCCCAGGTTGGTGCTGTAAATGTCCTCTTCGCGCAAGTCGACGCCCAACGTCGTGGTGCTACCTGTCCAGCGCGTGTGTGCATTCACTCCCACGCCCAATACATCGGTGCGATGAAAGTTCTCGCCTACCGAACTACCTCGTGTCAGTTGAAAATGGTCGGTGCTGCGCAACCACGAAGCCTGCCCCGACAGCGCAATACGCCCTTTGGTGGCAACGCGTGCAGCAATCAGATAACGCCGCGTAGCCTCCCACTGGTTAGGGTAGGCAGCTGCGTAAAACGTGTTGGCACCGAAGTCGTTGGCTGTGGCTCCCAGCTGCAAATCAGCGTCGAATGCCGGTGCTGCGTAAGCCACACGTCCGTAGCCCTTACCACCTTTGAAATCGCTGTTGCTCACAGCCCCGTCTGAACGCTGGTAGCTGCCGCTGGCCGAGGCAAACCACCCCTTGTGCTGCCAGTCCGTGCGCATTTCGCCGCGCACCGTGGCATACGAACCGCCTTCGACGCGTCCCTGCCACGACATGGGTTTGTCACGATGCGTTTGTGTCCCGCGCGTAATCACGTTGATGGCTCCGCTGAAAGCCTGACTTCCGGCCACGCGCGAAGCAGCGCCTTCGAGAATCTCGATGCGCTCAATATCAGAAATGTTAAGTGGAAAATCGGCCGCGTTATGGCCTGTTTGCGGATTGACAAGCGGAATGCCGTTAAGAAGAATCGCAATTTGGTCGTGCGTTCCGCCATGAATGCTGATGTCAGTTTGCATACCAAAACCGCCTCGTTGCCTGACATCAATGCCCGAGGTCAGTTTAAGAACGTCGTTAATGCAGGTCACACCGGCCGCGTTCAAATCGTCGCGCGTCAGCGTCACCACCTGTCGTGCCGCCATGCCGGCCGCCATTGGCGCACGCGAAGCCGTGACAACGGCCGCTTCGCCCAGCGTCAGTGTGTCGGCAGTCATTTCCGTCAGGTTTGCCGTGGGGTCGCCTTCAGCATGAGCAGCAGTAGCTCCGGCCAAACACGGTGTGGCCGTGGTCAGCGTGGCTGCGCTCAACACGCCGATGCGAACCTCGCGATGCAAACTGCTGAACAGACTCCAACCCTTGCGGTTGAAGTGGCTGAACGTCAGCACGCGCGCTGTTTGTTTAGGGTAGTTGAACATAAAAATATGAATTAAAAAATGATTGAAGAATGAGGCTGCCGTCCACATTTGCCAATGTTTACGACAGCACAACGCCTCTGCACAAACAGGCAGAGGCGTTACAAATTCGTTGCAAAATTAGCTTTTTTTTTACGAAGTCGTCTGAACTTTTATGAAATTCAAGATTTGCCTTAATTTTTGAGGCGTTTTTGGGCCTTGAAGAAGGAGTGTAGCGAGCTACACGACTGATGAAAGGGCAAAAAACGGCCCAAAAGAAAGCTGAAGATTGAATTTAGAAGAGATAAATCTCCCAATCAAATCTTCGTCAGAAAAGTTTAGACGACTTCTACACCTTCAAACCGCTCAATGCACACTACGGTGCCACACTTACGCTGGAGAAACGGCAGTTGAAGTCGGCTTAAAAAAAGTTGTAAATTGCTTGCTATGCAGCAAGCCTTTGATTATTAAGTAGGTGTTCAAAAATTATTTTGGCTCTGTAACGAACCGTGTGGGTAATGGCTTTTATAAATACGAACTGCTATTTTTGATATACGCTTTCACTTGTTGGATTCGTACACATTTCGCTGCTTATTGTGCGCCTTGCAGTTTTAACAACTAACTTAATACGAGCAAAAATCCATAGTTCGCCTTTATCTTCATTTCAAGCCGGAGCGAGCGTGTGGGGAACCTATTTGAGTGTTTTTTTGAAAGCGCTGATTATCAGTAATTCCGAGATTCTTGAAACTGTCTCGGAACTAATTTCAACAAGCTCGGAACTAATTCAAACTAGCTCGGAACTAATTCGGACAATCGCGGAGCTTTTTTTGACAACAGCTCATCGCGTAGTTCAAACAACGGCAAGCAGATGGAAAATATAACTGATTATTTTAATATAAATTCACCTAGTGCGCAGCTTTCTGTTTAACATATATGGCGAAGGAAACTGTGAGGTTGTGAAAATTAGCCATACATAACGTTACAGAGTTATTTGTAGAATTCTACTGAAGTACTTTTACTTTGCATCAGTGTTCTTGCATTGCTTTTGCTGAGCGAACGGCACAACAATGCTGGTTCAAATGTAAAAATAATTATGAACACCTACTTAACTAATAATTTATTTACAACGAAATGGAACAAGTAAAGAAAACCCCGGAAAATGGCATGGCGTCTTTGCCCCTCGGACTTTGTGAACTTATGTCGGCCCGCATAGCGCATTTCAGCAAACAGGGCCGTCAAAAAACGGCAGACAACTATGCGTGTGCGCTAAGGCATTTTCAGCTTTTCAAAAACGGAGAAGACGTGGCATTGGCCGATGTGTCGGTGAGCGAGATGAAGGATTTTCAGCAGTATCTTATAAGTAAAGGTTTGAAAATGAACACCGTGTCGCTTTACAACAGGGTACTTCGGGCAGCCTATCATTATGCCCTCGATGCCGAAATCATCAGTATGGACAAACGTCCCTTTCGCAAGTCGTTTACCGGTCGTGAAAAAACGCGTAAGCGAGCCGTTGAAAGCGACATCATCAAGCGTTTAACGAAGCTTCGGCTGTCAAGCAATTCGTGGTTATCCTTTTCGCGCGATTTATTTCTTTTCAGCATTTACATGCAGGGCATGCCGTTTGTCGACATGGCCCATCTCCGAAAGGAGCAAGTGAAGAATGGTTGGGTACTCTATCAGCGTCGCAAAACGAATCGTCAGTTGCGGGTAAAGATTCAGCCCGAGGCGCAGGCAATAATCGATCGTTACCACTCCGACACCTCATTAAGTCCGTATGTATTTCCCATTGTTTACGATCATTCGAATCAGAAAATTCGCGAATACATGAGTGCGCTTCGCGTTTACAACCGTCATCTTAGCCTTTTGTCCACTCAGCTTGGTTTAGACGAGCCCTTGAGTTCGTATGTAGCGCGTCATACCTGGGCTTCGTTAGCTCGCGAATGTGGTATGAGCGACACTGTGATTTGCGAAGCCATGGGTCACAGCCATGTCGGTATTACGAGCATCTATCTGGCCTCGCTGGATACAGGCATTGTGGCCAAAGCCAATAAAAAGGTAATTGCTTTCCTCACAGGAAAGTGAGTGTTATAGATACTCGCATTTGAAAACCCCTAAATCTTTAGTTTAGCGGTAGTTCACGTAAGTAAGAATTAAAAATGTGAAAATATAATATGATTACTAACTTACGGAAAAACATGGTATAGCATTTGCTGAGTTTTGAAATATCAGTAAAAAACTGTATATTTGCGTTTCTCAACAGTTCCTCCTATAACAAATAGGAGGACACTAGGTGTTATAGTGTTTAATTGTTAGTGCAAAGTTATAAAGAATCAAAATAACAATATCAACAAAAGTGGGCCTATAAACTATAAAAGTGGTTTTCATCTAAAGTACCTAAAAAAACTTTTTTTGTAAGTTTCGATTGTCTGATAATGAAGAATATAGCATAAATAGGCAACTTAATTTTAGAACTTATCTTAAATCTGCAACCTACATCATATAACACAATGTGCTAAGATTATCCTTTATTTTTTCTTCAACAGTCTGCGATACTAGTTATTTATCTATAAAAAATGCTCGCATTCTGAACATAAAGTAAGAATACGAGCATTCTGTGCATAATGAAATCATGCGTTTTATGTAAATTTCGACTGTTTACGTTTTTTGAATTCAGTTCGTAAATCAGTGGGCGATTTTCCAAATCTTTTTTTACAAAAAGTAGTCATATAGTTCACGGTAAATCGGTATTTATCGGCTAATTCTGTGATAGACATATTCGTCATCAGAATGTCACGAATTATTTTTTGTTCCTTTTTATGAATCAACCATTGACGGGCAGATACACCAAATGTTTCCTTGAATTTTTTTTTGAATGCCGTTGAAGACATGTTTAACTTATCAATCAACTCCTGAGAAGTTTCTACTTGTGGATAAGTTTTCAATACTAAATCCTTGAAATCAATATCACGCCCTAATATAGGTGCAAAAAGTCTGGCTAAATCTTCCTTACGGTAAAGCCCACGTAATTCAAGAAAGAACAACTCCTTTTTAAGAGATTGAAAGTGAATACAAAGCATACCTGAACACAGAATTTTACGTGTTAATTCTAGTTCTTTGAACAGCAAGTCATGAACAGGAAGTAACGTAATGCCTTTGTCTTGTTTGACGGTAGGCTTAAAATCCTGTAGTTGCTCAATGGAAAAGCGGTTGCACAATGACATATCTCTGTCGAAAGTACAACCTAATATGATTGTGTCAGAGATTGCTTTTCCATGAAAACTATCTCCTGCACAGACTAGAAAGAATTGCCTGCCTTGCACCCTTTTACACACAGCTCCTGCTGTAGATATATCAATTTCACCCGATAGAACAAATACAAGTGCATTATGTTCTACATCTTCTTTCATAATGTATTTGCCAGCTTTTATTTCAGCTGTTTCTATAATAGCTTGTTCGCCTGTTGTATAGTATGTGCAGGCTAAATGCTCATTGGCATATTCCAATTCATTAAGTAAATGCTTACGATTTTTCATAGTTTGATATGCTTTGAATTTAATAGTTCCAAATAAATAGCATCATTTTTAGGGTTGTTAAAATAGTGTTGAGTAATAGTATATATGGTATTTAACACCTAGTGTCCTCCTATTTGTTAGAAGATGTGTATCGCATGCTGCATCGTTATTTCACGACAGATAGGAATTTGTATTATTATTTGGTGTAATGAAAGTATTGAAAATTAATGCTTTATTCTATGTTGAAAAGGATTGAATCATATAGTTTATAGACCATAATTAATGCTTTAAAGTAGGGACTGATTGGTAAGAATTTATTGGATGAATGCTGAATATTTAATTCATACGATGAATAAAATCAATCAAGTAAGCGTGATATATAATAAAATAAGTTAGAACGAATGACAAGAATGAAACGGCTATCTCTCATTCTGTTCCTGTTATTGGCTTCATTCTCTTGCAGCCTTCAAGCACAGGATTTTGCTTTGAAAACAAACGGATTGTATTGGTTGACCACCACTCCGAATGTTGGTATGGAGTTTGCGCTGAGTCGGAAAGTAACCATGGATTTGTCGGCTGCTTATAACCCGTGGACGTTTAAGGATGATAAAAAAATGCGCTTTTGGCTTGCACAACCAGAGGTGAAATACTGGTTTTGCGAAAAGTTTGAGGGACATTTTATAGGTGTTCACCTTCATGGAGCCCAATATTTTGGCGGATTCAGCGACAAACGTTACGATGGTTATTTGGCCGGAGGAGGTTTCACTTACGGTTATGATTGGATTCTTTCACCGCATTGGAATCTTGAAGCGGCCATTGGCGTAGGTTATGCTCGGTTATGGTATAAAGAGAGTCCACGCATACCGTGTGTGAAGTGCTATGAAAATAAGCACAAAAATTATTTCGGCCCTACGAAAGCTGCCATTTCACTGATTTACATCTTCTAAAAAGTGCCTCATGAAAAAAAACATACAATGTGTGACCCTGCTTTCTGTATCACTCGGCCTGTTGGCCGGATGTGCATCCAGACAGCAGGAGGGAAAAAACATAACCGTGACACCCACTCCATGCGTATTGGCTCCCGATAGTGCAAATCAGGTGCAAATGAATTTGCAGTTTCATGTGCCCGAAAAATACTTTTCGAAACGTAGTCGACTGGTTATTACACCGCAGTTGGTGGTTGAGGATACGGTAAGGGATGAATACCTGCCCTTGGTTGTGGATGCGCCCATTTATGGAAAGAAGAAAAAGCGCATGGAAAAACTCAATGGTTATGCCGACCCTTATGCCCAACGTGCGCAACAAACCGATAAAACCTCGCGTGCGCTGAATTTGCCCTATCATGAAACGCTACAGCTGCCCGAAGGGGTGGACAATGCACACATCGTTGCCGTAGTTTCAACCGATGGGTGCGGACAGTGTACGGGTATCGACACGCTGGAAGTGGCTGCTATCAGCAACCCTATCACGTTGATGCCCGAAGTCAAAGACCAATTGGAACTGAACTGGATTGAACCCGAATTTGTAATCCGCCCCAAGGTGATGCAGGGTAAAGGAGTGGCTAAATTGCAGTTTGCTATCAATAAACACGACATAAACCTGACGATGGGCAACAATCGAGCCGAATTGGAACGAATGGTCGAAACCATAGCTCCGGTGTTGAGCGATTCGCTGGCTACACTTAATTCGTTGACCATCAGCGGTATGGCTTCGGCCGACGGTTCGCTACCCTTCAACACTGCCCTGGCCGAACGTCGTGCCCAGTCGGCCCGCAAGTGGCTCATTGCGCAGCTAAAGGCCGACAGCCGGGTGAGCAAAATCATGCGCACAGGTTCGCGTCCCGAAGGATGGGGTCCGGTGCTTCAGGCCATGGTGGCCGACGGCAATGCCGACTCGGCGGCAGTGAAAAATATACTTGAAAAATATGCCGGTTCGAACGACGATGTGCAGGAACGACATATTCGCCGTTTGCCGTGCTGGAAAGATATCAAAAACCGCTATTTGCAGAAAGACCGCAAGGTGGAATACGTTTACACCTATACACTCAAGAGTTTTACAACCGATAGCGAACTGCTTGACATGTACGGCAAACGTCCCGATGCGTTCAACGAGGAAGAGTTGTTGCGCGTAGCTACGCTGGCTGATACACACGACAAGAAAAAGCAGGTGTACGAAACCATTATGACCTACTTCCCGCAGTCGCAGGTGGCCGCCAATAATTTAGCAGTGCTCTACTTGCGCGAGGGAAATACCGACAAGGCGCGCGAGGTGCTGAACCGCTTG
>FR901757.1:9735-27588 GCA_000437675.1 Prevotella sp. CAG:891
GGCGCACGAGGTGATGCCCCGCTTGGCGCAGTTCTCGCCCGAGGCATTGAATACGCTGGCGGCTAGCTATGTGTACACAGCCGATTACGAGCGAGCTATCGAACTTCTGCAAAAGGTTGATTTGCCCGAGGCGCGTTACAACCTGGGCCTCCTCAAAGCTCAGCAGCGCAAACTGCACGAGGCATACGAACTGCTGAAACCCTTTGGCGACTTGAACAGTGCCATTACGGCATTGAGTGTGAATCGCAACGAAGAGGCGAAGCAAATTTTGGGTGCTCTCGATGACAGTAGCCCCGTGGCCGAATACGCCCGTTCGCTGACACACGCCCGCTTGAAGGAAAATGCAGCGTTCTATCAGCATTTGGGCAAAGCCTGCACCGAAACTTCACTGCGCAAACGTGCTGCTTCGGAACCCGACTTTTATCCGTATCGCGACGAAGCGGCATTCCGTTCAATCCTTAACGAAAAGAAGGAGGACGCACAATGAAAAGAATAATGACCATTCAGATGCTTGCTACGCTGCTGGCCGTGACACCTTTTTCTTCGTGTGTTCGCGATGACATTGAAGCCTGTCCGCCTTTACAGGTAAACGTCACAGTGAAGGATAAAAACTACTTAAATGTTGACAAGGCTACGCTGAATATGGCAAACCTGAACGAAAAGTTGCCCGACGATTTAGCTTTCCGTGCCTACGTACCCACACTCTGCTATGTGCTGCGTGATGCGGCAACGGGCAAGGTGATGCACGAACAGGCGGTGTTTGCGGTTGAGGGCGATGCGCAGCAAGTGCCTCTCACGTTTCCCGAAAGTCTGCCGCACGGCAAGTATGTGCTGACAGTGTGGGGCGGTTTGGACAACGCTGACCAACTTTCGGCCGACCGTTTGTCGTTCAACCTTCATGCGCAGCAAGCACCCGGTGCCGATGTGTTCGTGACGAACGATACTTTGGTCTATGATGCGTGGAACCACCTTTATTCCGTCGATATGGAACGCACCAAAGGTAAACTCGTCATTCAGGCTACGAACCTGCCCAAGGGTATTACAGCCTCACGTAAAAGCGTCGATGGGCTGTTTGGCAAGGTGAACTCCCAGTTTCAATACACCGGGACAGCTGCTGTTCACACCGCTGCTTCGTGGACAGCACCGAAGGACCTGATGACCAAAACCGTATTGGCTCCCTCGGTTAAAGAGTCTGCCTCGCTGCTCCATGTAAACTTCGATGGCACAGACCATCAGGGCCCCATCTCTTACGTCCCGGCCGATGTCCGTATCAACACGAATCGCAATGAATTGACTTTGCTCCGCTATGTGTATGAAGAAGATTCTGATGGTTTTAATATCTACCTGTTGGTAGACGATGGTTGGACGCTGATTCACGATATGAGCGTCGAAGAGTAAGAATAACCTATATACATGTTTCATAAATCACAACTTATCAAAATGAAAAAAAATTATCTTTGGATGGCCGCCATGGCCTCCTTGCTGTCATTTACAGCATGTAACAACGATGTGTTACCTGATGGTAACGACGAAACTTTGGGTCAAGTAGTGACGAACGATGGTACAATCCTTCAGATTGCCATCTCAAACACGGATCTCAGCACGCGTGGTGCTCGTCCCGTGGGTAGTTCGGCAGCTGCAAACAACATCAACAAGGTGCAGCTGAAGTTCTACAAAAAAGTAGGTGAAGCTTGGCAAGAAGCGAATGAAATCACAGCTCATACCATTGAAACAAAAAACAATGCCGGTGAATACCAAAACAACATTGTAGACTTTCAAGACAAGATCACCGAGGGTGTTCCCGGTAGTAGCAACCGCATCGAAGAAAAGAAGAACATTCGTTTATTAGGTTTGACTGTAGATACTGAATATCGTATTGTTGCTTATGGCTACAATGGTGAAACTTTTCCTTATGGAAATCCTGAAGCAGATACGCAAACTTCGGGCTTGTTCGCCACTGGTAAAGATCATCAAAAGCATGGTTATGGCTTAGAAGAAGTTTTTGCCGGCTATGTAGAAAAGAAAACAAAGAAAGATAAAGCAAAATTTGTCACAGCTCCTGTTATTGAAATCACGCGTCAGGTAGCTGGTATCTTGGCTTACTTCAAGATTCCTACTCGTGCCAATGGACAGATTGTTGAAAAAGTTAAGGTAATTGCCAATGCCCAGTCTACTGGTTTTAAGTTTCCTAACACGTTGTTGGAAAAAACGATTGCTCCCTTCAATGGTGTGGGTACTGTCGAACAAGAAGAAGTGTTGATGGTATTCGATATGAAGAAGGCTAAGAACTGGAATGCAAATGCACAGGAACAGACTGATGATTATTATACTACCAACGGTGCTGAAACTGATTACGATGCAGCTACGGTTACGAATGGTTTGGCAGAAGGTTATAAAGCTCCTGCCAAACTGAAGTTGAAAGGTAATACCTTCTTCGGTGCTCGTTTCATTCTTCCTTATGACAAGCATATTGCTACTAAAGATACTCAAACTTTAAAGGTAGTTATGTATAATGCTAAGGGTGAGGCTTTGAAGACTCTGAAGGTCACTACCAAAACTGCACCTGAAGGTGGTTCTCTTTATAATTATGACATTCGTTGCAATAACTTCTACTCTATTGGTAAGAAGATGGCAACTGATAATACTTCAGGTAAGCCCGATCCTGAGAATCCTGATCCCGATCCTGAATATCCGAAACCCGATCCTGAAAACCCCGATCCTGACAAACCTATCGATTTGGGTGCAACCGATCAGATTCTTGTTGAAATCAACGATGGTTGGGATATCCTCCACGACATGGATATTGAAGAATAATCATAGGTACAAAATGAGTTTGAAAATGCGAACTTAGTTTCACATTTACTTACATTATAAGTTTCTATATATCTAATCATCCGCAAGGCAACCGGAGTCGAACGGCTACCGGTTGCTTTCTGGATTTTTCTCTCCGACAAATTTAAGGCTGAATGGAAAGTCTGTATTTAATGAATAACTTTACATAGCTTCTTTTTCAAAGCCGCTTTCCTCGTTGTTGGCATAATGAAACAACGAGGAAAACGGCTTGTCTACGTTTTTTTATGTTCATAATATAACGACGAGTACCGACCACTGGAATGTTCGGAAGAACACAACGATTTACCAAGAAACAAAAACCACAAGATTCGATGAATAAAAATCATTTTCTGACAGTTTGTATGTTATTACTGGCAGCCCTGTTCGTCGGGTGCCACGATGATGACGATTTCTTGATGGATGCCCCCGATACCAATGGGCAGCCACAGGTTTCAACGTATGCATCCGTGCTTACCTCCTCCTTGGTAAAAGAAGGAGACTATTGGCGGGCTACTAAGCGTGTTCCGCTTGTTGGTAAAGGACGTGTTGTAGATGATTTGACTGATAACTTAGTTGCCTTGTTTGGTAAGGAAGTTAATGTAGGACATCTTGTAGACGAGGACTTGACGAATAGCATATCTACAGTCGGATTGGTGGGTGCCAATTTAGTAGGCAATGAGATTGTTTCAGTGCGCGACCTGCATTATGATTATGCTCCGAATCAAAAGGTGGGTTTTGTGTTTAAACTCACGGACTTTAAAGCAATTGGTGTTGATGTGTTGAATTCTTTATGGATTACAACCTATTTAAATGGAGAAAAGCAAGAATCCTTTGGTAATAAGGAAGGAACAGAAGTACTCCAACTGGATTTAATCAGCGTCGCCAATAACGACGAAATAAAAGAAATCTCGTTTATGGCAACTAAGCCTTTCGATAAGGTGCAGTTGAATATGGCTGGAGTTGATGTAAGTGTCATAGGAAAAAATTTGAGTTTTTATTACGCCTTTGTGGGCGAAAATGAAATGAAAACGGCTACGGCCGAAAGTACTTGGTTTCCCGAAGCCCATTTGCACAAGGGTTTTTCATGGACCAATATCCTCAACTCTGAGCATATCGTCGACAACGACCTAACCAACTATGCTTACTACGGCACCTTGAGTGGGCTGCTTGGCGATCCGCATGCCACTGTCGATTTTGGTCGCGAAGTACCCGCCGGCTCCGAAGTGGGTTTTGTAATCTCGAACATCGATATACTTGACCTCAATGTGTTAGGTTCCATCATCTTGGCTACCTACGATGAGAATAACGAAGAGATGGACCGTGCAACCATTACCAAACTCGCCGGTCTTTCGGTAGTGAAGGTTGGCAACCACTCGCGCGTAAGTATGAAAACCACCAAGCCGTGCACGCAGGTGTATATAAACTTTGCCGGCCTTGAAGTGAAATTAGGTGGAACCAAGGTGTACTACGCCTACGCCTCCGACCCGGTGACCGTGGACATTACCAGCCGTTTGGCCTTTAGTCAGGACACCGTCAGAACCAATACCTACACCCTTCCTACGGTTCCCGGCGGTAAGATTACTTGGGAAGTGGTAAGTGCGCCTCCCGGTGCTTTGCCCGAAATCAAAGAATTGGTTAATAAAAACGGATACAAATCCATCAAAGTTATTGGCATGACCCAAAATGGTGAATATCGTTTGAGCGGCATGTACATTCCTGATGGAACCATTGAAGGAAACAAGGAAAAGATTCCTTTTGAATTTGTGCTTTACCGCAAGGCATACGAAGCCCCAGTTGAAGGTTTTCACGTCTTGGACGAAGCTGCCGGTGCTAAATTGGGTGACATAGATGGAGGTGGAGCGCTGATTTCAATAAGTTCGTGTAAAGATGCAAAGAATTTGGTAGATGCCGACCGGGAAAATTATGTGGAATTGACCGAAGGTTTGGGTATTGCTCAGAATGTGTGCGTTGCAGCCATCGACCTTGACAATCCCGCAAACCCTAAAGAAAAGGAAATACGTGCAGGCTTTACCATCCAAACAGCGTTTGACTTTTTAAATGCTGACGTCTTAAAGTTCTATACCATTCGTCTGTTTAATGGGAAGGAAGATGCAGGACATGGCATTGTAAATGACAGCAAAATAGGTGACGTCGGTCTGATTGGTAGCCGGGGAAACAAAATCCGCATGTCTATCAAAACCAACAAGTCTTTCAATAGAATTGAATTGTGGCGAGCTGGAGGGTTGATGCTTGGCATTGAAAAGAAGCGCGTTTACAACGCATTCTGGGAAGATGCTCAAAATAAATTGGGTGACCTTGAAGAGGCTTGTCTGGACAAACTTACTAACACGACTGGACTTGAAATTGATTATGCTAGAACTAAATTAGACGCTTTGCTCAAAGTAGGTACTGGCATAAATGATTTGGGTAATCTCTTGGATGAAGATCCCGATAATTATGCATTCATTAAAGGAACTGGCGTACTTGATAAAAAAAGTATTGCTGTCAAATTTCCTCCTTTACCAAGAGGTAGTTCTGTAGGCTTTATTTTGGAAAAGACTGAAGCTGTTGGTCTGGAAGTTTTAAAGCATGTGGAATTACAAGTCTATTCTAATGGAACTCCTGTAGGACAAAATATTAGTGCTAAATTTCTCCATGCAGGCGTTTGGGGACATGACCAGCGTACCCTTATAGAAGTTCGAACGAATGAAATATCAACTTCTGAATTTGATGGATTGGTTTTAACTTTTGGAGGTGCTGCAGATGCTCTAAACTTTACTAAAATATACAGCTGCTTCACCCGCCGCGATATGGATGCCAACGGCATCCCCGATGGCTCCGAGGACGAAGAAAATCCACCCACGCCCGTCATCCCCATCACGGCAGAAATGGTTACGAAACACGTGTGTTTAGGCAATCCTCTGCACGTGAAGATTAGTCCGGCACCGAGTGCCACTCCGAAGGCTGAGAATGAGACAACGACTTACACCGTGGTTTGTACCAACCGCAGCAAAGACAATGAAAAAACCTCTTTTACGGGGAGCATTTCGAAGACGGATGGAGGTGTTATCGAACTGCCTGGTCTTTCCGTGGGTCAGTACCTTATAAATATATATAACCAGCAAGGTAAACCTGCATACGGCAGTGCCTTAAAGGCATGGGTACATCCCCGAGAAACTACTTGGAAAGGTACCAAGGATACAGATTGGAACAACTGGGACAACTGGACCGAAGGTGCACCCTGGACCTGTACCAACGTTACACTTCCCAATGGCTGCGTACGCTATCCCGAACTCAAGCAACTGTCTGCAGCCAACGATCTCGACTCACTTATGAACTACTGCAAGTACTTGCACATTGAGTCGCGCGCTGAACTCCTGAACACCCACCTGTTCAATCAGTATCAGTATGTGTGGATGGAAATGACGCTCAAGAGCGGACAAAATTACATTCTCAGTTCGCCGCTGACCAATACTGTTACGGGCGACTACTTCATTCCCGCCAAATGGCAAGGCAACCATGCGTTGGAACATAAGTTCGTGAAGCTCACCTCGACCAACAGTCCCGAAAATCGTTTTGCTCCGCGCTTGTACCAGCGCTGCTGGAGTCGCGAAGTACCCGGAAAGGTCATTACCGATGGCGTGCTCGGTACTACGGTAATTACGAACGAAACCTCGTGGACAGCCCCCTTCAATGCTGTGGCTGAACCCATCACCCCCGGTATGGGCTGGATGGTACGCGCTGAAGACGAAGGACTGCCCACCAAGGACCTCACCTTCCGTTTCCCCAAAACGCACGGCGAGTACAGATACTTCGATGCTACGGGCGGCCACTTGGGCTCAGCCGAAGGCGTGTATCGCGATAAAACGACGATGGGCCGCTTTGTAGTGCCCCAAGGCGATGGTACGCTCAAAGTTACTGTGAGCAACTACAAGGAAGGAACTACCTTCGTGGCCGGCAACCCCTTCGCCGCACACCTCGACATCGCCAAGTTCCTAAAGGGCAATGCCGACAAGATTAGCGAGGTAAAAATAATCAATAACAATACCACGTACACCGTGCTCTACCGCAACGGCGAAATCACCGCCACCTCGCCCGGCCTCACCCACTTAGCCCCCATGCAGGGCTTCTATGTCACGGCCAAGAACGCCACGAAGAATTTGGAACTCACCTTCAAGGCCGACATGCAGGTACAGGGTAATCAAATCCTGATGCCCACCACTATTCAGCCCGGAATCCTGCGCATCATGGCCGTGAACGGTAACCGCAGCACCCAGTGCCTCGTGCGCCTCAAGCCCGACAGCCACCAGAGCTTCCGCAAGGGCGAAGACTCGCGCATGCTCTACGACCGCGAAAATCCGCCAACCGTAGCCGTGTTCACCGTGGCCGACGGCGTAGCCACCGACATTCAGCAAGTGCCCGCCTCGCAAAAGCGCAGCATCGACCTTGGTTGGCGCATGCAGCACAGTGGCGACGTAACCCTCCAACTGAGCCACGAGCCCGGAAGCGAATGGAGCAACTGGATGATTGAAAACCGGCAGACGGGACAGCGCATTTCCCTGAGCAACCCCGAAACGGTGGTGAAGTTAGGCAAACAAACTACCCGCGTCGGCGGATGGCGTTTGGTAAAAAAATAAACGAAAAAAACATGACAGCGCATTACAAACATACAATACGCAGAAAGTGGTTACACTTGTGCTCCCTTTTTCTCTGCACCGGTTTGCTCACCGCGGCCTGCAGCAACAATATCGAAGAAGCGAGTGGGGGAATGGCGTCCATCGCTCCCACAATTCAAGTGGAGGTGAGTACCAGTACCCTGAATGCCAACGACCACCTTGTGGATTATCCCGACACAACTACGCTCATGAGCACGCAGCATGTAACCCACGTGATGCTTTACATCTTTAAAGGTTCAGACGAAACGGCTGAGTACTGCGGCCAATTCGAAGAAGTGAAGTGGAAAGAGCATTTCACCGCCAATGGCGGCATGTTGCCCATCCATTCGGCTCGAATGAACCACCGGCTGAAAACGCAGTTGGAGCGCAACACGCCCTATCAATTTCTGGCCGTGGGCACTAATGATGAAGGCCATGAAACTTTCAATGTTCCTTTAAATCCCAGCGCCGAGGGCCAAAAAGGTACCACCCTGACTGAAGCCCTGGGAAAACTGAAGGAAACTGCAACTGTTCAAAAAATACGCCGTTCTGAAATATTTGTAGGTTTGAAAGCCTATCATCCCGAAAATCACATTGCTACGAGAATCACGCTCCGTCGTCGTGTGGCGGGCGTGGCCGGATGGTTCAAAAATGTGCCTGCCGAAGTGGCAACACCCCTTACGCAGGGAGTCACTGACAGAAGACTGTCCAAGTTGCGCATTGCGCTCTACACGGCACAAAACACGGTACTACCCTTGATTAAGCGTCAGCAGAAACCCGATTTTGAGGATTTCATAGCCAGTGCGTCTAGTGCGGCCGATGCAACGACCTTGGTCGAAATTCCTATTACGCCCGATAACACATCGAAAGGTATCGAACAAACTTTTACCGGTGGTTCGTTTGTTTTGCCCATTCCAGCTCCGGCTGATAAGGAGAAATATACGCTGCGCATTGAATTGGTAAATAAAGAGGGCCAAGTACTCGATGTGCGCCGTGCCAAACTGCCGAAGAACGACGAACTTGACCACGGCAGCACTGGTGGCGGTACGGGTATCATCGATACCGAAAGTGCCTACCGCTTTCCCATCGTGGCCAACCATTACTACGGCTTGGGCTCGCCCCATAAACCCATCGACCTGAAGGGCAGCGGTGCGGACCTCACCATTACCGTCGACCCCACGTGGAATGAAGAAGCTGACCTTGAGCTCGGCGAGAAAAATTGATTTTGAAGTAAAACGACATAAGTAGATGTTGGAAATTATGAAGCAAAAAATTTCATGGATGGTTTGGGTCTGCTTGCTCTGTCTGTCGGCACTCGTCGCTTGCTCCGACCTCGAACTGAATTACGATAAACAACAACCCACCGACCGTGGCATTTGGCTCTCGTTCAACATCGACGGCCTGAGCAACGGCAGCAAGCAAACGCGCAGCACCTTGCAGAGCTGCGAGGTGAACTACAAGGATGTGAAGGATGTGTATCTGTATGTTTTCAACGGAAATACTGCCGATGCCACTTGCATTCATGCAGAAAAGTTAAATTGGAAAGGCAACATCACGCAGAAACATTGGGTGAGTATCGACTTGAATAAAGGTCAGCCCTATACGTTTATGGCCGTAGGCTGCGACCGCAATGTGGATAAGACTCCCTCCCCCTCCACTTATGGTTTTCCCAATAATATTGAAAAAGATGTTACCAAATTGGGTAATTGCATCGCTAAGGTGCAGGATGGTAAGTCAAAAGACGATGTAGCTCATGAACAGTTCTTTGTGGCTATGCAATCCAGACAAATCAGCAATCAGGTGGAAGAAGTGGCGCTGACCCTGCGTCGCAAAGTGGCGGGCATCTTGGTATATCTTCGCAACATCCCGACGCGAGTAACATATAAGGAAAATGCATGGGATGTCAAGAAATTGCAAGTTTGTCTGCATAAAGCTCAATCCTCACAAGTAGCTTTGTGGAAGGCAGATGCCAATAAAGATGTTTATGGTACGGGAGACTTGGCAGGCAACGAGGTGCTGTTCGATGTTGAATTGTCGGAAAAAAACGGCTTTTTTTCTACAAAAAAGGAAGGCAATGATACTAAGAAACTCGATTACTTTGTCAAGGTAGGCAATGACAGCGTGTTGGCCGACTCGTATTTGGCAGGAGCCTATCTGCTGCCGTTGGATTCTTTGGACGGGCAAGCCACCTTATCGGTTAATCTGATAGGTGAGCACCATAGCGGTGAAGGACAAGTTACGGAGGAACAAGTGCTGAAAACCTACGAGGTGTATTACAAGAACCCGAAAACCAACAACCGCACCAACGACTTCCCCATCAAGGAGAATACCCTTTATGCCATTGGTAAAAAACTGAGCAACTCTACGACGAACGGCGATAAACCGGCCGACCTGAGCGGTAACCTGCTTGAACTCGAAGTGCTGCCCTGGGACACCATCAAACTGGACAACGTTTTCCCGGTTGTTACCGGCCCTGCACGCATCGAGGCTGACTACAATGACGAAAAGTATGTATTCAATGCCATGTATGACAGCTTGATTATTACTATTAAGCCGGCTATCGATAAGGATTCGACGATTAAAAAGCCTTGGACATTGAATGTTGCATACGATCTCCAAAATGAGGCTTTTCCTGAGGATGTAAATAAGGATAAACTGACCGACTGGATTCACTTTGAGACTTATGATGCTGAAGGTAAATTTGTTGGTTATACCAATGAAGTTAAGGGTACAGGTGAAAAGGAGGTTAAAGTTAAAGTAGTTATCAACGACTATGCCGTGCAGCGTGCTTTGCCTGAAGGGAATGTGTATACGGCAGAATATGTTGAAAAAATAAAGAAAGATATTCGTCGGGCTAAGTTACAACTTTGGACAGAAGATGTTCCTAAACCCTACACCATTCAGGTGCAGCAGTACAACACAATGACCATTTATAGTCGAGGAGGTAAGCGTGGAAAACCTGCTTATCGCGGCATAGCTCGATTGGATTTTGATTGTGAATACGACAAACAGACTGGCGAAATTATTGTTGGTAATTCAGCGCAGATTGGTTGGGGATACTTTAAAACGGGTAATGAATATGTATCGGGCGATAACCCGATGGATTATGCTGACGGAGAAGTTACCTCAGACCATTGTTACAATCGTTGGAAAAAGGGTGCTTGGGGTTCGGGTGCCTACAAGGGTTCATCAATCCAACTGCTAACTTGCAGATTTTGCAACCTGCAAACGGTGGAAGAAAATGGCATAGCCAAAGTGATTGATAAGAATAGTGCCAATGATGATGATCATACAAAGGAAAAGAATTGGTACTTACCGGCTTACTACGAAATGTGGGGCGTGTCGCAGACTTTTGGCAATCAATATGAGGCTTTAGGTTATACTTACAAGCAAACCTACTGGACATCGAGTGGCGACAACGGCTGGTATAAGGATGCCTACATCACTCAAATTGGTGTAGATGAATCGGCTGACAATTGGCAACGCGATAAGAACCTTCATCATCGCGCCATGTACATGGTGCATTTTGAATAAAACAATTAAGTTTATAAGGTATGAAAACTGGATTCAAATACATAGGATTTTGGCTGATGTTGCTGTTGGCCGTAGCCTGTCAGGACGAGTGGCAGGTTGAGGCACCAGCGTATGGTCTGGAAAAGGAAGTTTGCTTGGAACTGGAACCAGAAGGTATGCCGGTGGTCGAAATGCGAAGTGGCAACATGGTGGAGGCCGACAGCCGCGTGGAGCACGTGATTGTGTATGTATTCAATCAAGACGGTACGAAATTGCTGATGCACTATCAGCAGGATTTGGAACATCCCGACCTAAAGGTGCGCGTGATGTTGCCGGGTTTGGCAGAAAATGAACAGTTACAGATTCATGCAGTATGCAACTACCATCAGTTGTGGGATACAAAAATCGACAAACTCGATGACTTGAAGGACGTGATGCTCACCATCAAAGAACCCGATGGCGCATTCAACGGGGCCATGGTGATGCACGGCAGCACCATGCTCGATAAGAAAGCGGTGGACAACAAAAGTCAGACAAATAAAATTCCCGTTACCCGTTTGGCCGCCCGCGTCGACCTTGATTTGCAGTTCATTCCCGAAATCCCAACCGACAAGTTCTATCTAACAAATATACGCTTGTGTAACGTGCCAAAGCGCAGTTGGTTGGTGCAGAGAACGCGGGCAAACAATGATACCATTGCTCCGATGACGACAGAAGATGCTGTTTCCGCCCCTGTAGAAGTTACTAAGCCCGAAATTCAGCCAAATCCGGATGTGCCGGTCCAACCCGACGCTCCGACCCAGTCCGAGGAATCGTTCAAGAACTACTTCCCTTCGATGGACCTGGCGTACGAAAAGGATGAAAAAGTTGAGACAAATATAGCCAGATTGACCACCTACCTCTTTGAGAATCGCCGAGGCTGTAAAGAGAAAGATAATTATTTTTCTGATGTTTTCGGTGAAAACAAAGACATATGGCAAACTCTGAAGGGTAAATTGGGTAAGGAACAATACAAAACTGCCAGTTACCTGCTGATTGAAGGCTTCTATAAATCGGGTAATACCACCTCGAAAGCCTCCTATCGTATTTATCTTGGAGCCAATAATTACAAGGACTTCAACGTGCGTCGCAACCACCTGTATAAAGTAACGGGCGTAATCAAAACCTGCAACAAAATAGATACACGCGTCGACGTATTAGTGTTGGGAGGTTCTACCATCACAGCCTCGTTCAACAATCCGCTCGATGCCCACTTCAATTCCGCGCCCTGCTTCGGCTTTACGCGCAACGAAGGCGGTTGGGAACTCTATGTTGAAGAACCCGACAAGCATCCCTGGCTCGAAATTTCCTTCTCTTCGCAATACCGTCCTCGCATTGCCGGTAAGCCCATCGAAGCAGGTAAGGAAATGATGTATGCCGGTACACGCTTCGAAGGAACGGGAAGTCTGAGTACCTATTTCTATGTACATACCGATGAGTACATTCCCGAAAATCCGGCAGCCAACGAAGGTTTGAACAATACGGAGGACTCAACATCGTGGCGTACGGGCACCATCGTGCTGCGCGACAAAAAGAATGGTAGCATAGCGCGCATCAAAGTGATGCAGCGTCCGGCTCAGGTAGTACGCATGCCGGTAAAGGATGCCTTCGGCAAAGTGAAGTTCTACAATGAGTACTTCATTGAGTACGAACTGGAACGCAAAAATCTCACTTGGGGTTTTCTGAAATATGGTGCCAACCCCGTGATGACCAGTATGATCAACGACCGCTGGGATGGTCTGGCCAACACGCGTCGCCTGTATCAGGAGGCCATCAAAACGGGCGACATCAACGACACAAGCTTCGATGCCGGCATTTACCGCGGGGCCTACAATGGTTACTATACGGTGGCTAATGAGTTCCCGTATCTCAAAAATGATACCCTCAAAATCATCAACCGCATTCCCGATAACCACATGATTAAGTATGTGCTCGGCAAGAATCGCGACCGCAACGGCAACGGCTACATCGACTACGACGAAATTGTGTGGTACGTTCCGGCCCTCGATGAATTGGCCTTTTTGAAGGAAAAATTAGAGGCAAAAACCGTGAAGTTCCAGAACAGCAACGAACGCTTCCACTCATCCACTCCCTACCTCGCCGGCTACACGGCCGAAGTACCGGGACGTGCCTTCTACGTCAAGATGGGACAAGGCAAAAAAGCCTTTGCCATGCGCGACCGCCAGTACAACGTGCTTTGCTGTCGTCGCAAGAATGCCTGGACGGGCGATCCGAACTCGGGCATAGGTGGTAACATCGGCGTTGACTCGAACTGGAAACCTAATGAAGAGGAAATTTTACCGAAATACTAAGCAAACGAAGCAAAAGTCATGAAGAAAACATGGAATAAATATTTTGCTATCCCCCTCCTGATGGCCCTTGGCGGACTTGCGGCTTGCAGCACCGACACCGTGGCCGACGACCTTGGTCCTACGGAACCAGCCGCTGTACAGTTCACCATGGCAGTAGGCACCGAAAGTGGCGTGCAGTCTGTGGCCGACAATCAGCTGTTGCGTCTGTTTGTAGGCGAACGAAAACCCGAGCACGGCGTAGAGGAACTGCACCTGCTGGGCGTGATGGAGGACGTGAAGCAAGGCTACCTAACCTTTACCAAACTGAAGCCCCAATGGTATAAGTTTGCCTTTCTGTGCGTGCCGCGAAACGGAAACAATCAGCCCCTGAACCTCTTTACCGAGGAGAATCCCGGCGAGGCAACCTGCGACATGAACCGCATTCTGCTCGACTATATGCCCATCCTTGCACAGGGAGCCGGAAAGGAAGATTACCAAAAGAATGATGTACCACTCCCTCCCGGCGATATATATCGAAAGGTATTGAGTTTTTGGCTGAAAAAGGACACAATGGTTACGAAGAACGTGGTGCTTACCCGACTGAACGGACAACTCGATTTGGATATGGGTATTTTGGTCGACCAGTTTGAACACATTGTCGACAGCGTAGAACTGACACTTACGAACCTACCCACACGTATTTATATTACCGACAACGACAAGGATGAAATAAAAACCACGGAGCCGCAAATCGTGCGTTTGGTAACTAAACCTTATAATCAGTTGGGTATCAGCGAAAAGGAACGCGAAAATCACCACTTGTTAGCCAACCTCTTGCCCTGTAAACTTGAAGGTAATCTGACGGTCTATACCAAGCAGTCGCAAAAGTTTACGTATCCACTGACCAACAATACGGGCCGAGCTTACTACATCAAGCCCAATACGCGAACCATACTGAAATTCAATGGTATTTCGTCCAACTATTTCGACGTGAAATATGCGGGTTTCGACGATACGTCAATCAATGTGGATAACGACGATTGGGACGGCTGGGAAGACAAGCCCCAAAAGCCCGGCACAGGCGAGAAACCCGAAACCAAGCCCGAGGAGCCGACGCCAGATCCTACCCCTAAACCGGAACCGGCCCCCGAGCCAGAGCCTGCCCCTCAACCTACGCCTAATCCCTAATCAAGTTACCCAATGAAAGTAAACATGAAAGCCAAATATTATCAGTTAATCAGCCTGTGTTTGCTGTGGGCCGCTGCGCTGTGTACGGCCTGCACCGACGACGCAGTGTCGCCCTTCAACCCCCTGCTCCCCGAGCCCGACGACGGTCTGCCCCAAGTGGCCGACGGTCAGTTTGTAGTGAGCTACGGCACCTCGGAGGCGGTTTCCCGCGCCCTCTCGACCGATACCCTGCCGGCCAACAAGCGCATTTCGTCACTTCACTACTTTGTGTACGACGAAACGTCGAAAAACTTGATTAAGATGCGCAAAATTCGTGGTATCAACGAAAATACGCATTGGCCCATCAGCAGTCGCGAAGAAGTGAATGGCCATAAAATGCCCTGGGAACTACGTCAGGATTTGCAGGACACGCTGATGGCGGGTCCCAAATACCTCATCCTCTTTATTGCCAACATAGACTCTACCTTATTCACCCTGCCTGATGGCACCCAGCACCCCGCATTGGTTCGTAATGTCGAAAAATACACCAGTGCCAAAATTCTCCTTCCTAAGGTCCCCTTCTGCGACAACAACATGTACTATATGTGGGAGGATACCCTGCAGGTAACATCGAAAACTACCGTTAAACGAAACGATGTGAAGCTGCAGCGATTGGTGACTCGTACGGACGTGAGGCGAGAGGAAATAGACCTGAAAAAGGAATTGTATAAGGTAGTTGCTAACAAAGGCTATGAGAAGATGGCCAAGATGCTTGGTATCAATGATAAGATAGACGAACATGTCGATAAATTCTGTGGAAGAATGATCAAAGAAATGACGGGAGATTACAAACAAGAAGCATCTCAACTTACAACTCTTCTAAAATCACAGGAAACCAAAGATACTTTGCATAAGGCTTTTAAAGAATTGTTCGTAAAGCAATATACCGAAAGCATTCTGTCGAGTGGCTTATCCGGCAGAATTGGACCATGGCCTAAAACAGGTTCGGTTACAGCTCATTACCTGAAGGGTAGCCGTGCCAATGTGTTGAGTTTTGATCGAAAAGCCGATAAGGATGAGCAGATGAACCAATCAGAAGTTTTGGAATTATCAGATGGAAAATTTACCATCATTGGATTTTCGGGAAGTGAAGCCAATAGACAGAACGGAATTACCCAATTAGTATTCCAAGGTAAAGAGCCTAATTCTACCTTTGATATAAACAACGACACGTTGTGGTTAAAAGGTGGACTTAATACTCGACACAAAGTGAAGTGTAATCCTGTTAATTCGGTATATATTGATGTCAGTGATAAGACTCCTAAAAAAAATCCTACCCTCAATTTCATGGATGCCTTGAAGAATATCCCTGACTGGGTAACACTAAGTCAATATAAGGGGGCAGATCAGAAAAAGACATTCTTTGAAATGGCAAAAGATAGAGTGTTTAATAGTGGATTCATTAGTGAAGATTATTCAGAATATGGAGTAAACTTCTCGAACTTTCTATTTTCCAAATTTTCAATCCCCGATATAACCGTGGACAATGCCGACAAAATTGTTACCGTTTATCCTTCTTGGATTTACGAATAACCCATACGTTCGAAACTACATAAGTTAAAAAGCTCCATCTTCTTTAGTCTTGTGCTTGCGGCAGGACTGAAGAAGATGAATTCTTTTTATGTCTCTGTGAAATTTATTTCAGTTAAATTTAAACAGCCTCTTCATTCATTTTTTGCTTCTTTGTTTGCTTTTCCATACCTTTGCCCTCGCCAAGTAAGGTTGTTGAAACAACTATGGCCTTGTACCCCCAAAAAGGAAAGACAGATGTTCGACCTTTCATTGGCGAAAGAAACAATTTAAGTAGATTTGTTATGAAAAAAAATCATGTTGATGATGTTGGCGGCTGTATTTGCCGTGGCTGCAAGCGCACAAACTAAAAAACAATATTATTGCGAGGTAAAGGCGGTGGATAATGGACTGAATGATGCGCAGAATGTGGTGATCGACTTTGGTAATAAACCCGTTTATCAGGCTTGGAAAAAACTGACTGTCATTCACGTGCTGGTGGATGATCAGGGTAAATGGCTTGGATTGAATAGCATGGTGGATGCTGCTAACTTCCTGGCTGATAAAGGCTGGAAACTGACGCAAACGTATAGCTCGGTGCATGAATCGAAAACAATTCTGCATTGGGTGTTTTGCAAAGAAGCAGATAGCCCGGAAGAGGCTATCAAGGGGATTATGACACGAAGGGAGTATAAAAAACTGATGAAAAATAAGGAGACTGCTCATTAGCTGCGAGATACCTATCGGCATACGTTGCACTTTGGTTGATGAACCGTTATCAGCAGGTCTTGAATTTGAATTATACAAAAACAGCAATAAACAAAAAACAGCGACGAATCGTAACGTATGAATATGATTCGGGTATACGTTGCACTTTGGTTAATGAACCGTTATCAGCAGGCCTTGAATTTGAATTATACAAAAACAGCAATAAACATAAAAACAGCGACGAACCATAACGTATGAATATGGTTCGTCGCTGTTTTTTTGGCTATTTGGGGCAGTGGCCTTAATGATGCTTGCCGGCACATTCCGGACAATAGCCCACCAGCACATAGTTGGCAGAGGTGAGTTCGAAACCTTTAGGAAGGGGGACGCTAGGGACGGGGAGTCCACGCAAACAAAAGGTTTTGCCGCAGCGTTGACAGCGGAAGTGCGTGTGTAAGTCGTCAAGACCGCAGTGCTCGTCCTCGCCACAGTGGCATTGGGGCGGACAGAGTGCATACTTTAATTGTCCGCTGCCGTCCTCAATGCCATGAATCAGATGGTGAGAGAGAAAAAGCGTAAGGGTGCGGAATATGCTGGATTTGTCGACCGTACCGAGTCGTGCTTCCAAGTCGGTGAGTGAAAGGGCACACTCTGCCTTTTGCAAGGCATCCAACACTAACAGGCGTACGGCTGTCGGTTTGATGTTGCGTTGTTCTAATATTGTGTTATCCATGTGGGTGAACTTTTTATACAGAAGTAAGTACGGGCGAGTTTGCTGAATGAGCATACGCAGTAGGTATACGCAACATTCCAATAAAAAATGCAATGCGCGGAATGAATCAGCTGCGTTTCTGAATGAAATAAGTGTTGGCCACACACCACAGTGCCACGCCCGTATCTGCCAGTACCGCCGCCCAAAGTCCGGTGAGGCCAAGGGCACCTGTAAGAATGACTGCTAATTTGACACCTAAGGCTAAAGTGATGTTTAACTTAACAATGCGGCGGGTGGTGCGGCTAATGGCAATGGCGTGAACCACGCCCATGGGGTCGGCATTCTGTACGACGACGTCGGCCGTTTC
>FR901758.1 GCA_000437675.1 Prevotella sp. CAG:891
TTTGAGTACCTACTTAGTAAAATATAAATAGCATAAAATTTTTGTGATTACGTATTTTTTGTACCTTTGCCATAGTTGAGTTAATATTGAACCAGGCAAGTAACGGGGAGCATTGAATTGCTCTGTGCAAACCCTGTTTCATAATAGCTCAACATCAACAATAAGTCATCATCTACATAATTACGATTTGAGTATGCCAAGTATTTCTGATAGAGCTATTGTCATGCCGGAATCACCTATCCGCAAATTGGCTCCTTTGGCCAGTGCTGCCAAGGAGAGAGGTATTCATGTGTATCATCTTAATATCGGCCAGCCAGATGTACCTACCCCTGAAGCGGGATTAGACATACTGCGTCACATTGACCGCAAAGTGCTTGAATATAGTCCTAGCCAAGGATTTCGTAGCTATCGTGAGAAACTTACACATTATTACGAAAAATATCGTATCCATCTTACACCAGATGATATTATCATAACGGCTGGTGGATCAGAAGCTGTGCTATTTGCATTCCTGTCGTGCTTGAATCCCGGTGATGAAATCATTGTACCTGAGCCAGCTTATGCAAACTATATGGCATTTGCCATATCAGCCGGTGCAAAAATTCGCACAATAGCTACAACCATTGAAGAGGGATTTTCACTTCCAAAAGTTGAAAAATTTGAGGAATTAATTAACGAAAAAACCCGTGCCATCCTCATTTGCAACCCCAACAACCCAACAGGCTATTTATATACACGCCGTGAAATGAATCAAATCCGCGATTTGGTAAAAAAATACGATTTATACCTTTTCTCGGACGAAGTTTATCGCGAATTTATCTATACTGGATCACCCTACATTTCCGCATGCCATCTTGAAGGTATAGAACAGAATGTTGTGCTTATTGATTCTGTTTCTAAAAGATACAGTGAATGCGGCATCCGTATTGGAGCGCTCATTACCAAAAATGCAGAAGTCCGTCAAGCTGTAATGAAATTCTGTCAAGCACGTCTAAGCCCTCCCCTACTTGGTCAACTCGTAGCCGAAGCGTCTATGGAAGAACCCGAAGACTATGCTCGTGAAGTATATGACGAATACGTAGACAGAAGAAAATGCCTTATTGATGGCTTAAACAGAATTCCAGGTGTTTACTCACCAATTCCAATGGGCGCTTTCTACACTGTAGCTAAATTACCCGTTGATGATGCCGAGCAATTTTGCGCCTGGTGTCTTACAGATTTTGATTATGAAGGAAAAACCATTATGATGGCTCCTGCAGCAGGATTCTACACTACCCCAGGTGCAGGAAAAAATCAGGTACGAATTGCATACGTATTGAATAAAGAAGACTTACAACGCTCATTACTCGTATTGCAAAAAGCACTTGAAGCATATCCCGGACGAACAGTTTAAGCAAAATCTGAAACCTTCTATTCCTAAAGTTTTGTTTCATAAATAGACGGTTGCACTTGTACAGATTGAAAAATCCAACCAATCAGTACAAGTGCGACCTAATTATTTAAATTCAGACACATATTCTTTGACAAAATCATAGATAAAAAAGCCACAATATGTAAGCATAAATTGCAACGCCCACTTATATAATAGAACTATAACAATTATAGAATAACATATCTCACTCAACTTACAAATATATGCTCTCACTTTTTTTAGCTAAACGTTTTTTCCTAAAAGGTGATGTAAACAATGAGAACAGACGAAAAGCATCAGCTCCTGCCATAGTTATAGCCACTGCTGGAATTGCCATTGGCTTAGCAGTAATGTTGATATCTGTTTGCATTGTAAGAGGATTTCAAAATGAAGTACGCAACAAACTGGCAGGCTTTACGTCGCATATTGAAATTGTGGATCAACGCATTTATTCCTCACCCGAGAATTATCCACTAATAACCGATCAAGCATTGATTCAGCAGGTTTCAAGAACCCCAGCAGTCAAGCATGTCCAACGCTTTTCACAAAAACTTGGTATATTCAAGACAAACGACAATTTTGCAGGCATAGCGCTGAAAGGTATTGGCGAAGAATACGATGTATCATTCCTTAAAAATTACTTGATTGCAGGTAAAATACCACAGATTAAAAAGGGAGAATCCAGTAACCAAATCGTTATATCCAACTCATTAGCCAAACTCTTAAAGCTTAAAGTTGGTGACAAGGTTTACAGCTATTTTTTCTCTGAAACCATAAAACAACGTCGCTTTACCATTGCTGGTATTTACGACACGCACATTCCCCAATTTGATAAGACTTTTGTACTGACAGACATTTACACAGTCAATAAACTAAATGACTGGACTGAAAATCAAAGCAATGGTCTTGAGGTTAAACTAAATTCTTATGACGATTTACAAACAGCCCAGTCTGCATTGGTACATCAAATAGGAGGAAAAGCCGATCAAAATGGAAATCCATATTCAGTAATTAGCATAAAAGAAAATCCTCGTACCATATCAATGTTATCATGGCTTGACCTTTTGGACGTTAATGTACTGGTCATACTTATTATTATGGTAATTGTGGGAGGATTTACGATGGTCAGTGGTTTACTTATTCTTATATTAGAACGGACACGAACTATTGGCATACTGAAAGCATTAGGAGCTACAAATACCCGCATACGTCATACCTTTCTTTGGTTTGCATCCTTCATTATAAGCCGTGGTTTAGTTATCGGAAATGCAATAGCTTTCCTTTTAATAGCCCTACAGTACTGGTTTCACATCATACACCTCGATCCTGAAACATACTACGTAGATGCAGTACCTGTAGAAATACATTTAGGATGGATATTGGCTGTAAATCTATTTGCCTTAGTAATTACCATACTTTCGTTGGTAATTCCAAGTTTTCTCATATCGAGAATACAACCAGCCAAGGCTATTCAGTTCGATTAAACTTAAAATGTAAATAGCCTATAACTCTATGAACTAAAGTAATAACTTAAGATTTATGTCAAGAGCTGTGCCATAACCATCGTTTATGGCACAGCTTTCTTTTTCATACACTCTACGAGCCTCAACAACACCACAAACCAGAAACTAAGCCATAGTTCTCGTAGGAAATGTTAATGGCACAGCTTTTCTAATAGTGAAATAATATTAACGCAAAATACCCTCTACCCTATCTGCCAACAGTCATTATAGACAGGCAGAAGCACCTTGTGAAAATTTATTCCGAGACTCTTGAAATTAGTTCCGAGCTAGTTCGAATTAGTTCCGACCTTGTTGAAATTAGTTCCGAGACTTTTTAAACAAACAAGGAACTACTGATAATCAGCGCTTTCACGAACGATACAAGGTCTGTTTCCCAACCAACTGTTTCACCCTAAATTTAGTACAGATACCAGCGACCATAATTAGTATTTATTCAGAAATTTGTTAAAGCCAAGACAAACCACAAAAGCAATGATAACGATTCTACCACCAATTTCAATCCCTGCAATTTTCAACAACTACCCATTGTCAATTCTCAATCTTTTATATGTACATCTCATATATTGAAGGAGCAAGATTTGAAAAAATTATCTACCAACAAATGTTTTAACACCCATTAACGGGGGGGGTAAAGCAAATAATTTGTATATTGCGGCCGAAATCTTAACCATAACTGGAATTATACAGAAAGAACCAAAACCCATTTTTATAACGGGCAACCTGTAAATACCCTATGCATGATTGAACAATTAAGTGATAACCATTTAAAGCAATACCTATGACAATACCGATTACGTTTGCGGTGACTATGGCCGTTGTTCTCCTTCTTTTCCTTTGGGGTGTTATAACCTCATACAGCCTGATTGCAACACGTAATCGGGTAAAACAATGCCGTAGTGCCGTTTGTGTGGTACTCATGCAACGCAATAATCTAATATACAATATGTAGCAGCGATTTCCGTCACAATCTCATAGAGCGTGGCCGAAATCGCTGCGTTGTTTATATAACTAACTACATCCATCCTAATACCTACACGTATGAATGCAGATTTAATCAAACAAATAAGTGAATGGCACGATGCTGATGAGCATCAAGCAATTATAGATACTTTGGAACAACTTCCCGAAGCAGAACGCGACTTTCAAGCAAAGAGTCTGTTGGCCAGAGCATATAACAACCAGAACGCGTATGCCAAAGCTGAAGAAGTGTTGGAATCGATTCGTCTGGAAGGCGAGGATGATGCGCTTTGGAATTTCAGATTGGGCTATGCACTGTATTACCAAGACCGCGAACGGGAGGCTTTACGCTATTTTACCAAGGCTGCTGCACTTGACCCGGAAGATCCTGATGCGCCACTATTTATCCGGTGGTGTAATCTTTATCATCCCTTGACAAAGCGCGTAGAGGAGTTTTGGAATTGGTTTGTAGAAAATGAGAAAAAACTCTCAAGCATGATGCAACCAAAGTCCAATGAAGAAGCCAACGATTTTATGTCATTTGTCAGTGAGGGAGTTCAGTTGATTTCCGAACACGCACGATTCAACATTGGGGGCGACCATGAATTTACTTTTTCGGTAGAAGGTTGGCCGGACCTCTTTGTAATCTATCCTTATGTAATTTCGCGTATGCCCGAATGTTTGAAAGGCAAATGGAAGTTTTTCCCATTCAATCAGGGTACAGATACTTCATTTGGCTTCAAAATGTTTGACACGAACTTCGAGTTGGGCAACATTCAGGTACTTCCATCCTATAATGAAGAAAGCAGCGATTTCCACATCAAGTATTACGATCCGGGATTTGACAATTTGTCTGTTGAACAGGCTGAAGGTGCTTTCCGTGTGATGCTCGACCTCGTATTAGGCGAGGGCGTATCGGTGAAGTACATCCGTACGGTAGAAATGGCTGATAAAAGTGACAAGCGCATGATTGCTTTATCCCAGTTGAAAAAGCATATTGAAAAGACAGTGAAAGCCAACGGCAAAGAATTTTTTGAAAATCCAAAGGACCTTTACACAGGTTACCACTTAACACCCAAGGATAGCAAAGAACTGCGTGCCGACGTGATGTTTGGAATAACTTGTATGGAATCGCTTGTCGCTGAATACTACAGTCAATCTACTGAAATTTTCGATCACGCCAATAGTTTCGGTGCGCAAGCAATCTTCCTGGTATTCCGAAACCATCAGGACGGACAGGCTACATTGAATTTCCGTCATGACTTGGAAGATCGCATTACAGACGAAATTCTGAAGCCCCATAACTTAGGACAGATTATAGGCGGTGCAACGGGTACTGACTATAGCTACATCGACCTGTTCGTGTTTAACATTCATTCATTCCTTCAAGAGGTACTTCCCCTTTTGGAAGCATACCTGGATTATTCGTTCTATGCAGCAGACTTTATCAGCGACGGGGATATACGTAAATTGACAGAAGCTGATAGCGAGATAGAACCTTATACTGCTGAAAATGCAGAGGAGTTTTTCGCCGCAATCGAACAATGGAATGAGCGCGAAAGCTATTCCAAGTGTATCCGAATCCTGGAGCGCATTCCCGAAGTGGAGCGTAACTTTGAGGTTATCATGCGATTGGTACGAAGCTATGAGAACTATGCCATTTTGGGTGATCACGGCAAGGAGCCGGAAAATGATAAACAGGAAATGGCTCTGAACAAGGCCTTAGAATTGTTGGAATCTGTTCGCAATGTCGGCGAGAACGAAGCTACGTGGAACATGCGTATGGCTTATGCCCATCAGTACCTTCCGGGACAGAAAGAGCAAGCCTTAGCTTATGCAAAAAAATGGGCTGAACTGGATCCGGAAGACGAAAATGCACAATTAGTGATAGAGGAATGCAGTAGTACGTCAAAGAACGAGTCGGAAACTGATTGTGAAGAAAACAAGCCGGGAACGTTTGTCGGATTTGCGCTCTTGGCAGACGAAAATTGGAATCGGGAAAAGTTCATCCATGACCTCAAAGAGCAATGGAATATAGAAGCTTGTGAAGAAGAGGACGAATCACAGCAGGATGACGTTCTAGTATTTAACTAAAGTTTCCCACCCCTTCATATTAGCTATTTGAGTAATAGTTCCCTTCGGTGGGTGGTCTAAAAATCAAATGTTTTCCGAACGATTTAACGCACGCTTAAAAAATGTTTAGTCCAAATCGGGCATGGCATAATTGTCCGAATCGCACAAAAGATGTGCCCAGACCTTTGTGGAAAAGTCTGCCG
>FR901759.1 GCA_000437675.1 Prevotella sp. CAG:891
AGTAAATGAGAAAATGCGAAATACGCAAACTGCCAAGCGCGATGGGGGAGAAAAGGCAGTTGTTTTGTCGACTATTAAATGCGGAGGTTTCTGTGGTAAATGTAGTAACATATGCGGTTTGCATGCGGCGTTGCAATGTCACCAAGCGTGTGGAGCACATCGGAATTATGACACGTCAGCCAAGCATGCAGTTTGAACAGCGAAGCGTTTCCGCTGTTTCCCCTGCCATGTTCTTCACCGACACTTAGGGAAGCGAAAGAAATAATCGGGCAAGCAGACAAACTCTGTATGCCATGCCGAGAGCGGTTGTCATCGTCTTGGTCGGTTAGCGGCATACCATTGGCGGCAGGTGTCGTAACCTCGTTTGGGGTTGCGGCATCTGCTGTATTTGTCATGTAAGTGAGCGATGCCGAAAGCATCGCAACAATCAACAATATAAGCCAGTTAAGTTTCATTTGCGGGCGCAAATGTACAAAAAGAAAAGTGATACGCTAAGTCGCAGCCTCTTTTTTTTTACCTCCTTGTTAATTCCCGGCCTTTAGTGTCAAAATATGGCATGCCGTCCACGTTTTTTAAATATCCCTATGCCCATTCTCCGGCCATGCGTCATTCGGGGGCTGCTTTCCTGTTTTCTGGAGCGTATTTCGTGAATTTGCGTCGAAAAACAAGTGCATGCTTTAAAGTGAGTAAGGGGCGTACACTTCGTATTGGTTTTAACAAAATACTTAATTAAAACAAAATGGTTCATTTCCCTGCTTCTTTGATTCCATACAGAAACATACGTTCGGGAAACAACGATTGGCAGTTTTTTGAAAGTGCTGGTTTTCAATAGTTCCGATATTCTCAAAACTAGCTCGGAACTAATTTGAACTAGCTCGGAACTAATTTCAACAGGCTCGGAACTAATTTCAACAAACTTGGAATGATTTTTTCAGATGCGCAGCCCCATGCCCCGATATGCTGAAAGACGATGGCGGATGCTTGTCTGATTTTTTATTTTATTTCACTTTTGAACCAGAAACTCGTTTAATATTTACTCCATAAATGAGTTCAGGTGAAAAGGCATTGCGTGCAAACGAACCAGAAACTTTGCATCACAGCGTAGCAAACAATCGGTGAATACAAGGGTGAAAAACAAATGTAGAAAACAAAAAAAGTCGCCTTTTCACCGAATATCTATCAGTGAAAAGGCGACTTAGATGTGCAGTTTCAAATGTAGGGTTGCATCTCCATAGGGGCACACAAACGATGATGCACAACGTCAGCCCTTTAGAGGGGGAAGAGACAACAACGGAGGCGATGATTATTTACCGAACAGACCCGAATAACCCAAAGTGAGTTGAGCACCGAAGTTGTTGCCCACCAAGTCACCGCGGTCGAGCGCAATGGCCAAGCCGGCAGTCCAACCGCGAGTGTTTAACCGGCCCAAACGTTCGGGCGAGAAATGCACTTCGGCCAACATGCTGTGGTTGGTCAGTGTAGCCAAACTGGTTGAGCCGTAGTTGCCCAAATTGCGTTCGTGCGAGTAGAGCAAACGGTAGTGGAGCGAAGGCAGCGGGTCGCCACTCAAACCCAGGTGATGCGCTTTGAAGCGAGTGCCGATAAAGTTCAGCGTACCATTGTTCTTGTAGAGCGGTGAAACGTAAAGCGGGTTACCGATGGCCATGCCCCAATGACGCCAACCACCGTAAATGCCATGATTGTAGTAGCTGTCGGAACCACTGATTTGGTCGGCCAGTCCCGGCGTGTGGTCGTGGTAGAGGGCACCACTCTGGTAAGTGGTTTTCAGGTATTCATATACCACCGAACTTACAAAGCGGTTGCGGGGCAGGGTGATGTCGATGCCGTAAAGACCGTCGCGCCAACCATATTCCCAAAACATTTGCGAATGGTCCTCGAAGTAATGGTCGAGGTAGGCACTGACACGCCAGTTCTTGCCCTTGTAGTTCAAGCGGAAAAGCCAGCTACCCACTGTGTTGCCCGTGGCATTGGCATAAATGCCGTCGCTCGGGTCGCCACCAATGCCCAAAGTAGCGTCGATGAAATCGCGAAATCCGTGGGGCATCTTTTCGGGTGCACGTTGCGTTCCGTCGGCATTGGGCTTGTAATGGATGGTGCCGGCAAACTGACAGGCCATTTCCAATCCACCTTCAAAGGTGATGGGGAACTTCTCCTCGTTACCCAGTCGCAGATAACCCGCTTTTGAGTGGAAAAGAACCTTGCGCGCGTATTGTGCACCGGGAGAAGTCAAATAGTCGCGCTGAAAACGTCCGTCGGTCATCATGCCATAGCCAATGTGACCCTTGATGGCCGCCCAGTTTCCACGGCCGGATATGTTCCAATATTCAGGCAACCCGATGCGCACCTGGGGAATGGGGCGTGCGTTGATACCAAGCGTTTGGCTACCCGAACTGAGTTCTTGATTCTTAAACTCCATAGGATGTTCCTTGGCACCGATTGTGAGGCGCACCAGCTTGTAATCAAAGTCGGCATAAAGCTGCTGCACCACTGCAGTACTCGTGAAGTTATAGGCCACCGCCACGTCAGCCCCATAACCTAAACGCCATTTGCTCAAAGAGTCGCGCATAACGGAGCGTTCAAGCGCCACACGCAAATAGCCGTTTGACCCATCGACCGACGACAAGCCATAACGGTTTGAAGTCAGCCACAACGGCGCCATACCGTCGGCTGCATTCACCTGTGCCGTAGCACGATACTGAATGCCTTTGGCAGCGCGCTGCCACATGTTGCCGGTGGAGTGGCTATTGTTCGAAGGGGTATGCGAATGAACGTCTGTCTCGTTTCGGGGAAAAGATTCCGCAGCGCAGAGCGTGTCGGCTGCAATGGTTTCGGCTGCGGTTGTGAGCGGAGCCAGGGCACTGCATGCAATGAGTATGGACGAAAAAGTTTTCAACATGAATGGAGTTTTTGTATTGTTCTGTTCAGTAAAGGCAGACAAGGCAGATAGCATCGAAGCTGTGAGCTCGCTTGCTGCTTGTTCAATCCTAAATACAAGGCCTAAGCTGCTTATTCTCTGAAATTCATTGCAAAAGTAATTAAAAAAACGGAAGTATGCACTGACTGACGAGTTAACGAAAAAAAATACAGAAGAAACAGCCACTTATGATGATAACATGATTTACTGACATATAGATTTGTTGTCGTTAATATATGCATGTCATATGATAAAACGTTTTACATGGATAGAGTAGAAAGAGGCCTGCATCTCTTTCTACTCTTATTCCTATGAACCTTTATAGGCATTTTACCAAGTAATAACCTTATCTACGATTTCTTGTTGCTCCAAACTACTTCTTCGCAGATAGATACGTGTTGTTTCAATGCTTTCATGTCCCATGAGGTCGGCAAGCAGGGTTATGTCGTTGAACTTCTCCAAGAAATTCTTGGCATAGCGATGGCGGAACGAGTGAGGGTAAACCACTTTCTCGTTCAAGCCATACTTTACGGCATAGTTCTTCAACTGCTGTGATATACCTCTTGTCGTGATGCGCTCACCAAAGCGATTGAGAAAGAGATAGCCACTTGTGCGCTTTGTTGTCTGCAACCACTTTTCGGTTTCGGAGCACAGCGTCTTGGGGATATAGATACGGCGTATCTTGCCACCCTTAGTGTAGATGTCGTAATAGCCTACTTGCACGTGCTCAACCTTGATTTGCACAAGTTCGCTCACTCTGGCACCAGTCGCAGCTAAGAAACGCACCACAAAGTACCACTCCAAGTTGTCTTCCTTCTTCAACTTGTTCTTCAAGAAGGTGTAGTCGGCATTACTGATGACATTCTCCAAATAAGAACGTTGCTGCACCTTGACCGACTTCAAGCGGAGCTTAGTCTTGCCTACAAATACAAGGTACTTGTTCAACGCCTGAATACGGAGGTTCACCGTCTTTGGTTTGTAAGTCTCAATCAAGTAGGTCTTGTAAACCAACAAGTTTCTCTTGTTCAACTCTTTGTGTCGAGAGCCAAACTCCTTCAAGGCATACAGATATGCCGAAATCGTGTTCTTAGCCATATTGCCTTGGCTTAGGAACTCTTCAAATTTGTCAAATTCCATTTCTATTCGTTTATTAGTGAAACATTAAGTTTTCCTAATAAATAGGCATGGATTTGTTCTATGAGTTCCTATTATGAGAAGTTTCTTGCTACGGGAGAGGTGAATTGCATTGATGAGGAAGTGCCATTTGAGATACCAAAGGGATGGGAATGGTGTCGATTAGGAGAAATCTCAACTTATGCCCAAACAAAGAGAAAAATCAACGCATCGAATGCCGATACTCAATTATGGGGATTGGATTTGGAAGATATAGAAAAAGGAGGAAGATTGCTGAATATTAAAACTGTTGGTGAGCGAAAAGCCATCGGTGACAAGACCGTCTTCAACCGTGGTGACATTTTATACAGCAAACTTCGTCCATATTTATTAAAGATACTTGTTGCACCTGAAGGAGGTATTTGCACTCCCGAAATCATACCTTTCACTTGCTACGGCAATATATGCAAAGATTATATTGTTAGCTTTTTGAAATCACCTTACGTAGATGATTACATTAATTCTGCAACGTTTGGTGTAAAAATGCCTCGTGTAAGCACAGAAACTATGACGTCTCTGTTAGTTCCACTTCCACCTCTTTCGGAGCAGTTTCGTATTGATACAAAAGCAAAGGAGTTGATGCCATATATAGATGAGTATGGAAAAGCGCAGGATAAACTTAATAAGTTAAATGAAGAACTTTCCTATACTATTCGTAAGAGCATCCTTCAAGAGGCAATTCAAGGCAAACTCGTTCCGCAAATAGCAGAAGAAGGTACTGCACAAGAGTTGCTTGAACAGATAAAAACAGAGAAGCAAAAACTCGTCAAGGAAGGTAAGCTAAAGAAGTCAACCTTGGCTACTTCTGTTATCTTCCGTGGTGACGATAACAAGTATTGGGAGAAGAAAGGCACAACTTGTGAGTGCATTGACGAGGATA
>FR901760.1 GCA_000437675.1 Prevotella sp. CAG:891
TCGCAAAAATGGGCTTTTTAAGGGACGACTACATAGACAACTGTTGACAGCGAAGGAATTGTGATGCATTTGAGCATAGAGTGGGCTCAGCAGCAAAAAAAGTGTGTGAGGGTATTTGGTTTATGTGCCTTGACGTTTGTACCTTTGCTCAGGTAAAGGCGGTATACACGCTGCCTAAGAATCATCTCTTTTGTTTAAATTCGAAGACAGACTCATAATGAAATATCAGAAAATAGGCGTTTACCTTTCATCAAAAGCCGATTTACCCGAAAGCTACACCGAGGCTGCACAAAAAGTGGGCGAACTCATCGGACAAACCGGACGTACGCTGGTGTATGGCGGTGCACGCAAAGGACTGATGGAAACATTGGCACAGAGCGTGAAAGCCAACGGCGGACGCGTGTTTGGCATGGTGCCAGACATCATCGTGGCACGCGGACTTGAAAGCGAGGCCGTGGATGTGACCTTTCGCTGTGTGGACCTGACCGACCGCAAAGCTATGATGAACCGCGAAAGCGACGTGCTCGTGGCTCTGCCAGGAGGAATCGGTACGCTCGACGAAGTGTTTACGGTGTTGGCCAACAGCGCAATCGGCATCGAACGGAAACCGGTGATATTCCTCAACATCGACGGCTGCTGGAACAAACTGCTCGAAGCCGTCGACGATTTGTGCCGACAGGGCCTGGTGTCGGAAAAGCCCGGCGAACTGTTTCAAGTGGCTGACAACGTGGAAGAACTGGCAGAAATGCTCTGAAAAAACTTTTCAACTTTTAACACCGAGCAGATTGACTGGCCCTAAAATAGGGCAATCGGAAAACACTGCTTTCTATTTCTTTATGAAATTCTACGACGAAACAGAGAAACTCCGAAAAATTATTGCTAATTTTGCGCTTGTAGTGTATAAGTAGGTGGAGAAAGAAAAATGCACCTATTTATGACCAAAGAAATTGAGGTTGTTTTAACATAAATTTCAGCGTATTTCCGGCAGTCGACTTAACGAACCGGCCAGGTAGGACCCCGTGCGGAAGGTATTTTCCACCCCGTCTGCCTCGGCCCGATTGCCCCGAAACGAGCGGCCGGAAAGAAACAGCCACACCTACACTTAGCGAGAACCATTATGAACGACGAATTAAGGGTCATCATCAGCGGAGGTGGCACAGGTGGCCACATTTTTCCCGCAGTATCAATAGCCAATGCTATCCGCGAAAAACGTCCGGATGCCAAGATTCTATTTGTGGGAGCAGAAGGACGCATGGAAATGCAGCGCGTGCCTGCTGCCGGCTATCCCATCAAGGGATTGCCTATTGTGGGCTTCAACCGCAAAAACTGGCTGAAGAATATTCCCGTGCTCTTTAAAATCATGAAGAGCCGGAACATGGCTCGCGAAATATTGAGCGAGTTCAAACCGCAGGTAGCGGTGGGCGTTGGCGGGTTTGCCAGCGGAGCGACGCTGGACATCGGTGAGCCAATGGGGATCCCGCTGAACATGGCTGAGTCAATGGGTATCCCGACTTTGCTGCAGGAACAAAACTCGTATGCCGGCGTTACAAACAAACTGCTTGCTAAAAATGCCCGGAGAATCTGTGTGGCCTACGATGGCATGGAACGCTTTTTCCCGGCTGACAAAATACTGTTCACCGGCAATCCGGTACGACAGAACCTGCTAAACACTGCACTGAACAAGGATGAAGCGGTCAGACGGTTCGGACTGGTGCCAGGTAAGAAAACCATCCTGATTGTGGGCGGATCGCTCGGTGCGCGCACCATCAACGATAGCATCCTCGGAAACCTGCCTTTGGTAAAACAGCAACAAAAGGTGCAGTTCATCTGGCAAACAGGTAAGTATTACAGTGAAAAAATTCACAACGAACTGCAACGACGTGGCTGCCCGGAAAACTTGATTGTGACGGACTTTATCAGCGACATGAGCGAGGCATACGCGGCCGCCGACTTGGTGATTTCAAGAGCGGGAGCCGGAAGTATTTCGGAATTCTGCCTGCTGGGTAAACCGGTTATCCTGGTGCCTTCGCCCAACGTGGCCGAGGATCACCAAACGAAAAACGCTTTGGCGCTGGTTCAGCAAAATGCGGCTCTTTATGTAACGGATGCCGAAGCCAGACGCATCCTGTTGCCGCAGGCTATCAACACAGTAACGGATCCTGCAAAACTGGAAAGTCTGGGACGAAACATCCTGCAACTGGCGAAACCCAACGCGGCTTCGGACATTGCGGACGAAGTTATCAAACTGGCCATGAATCAAATGCAGAAAGCCTGAAATTGCAGACAACGGAAAAATCGGCGGCATGAGCAGACTCACTGAAATGCCACGGCTGTTTTTTCTCATAGTTCAACTCCCACTTGCTAATAATGAACGCAGTATATTTTATCGGTGCCGGCGGAATCGGCATGAGCGCATTGGTGCGCTATTTCTTATCGAAGGGTATGATTGTTGGCGGATACGACCGCACACCGTGTAACCTGACGGAGGAACTGAGAGCCGAAGGGGCTGACATTCACTACGATGACAATCCCGAACTTATTCCGGCCGAATGCCGCGACAAGGAGCATACGCTCGTGGTTTACACACCGGCTATCCCGGAAACGCACCGCGAACTGACGTATTTCCGCCAAGGCGGTTTCAACATACAAAAACGCGCCGAAGTGCTCGGCACACTGACCCGCTCAATGAAGGGCTTGTGTGTGGCCGGTACGCACGGCAAAACCACTACAACTTCGATGGCAGCACACCTGCTGCACGAAAGCCATGTGGGATGCAATGCCTTTTTAGGAGGCATTACGAAAAACTACGGAACGAACTACTTGCTGAATCAGGAAAGTCCGTTTGTGGTTATTGAAGCTGATGAATTCGACCGCTCGTTCCATCACTTGCGCCCCTTTGCTTCAGTCATCACGGCAACCGATGCCGACCATCTCGACATCTACGGCACTGAAGAGGCTTACCTTGAAAGTTTCCACCATTACACCACACTCATTCAACCCGGCGGTGCACTGATTATTCACCGCGGACTGAAAATGAAGGATGAACTGCAACAGGGAGTAAGACGCTACGAGTATGCACGCAACGAGGGTGATTTCCACGCTGAAAACATCCGTATCGGTGGCGGACGTATCGTGTTCGACTTTGTTTCGCCCATTGAGTGTATTGACAACGTGGAATTAGGTGTGCCGGTGAGCATCAACATCGACAATGGTATCGCCGCCATGGCATTGGCGCAGATAGCCGGTGCCACAGCCGATGAAATTCGACGCGCCATGCTGAGCTTTGCTGGCGTCGATCGCCGCTTCGACTTTGCATTGAAAACCGACCGCCACGTGTTGCTCTCTGACTATGCCCACCACCCTGAGGAAATACGCCAGAGCATTCTTTCGGTTCGCGAGGTATTCAACGGACGCAAAGTGGCAGCCGTTTTCCAACCCCACCTCTATACGCGTACACGCGATTTCTATAAAGAGTTTGCCGAAAGCCTTTCGCTGCTCGACGAGGTGATTCTTACGGAAATCTATCCGGCACGCGAACTGCCCATCGAAGGCGTCAGCAGTCAGTTGATTTACGACAACCTGCGACCCGATATGCAGAAAATGCTGATTAGCAAAGACGAACTTCCCGAAGTGGTGCGTAAGGGTAATTACGATGTGCTCATTGTGCTGGGCGCGGGCGATGTGGTGAACTACATACCCCAGCTTAAGCAAATTATGGAACAGTCTTAAAAACAGATAAGTTGGAAGGATGAAGACCGTATTCAAACTCCTCTTGCTGGTAGCGCTGATTGCCTACCTTGGATTTGCGTTTACCAACCTTACACAAAAGGAAAACAAAACGCTGTGTACGGCTCTGAACTACACCATCGCCGACAGTACGCACGCCGGATTTATCACTGGCGACGAAGCCGACAGATTGCTGCGAAAGGCAAAGCTCTACCCTATCGGTAAAGCCATGCACCAAATTAACAGCGAAACCATCGAAATGGCTTTGAAGCAAAACCAGTTTATCGACTCTGTGGCTTGCTACAAGGCACCCAACGGAACGGTCAACATCCTCATCGTGCAACGTCTGCCGCTCATGCGCATCATTAGCAACAATGGCGAGGACTATTACCTCGACAGCCGGGGACGCAAACTCAAACCGGCGGGATATGTGGCCGACATGGTGGTGGCAACGGGAAACATTTCGTCGAAATTCGCCCAACAGCACCTGGTGGCTATGGGACGCTTTCTGCGCGACGATGCTTTTTGGAACAACCAAATCGAACAAATCAACGTGCTGCCAAACGAGCACCTGCAATTGGTGCCGAGAGTGGGAAACCACATCATCGACTTTGGCAATGCCAATAACATATCAACGAAGTTCCGCAACCTCTACACTTTCTATGAAAAAGTGTTACCGCAGGTGGGCTGGAACAAATACCGCGAAATCTCGGTTGAGCACACTTCGCAAATAGTAGGCCGTAAAGGCACTCCCCGCAAACACAGCTGATTGCGGCTCCATTTCCCCCCGACAAATACTGCCGGGGGAATATCTGCTTAAAAGCACAAAGCTGCCAAAGGCCATTTTCTGGCGGAGGCGGGCTAAGCAGACAAACACCCGGCAACGGGATTTTTCCGGGACATTCCCGGCTCTTTTCAATCCGGGAGCAGAAGCCCCTTTCACTCTGATAATTCAAAAAAACAAATATAATGGCAACAGAAGACAACTTCATAGTAGCTATCGAACTTGGCTCGTCCAAGGTTTCCGGCATTGCCGGTTGCAAGCAACCCGATGGCGCCATCCAAATCCTTGCCTTCGCTCAAGAGCCCTCAACCACGTTTATCCGGAAAGGACGTATCAACAACGTCAACAAGATGACGCAATGCATCATCAACATCAAGGAAAAACTGGAGCAGAAAATGCAGAAGAGCGTCAGCCGCGTCTATGTGGGTATTGGCGGTATGGGCATGCACACTGTAGCTAACACAGTGGTGCGCCACCTCGACAGCAAAGTTGAGGTAACACAGGACATGATTGACTCCATGTGCGACGAAAACCGCAATTCGGCCAACATCGACCGCGACATTCTCGAATCTGTACCCCAGGAATACCGACTCGGCACGCAGCTGCAAACCGAACCCGTCGGCATTCTCACCGATAATATCGAAGGCCACTACCTGAACATCGTGGCCAATTCTACCGTACGCGAAGAAATCAGAAACTGCTTCCGCAATGCATCTGTTTCTATTGCCGACCTGCCCATTACCGTACTGGCCATGGCCGACAACATCCTGACCGGACCCGAAAAACGCTCTGGCTGTGTGTTCGTCGACATGGGATCGGAAACTACCAGCGTGGCTGTGTTCAAAAACAACATGCTGCGCCACCTCGCCGTAATCCCCTTGGGAAGTGCCAACATCAACCGCGACATCATGTCGCTGCAAATTGAGGACGACGAAGCCGAAGAACTCAAACTGAAGTACGGTTCGGCCATTGCCGATTCCGATGCCGAAGAGCACAAACCCATTCTGCTGCGCGACGGACGACAGGTGAAGTACGAAGAATTCTGCGGACTCGTCGAAGCCCGTATCGAAGAAATCATTCTCAACGTCAAAACGCAAATCACCCTTTCGAAATACGACAATGCCCAACTCATTGGCGGACTCATCATCACCGGTGGTGCCTCGCACATGAAAGACATTGACAAGGCCTTCGTACGCGACACGAAGTTCGAAAAAATCCGCTTCGTGCGCAATCTGCGCATCCCCTTGGTGAATAAAGACTTCCCCGACTTCAATGCCGACGGACAATGGAACGCCGCCATTGCACTGCTCGACAAGGGCGAAATTAACTGCTGCGGAGGCTCTATCGGACAACCCGAGCCCGAAGAACCCGAGGAACCCGAAGTGCCCGAAGAACCCATCATCACCGAAGAAGAACGCCTGCGAATTGCTGCCGAAGAAACGGCACGAATCAAAGCTGAAGCCGAAGCCGAAGCCAGACGTAAACTTGAAGAAGAAGCCAACTTAAAGGCTGCAGCAAGAAAAAACAACTTCAAATTGTTCGGCACCAAAATCCGCGACTTCTTCAGCGGACTGGTCAGCGAAAAGGACAACTAACCCATTATCGCGATACGCAAGGATGCGTGACTGCAGTAACCGGCCGGTCAAAGGGAACAAGCCATGCGCAAACAGTTTGGCAAATAAACCCACACGCCTGCACGGCAAAGAGCCACACACCCCAATAAACAACTTACTCTTATGTCAGAAGATAACAACGATCTCCTTATAGATATGGGAATACCTACCACTACTCCCTCGATTATCAAAGTAATCGGTGTGGGTGGCGGTGGCGGTAATGCCGTAAACCACATGTATCGCGAGGGTATTCACGATGTGAACTTCGTGGTGTGTAACACCGACTCCAAGGCACTGGCCGACTCGCCCGTACCCGTCCGTTTGCAGTTAGGCAAGGAAGGACTCGGAGCCGGCAACCGTCCGGCACGCGCCCGTCAGGCAGCCGAAGAAAGTGTGGAACAAATCCGCTCCATGCTCAACGACGGCACCAAAATGGTATTCATCACTGCCGGTATGGGCGGTGGTACCGGAACCGGTGCAGCCCCCATCATTGCCCGCGAAGCCAAGGCCATGGGCATTCTTACGGTAGGTATCGTAACCATTCCCTTCCTGTTCGAAGGTAACCGCAAAATCGACCAAGCACTCGACGGTGTCGACGAAATTTCGAAACACGTCGATGCACTGCTCGTAATCAACAACGAGCGTCTGCGCGAAATTTACCCTGAGCTCAACGTGCTTTCGGCCTTTGAAAAGGCTGACGACACCCTCAGCGTTGCTGCCCGCTCAATTGCCGAAATCATTACCATGCACGGTATCATCAACCTCGACTTCCGCGATGTCAGCACCGTGCTCAAAGACGGTGGTGTGGCCATCATGTCGACCGGCTACGGCGAAGGAGAAAACCGCGTAAGCAAGGCCATCGAAGCAGCCCTTCATTCGCCGCTGCTCAACCGCAACGACATTTTCAACTCAAAGAAAGTGCTGCTCTCCATCTCGTTCTGTGCCGAAAAAGAAGGCGACACCCTCATGATGGAGGAAATGAACGAAGTACACGACTTCATGTCGAAATTCCACGACGATGTAGAAACGAAATGGGGACTCTCTACCGATTCGGAACTCGGCAAAACGGTTAAAATTACCATTCTTGCCACCGGTTTCGGCATCAACAACGTACCTGGTCTGCAGGAAAAGCACGACGCCGAAGAAGAATCGCGCCGCCAGCACGAAGTGGAAAAACAGGAGGAAAACGAAGAACGCCGCGAAGGATTTTACGGAGGCGACAAAAAGGACATGCTCCGCAAACGCCCCAAATTCTACTTCTTCGGACTCGACGACCTCGACAACGAGGAAGTCATTTCGATGGTTGAACTCACCCCCACCTACAAACGCTCAAAGGAAGTACTCTCCGACATCAAAGCCAAAGCCGTCGGCAATGTGGCCATCGAACCGGAAAGTGCCAACCCGGGCAATGCAGCCCCTGCTGGCTCGGTGATTTCGTTCAGCTAAAACATCATTTTACATCAAAGCCACACTTGCCAACAGTGCGAGGCAAAAGTCAGAGGCAAGCGCTTGCCTTCGCTTTTCTCTCACATCAGGTTGTCGAGTGTGGCTTTGTCACATGTAGCCACAAGCCTCAACGCCCCACCCCCGGCACTTCAAACGATGCTGCCAAAAAAGCGTAAGATAAAGCCCTACTCTATGCGTAGGGGTTTCAGACAGGCCCCCCTGCCTTACTTTCTGTTGTAACACGATGTCAAAGAACGCTGAATGAATAAATAAGGAATATTGTTTTTTCATCCGTCAAGGCTAATGTGCAGCTTATCAATGCTGCAGTGCTACCTTTATTGCGACAGCAAAGATACAACACGAGAATCCCGAAATCCAAATTTTTTGACCGCCTAATATCGCACCTCGAAATTTTTCCACACTCTAAAATGGGCATTCAGCCCAAAGCAAAGATACAACCAAAGCACCCCGAAATCCAAATTTTTTCGGCATCTGATATCGCACCTCGACTTTTTCAAACCGCAGAAAACAACCCATACCCCCTTGACCTACAGGCATTCCCAAGCGATTTTAAAGCACGAAAAAAAATGAAATCGGGATATAACATTTTGCCATATTCCGATTACTAAAACGGACCAAGCGCGAGCGTTTACCCCACACAATTTCTACGGAGTACTTCAAACACGAGCCCCGACACACCCCTTTTTAAAACATCCGAAACCATGCCCAACGACCTCATAGAATTTGCAGACATCACCACACCCAAACTCATCAAAGTAATTGGAGTGGGTGGCGGCGGCGGCAATGCCGTTGGCCAAATGTACCGCGACGAAATACCCGACGTGCGCTACGTGGTAACGAACACCGATTCGAAAGCCCTGACCGACTCTCCCGTGCCCGACCGCCTGCAGTTAGGCCCCGGTCTCGGAGCCGGAGGCGACCCTAAGAAGGGCAAACACTTTGCCGAAGAAAGCGTAGATAAAATCAGGGAACTCCTCGACGACGACACCCACATGGTATTCATCACCGCCGGTATGGGTGGCGGAACAGGCACCGGCGCCTCGCCCGTCATTGCTCGCGAAGCCCGCGCCAAGGGCATCCTCACCATCGGCATCGTAACCATCCCCTTTTTGTTTGAACGCGAACGCCAAATCGACAAAGCACTCGACGGACTCGAAGTGCTGGCCAAGGAAGTAGACGCCCTGCTCGTCATCAACAACGAACGCCTGTGCGAAATCTACCCCAACCTCAGCATCATCGATGCCTTCAAGCGCGCCGACCAAACCCTCTCGACCGCCGTACGCTCCATCACCGAAATCATTTCGATGCACGGTAAGGTAGGCCTCGACTTCGAAGATGTCCGCACCACACTCACCGACGGCGGTGTAGCCGTCATGTCGTCGGGCTATGCCGAGGGCGACCACCGCGTAACCCGCGCCATCGAAGATGCCCTGCACTCGCCGCTGCTCAACAACAACGACGTCTACAATGCCGACCGCATCCTCCTGGCCATCAGCACCAGCAAGGAAAAAGACGGCGTACTCCTCACCGGCGAGCTCGACGAAGTGACAGCCTTCATGCAAAAGTTCGACAGCCAGATACAAACCAAGTGGGGGTTGGTTATCGACCCCTCGCTCGGCAAAAAAGTAAAAATTACCATTCTGGCATCAGGATTCGGACTCTACAACAAAAAGAAAAAGCAGAAAGAGGCTGCTGCCAAGCAAATTCAGGAAATCACAGCCGAACAGGAAGCGGTGAAGAACCAGTCAGAAACGACCGAAACAACCGACCGCCGCAACGCTTACTACACCAACAACCGCAAACTGACGCGACGCATCAGCTACTATCTGTTTACCGACGACGACCTGCGCAATGAACAACTCATTGAGCGAGTGGCTGACACCCCCACTTATCTGCGCACCCGCAAGGAATGGGAAGCCATCTGCCGCCTGTCGAACACAAACGAAACCAGCAACAAATAACCCCTTGCAAAGCCGCCGGTGTCAAACCGCGTGCCGCGCAACCAACGGCCATACCCCACGCATCTTCACCGGGGTAACGACCCCTGTAAACAATATCAAACACATACATACTATGGACCTTTTTGAAAAAGTAAGCAAAGACATCGTAGCCGCCATGAAGGCCAAGGACAAAGTGCGCCTTGAAGCCCTGCGCAACATCAAAAAATACTTTATCGAAGCCAAGACCCAACCCGGCGCCAACGACACGCTGACCGACGAAGCCGCACTGAAAATTCTGTCGAAGCTCGCCAAGCAAGGCCGCGACACCGCAGCCCTCTACGTTTCGCAGAACCGCGAAGACCTTGCTGCCGAAGAGGCTGCACAAGCTGCAGTCATCGAGGAATACCTGCCCAAGGCACTCACGCCCGAGGAGGTCGAAGCCGAGGTCAAGGCCATCATTGCCGAAGTAGGTGCCACCTCGCCCAAGGACATGGGCAAGGTTATGGGCGTAGCTTCAAAGAAACTGGCAGGCCGTGCCGACGGCAAAGCCATTTCGGAAGTGACCAAGCGCCTGTTGGCTCAATAACCGGAACACCGGACCCTACCCTACAAAAGGAGGAAAACCCACGATTGAGTT
>FR901761.1:0-13011 GCA_000437675.1 Prevotella sp. CAG:891
CCTCAGCAAAGCCAAAGAAAATGCAGATTTTCTTTGGCTTTGCATTCGGTTTGCACTAACTTTGCACCTGTATATTCACAAAAGAACAACAAAACACAACATTTTCTTAATATGCAAGACACTATTTTGGCCATTTCGGGCAAGCCCGGTTTGTATCGCCTCGTTTCGCAAGGACGTGGTATGCTGATTGTTGAAACCGTTGACGAAGCTAAAAAGCGTATCCCCGCTGGAGCTCGCGACCGCGTTACATCACTCAATGACGTTTCAATGTACACGAACGAAGACGATAAACCGCTGATGGAAATTTTCCAAGCTATCGCTGACAAGGAAAACGCTCAACCCACAGCTATCGACTACAAAAAGGCTACCAAAGCTGAACTCGCCGACTTCATGGCTGCTGTTTTGCCCGACTACGACCGCGACCGCGTACACGATTCGGACATCAAAAAACTCATTCAGTGGTACAACATCCTCGTAAAAGGTGGATACACGCAGTTCGTTTCTGCTGAAGAAACTGCTGAAGAGGCTGCTGCCGAATAAATACCCCCATCAACGCTGCGCGATGACTGTTCATCCGCAGCGTGTTTTTTTGACACAAGGGTGATTATTCCGCAAGTTCACATCTTGCCTGTTCTATGCCGCATCTGGCAGCAAGTTCACTTTTTCTTTCCATCTATTCCCTAACAACATGGCTAACTTTCAAGACAAATTCTGCAATGCCCTGACCTATCTCGGACTGGCCGGCGTAATCATCTTCGGCACGGCCTCGCTGTGGACTTCCGAACCTGAAACTTCGCCCGAACCTACCGAAACGCAACAGGGCGAAATGCCTGAACCCGAACAAACGCCTACTGACACGATCAAGGAAGTGCCAATGATTGAAACGCACGACGAACCGCAAAGGGAAACGGCCGACACAATCAAAACTGCGCAGACCGACTCGACATTCCTGCATGTTCAACCCGAAGATACTACGCTGCACGTTGACCATGCGCACGGCAATATGCCTACCCCAAAAGCTGATACACACAGCCACGAAAATGCCGGAAAACTGCACGGACTCAAAGAAAAAAAGGAAGATAAGGCGAACAAAAACATAAAGGAGGGCAAGGAGACAAAAGATACCCGAACGCTTCCGGATGAAACCAAACATACGGAAACCGACTTTTTCGAGTAACAAAGCGATAGTTTAAACCCACCAGACAGAAGCTGTTTGATTTATCTTTAACGAATTCAAGCAGCTTCTGTTTCTTTCCCACACACTCACACTCAATCAATAGTAAACGAACCAACTCTACTTTTACTCATTCACTCAACGATGCAAAACTGCTGATAACCTGACGGAATAATCATTTTGGAAAACTTCTACCTAAGGCAAATACATCCAAATAGTTGATTATCAGCACAATACAAAAACAAAACGGAAAACAATATCCAAAAAACGCTCGTTTTGTTTTGCTATATTTATAGTTTTTGAGTAGCTTTGCACCCGCAAATTGAAAAACCCCCAGATCAGTGGAACAAAAAATCTTCTCTTACGATGAGGCTTTCAATGCCTCGCTTGAATATTTCAAAGGCGATGAGCTTGCAGCTCGCGTATGGGTGAACAAATATGCCATGAAGGATTCGTTTGGCAATATCTTTGAACGTTCACCCGAGGACATGCACCACCGCATTGCCAATGAACTTTTCCGCATTGAAAGCAAGTACCCCAATCCCGTGAGCAAGGACGAGATTTTCAGTATGCTCGACCACTTCCGTTACATTGTACCGGCAGGATCGCCCATGACGGGTATTGGCAATACGCATCAGATTGCTTCGCTCTCGAACTGCTTTGTTATTGGCATTGAGGGCGACTCCGACTCATACGGTGCCATTCTGAAACTCGACGAAGAGCAAGTACAGCTGATGAAGCGCCGTGGCGGTGTGGGTCACGACCTTTCGGGCATCCGTCCCAAAGGTTCACCCGTTAAAAACTCAGCCCTCACCTCAACCGGCATCGTTCCCTTTATGGAGCGTTACAGCAACTCTACGCGCGAAGTGGCTCAGGACGGACGCCGAGGCGCACTCATGCTCTCAATCAGCGTTCGACACCCCGAAGCCGAGGATTTTGTGGATGCCAAAATGGTTGAAGGCAAAATCACCGGTGCCAATGTCAGCGTGAAAATCGACGATGAGTTCATGCGCTGTGCCACCGAGGAACGCCCCTATCATCAGCAGTTCCCCATTGACGCAGACAAGCCCTTGTTCGAAAAGGACATTGACGCTGCTGCCTTGTGGAAAAAAATTGTACACAATGCCTGGCGCAGTGCCGAACCCGGCATACTCTTTTGGGACACTATTCAGCGCGAAAGCATACCCGACTGCTACGCTGACTTGGGCTTCAAAACCGTGTCGACCAATCCCTGCGGCGAAATTCCCCTCTGTCCCTACGACAGCTGCCGCCTGCTGGCCATCAACCTCTATGCCTACGTAAAGAACCCCTTTACGTCCGAGGCTACATTCGACTTTGAACTCTTCAAACGTCACGTGCAGCTGGCTCAGCGCTTCATGGACGACATCATCGACTTGGAGCAGGAAAAAATTGACCGCATCATCGAAAAGGTGAAGAACGACCCGCAAAACGACGAGGTGAAGTTTACCGAATACCACCTTTGGGAAAAAATCAAGGAAAAAACGGCTATGGGCCGCCGTACCGGTGTGGGCATCACGGCCGAAGGCGATATGCTGGCAGCACTCGGTTTGCGCTACGGCACGCAGGAGGCCACTGACATGGCCATCGAAGTGCAGCGCACCCTTGCCCTCAGTGCCTACCGCTCCAGCACCATCATGGCACGCGAACGTGGTGCGTTCAAGGTGTACGATGTCGAACGCGAAAAGAACAACCCCTTCATTCTCCGCATCAAGGAGGCCGACCCGCAACTCTATGCCGACATGGTAACATACGGCCGACGCAATATTGCCTGCCTTACCATTGCACCCACAGGCACTACCAGCCTCATGACGCAAACTACCTCGGGCATCGAACCTGTGTTCATGCCCGTCTACAAGCGCCGCCGCAAGGTCAACCCCAACGACCCTGAAGTGCACGTTGACTACATTGACGAAACGGGCGATGCCTTTGAAGAATACATCGTTTACCACCACAAGTTCCTCACCTGGATGCAGGTGAATGGATTCGATACGAACAAAAAATACTCGCAGGAGGAAATTGAAAACCTCGTAGCTCAATCGCCCTACCACAAAGCCACGGCCAACGACGTCGACTGGCTCATGAAGGTAAAAATGCAGGGTGCCATTCAAAAGTGGGTTGACCACAGCATCAGCGTCACGGTGAACCTGCCGAACTCGGTTGACGAGGACCTTGTGAACCGCCTCTACGTTGAAGCATGGCGCAGTGGCTGCAAGGGTTGCACCATTTACCGCGATGGTTCGCGCTCGGGTGTACTCGTCAGCACGCAAAAAACCGAAAAGAAAAAGAAGGAGGCTGATGCGGCTGCCGAAAACAATGCAGCTAAACAGTTGCCCGTACTCACCGAACGCCGTCCGGAAGTATTGGAATGCGACGTGGTACGCTTCCAGAACAACAAGGAAAAATGGGTGGCTTTCGTCGGACTGCTCGACGGACATCCCTACGAAATCTTCACCGGTTTGCAGGACGACGAGGAAGGCATCGTATTGCCCAAAACCGTAACCAAGGGACGCATCATCAAAACCATCTGCCCCGACGGCACCAAACGCTACGACTTCCAGTTCGAAAACAAGCGGGGATATAAAATGACCGTCGAAGGACTTTCGGAAAAGTTCAACAAGGAATACTGGAACTACGCCAAACTCATCTCGGGCGTTCTGCGTTACCGTATGCCTATCGAAAACGTCATCAAGCTGGTCAACTCGCTGCAACTCGAAAGCGAAAACATCAACACTTGGAAAGTGGGTGTGAGCCGTGCCTTGAAAAAGTACGTTACCGACGGAACCGAAGCACAAGGACAAAAATGCCCGAACTGCGGACATGAATCGCTGGTTTACCAGGAAGGTTGCCTTATCTGTAAGCACTGCGGGGCAAGCCGTTGCGGATAAGCGGACTGTCCTTTTCTCCACAAACGCCCCATGCACACTTGCAGGGTAGCGCACACTGGTTGATTTCTCCTATTTATTTCCATAACCCCATTGAATCTGCCTTTGGGCTTTTGCTTGTCCCGAAGCAGATTCTACAAACTTCGCAGCCCAAACGCACCGACTTGCTCCAAGCTAACGGACGTTTGGGCTGTTTGTTTTTCAAGAAACTGAAACTACACGCATGCTCATCCGATTAGAAAATCTGCAATTCCACGCCCGCCACGGCGTGTTTCCTCAGGAAACCCGCATAGGCGCCGACTTTCAGGTAGACGCTCGCCTCACGGTCGACGACCGCGAAGCTGCCACGGCTCTCTTTGCCGACCAGCTCGAAGGCACTGTAAACTATGCCGAAGCCTACGAAATTATTGTTCGCGAAATGCAGCAGCCCTCAGCACTCATCGAACACGTTGCCGCCCGCATTGCCAAGGCTTTGCTGCGCCATTTCTGCAAACTGCGCGAAGTGAGCATCACGGTGCGAAAGTGCTGTCCGCCCATCAGTCATTTTGCGGGCCAGGGTATCTGCGTTGAATTTACGCTACGCCGCCGCCTCGTTGTGTGGGACTTCGACGGCACGCTGGCCGACACCTGCCAGGGCATTGTACGCACCATGCACCTTACGCTCGAACAGAGCGGCATTCAGCCCTTGCCCACCGATGCCGAAATCATTCGCACCATCGGGCTACCCTTGAACCAGAGCATAGCCGAACTCAGCCATTTAAGTAGCGAACCGCTCGACCGTGCTGTGGCGCTTTACCGCAAATTGTTCGAAACCGAAGGGGTTGCCTACACACAACTGTTCGAGGGTATTTTGCCTATACTCGCCGAACTCGACCGCCGGGGCTACACTCAGGCCATCGCTACCAGCCGCGGCCATCATTCCACCGAAACCCTCTGCCAGCAACTGGGCATAGCTCCTTATATTTCGCACATTGTGGCTTGCGAGGATGTGACGCACAGCAAGCCGCACGCCGAACCGGTGCTGACACTCTGTCGCCTCACACACACGCTGCCGGCCGATACCATTGTCATTGGCGATACGACCTTCGACATAGGCATGGGTTGCAACGCCCGTGCCGGCCAATGTCTGGGCGTTGTATGGGGCAACCACACGGCCGAAGCTTTGAAGCAAGCGGGGGCGCAAGTGGTGCACACGCCCAACGAACTGCTGGATTGGGTGTAACGAAAAATTGACTATCTGCTTAAAATCTTATATATGCAAACCGAAAGACTTTTGCTCCGTCCCTGGACGGAAACGGACGCTGCATCTCTTTTTAAATATGCACAAGATCCAGCCATCGGACCTGTTGCCGGATGGCCAGCGCACACTTCTGTCGAGGACAGCAGGCTGGTTATTCGCAATGTATTTTGCGCGCCTGAAACGTATGCCGTGGTACTCAAAGCAAGCAATGAGCCTATTGGCTGTGTCGGCATTATGTTTGCCGATAATGTAAACAGTTGCTATAAAAAGGAGGGTGATGCTGAAATTGGGTATTGGATAGGTGTTCCCTATTGGGGACAAGGACTCATCCCCGAAGCTGTGAAATGTCTGTTGGCACGATGCTTCGATGATTTAGGCTTGCAACGAGTGTGGTGCAGCTGTTATGACGGTAACGTAAAATCGCGAAGGGTGATGGATAAATGCGGTTTTGCATTTCATCACACCGAAACAAACAAAATTTCGGCATTGGGCGATGCAAGAACTGAACACTATACGCTGCTGACAAAAGAAGCGTGGGAAAAGTTAAGCAGATAGCCAACTACGCATCTGCACAAACCCAAAAAAGGATGACAGTTTTCTAATGAATACTGTCATCCTTTTTCTATGTTTTCAAAAGTTTTGCTGAGATGCAGCCTGACTTCGCCGTAGGCAATGTCAGTGCCAACCGGATGCAGAACTTGAAAACTTGTTTTCTAAAGTTATGCTGAGGTGCCGCCTGACTTCGCTACTGCAAAGATACAACATGCACAACACAAAATCCAATTCTTTTGGCCCTCTAATATCGCACCTCGAAATTTTCCCACACTCTAAAATGGGCATTCAGCCCTTTATTTACGGGCATTCCGGTTCATTTTTCACACGCAAAAAAAATGAAATCGGGATGTAACATTTTATCTCATGCCGATTCTCAAAACGTACAAAGCTGCAACGTTTAGTCTCACAAAAATGCTGCAGCCCCCATACCTTTTTTGCTACTGATCACAAAGAACTTGGCCAGAAAAGGCGGGAAAAGCTAAAACAAAAAGCCCCGTTTCTGAACGTCCGAAAGGTGTGGACGCGCTGAAACGGGGCTTTGCCGTATATAATGGGGACGAAACGCAACAGACGCTTCGGTCCCGGACAACTATGCCAAATTACTTGCCGGCCTTGGCCTGAACCACTTTAATTTGGGTTTTGATGCCGAGCGAGCTGAGGGTGAGCACAGCGGTACGTTCTGCGTCGGTGCTGTTGCGGTCAATAGCCAAAGGTACCACTTCGAGTTTGGCTGTTTCGAAGCCTTCGGTCTTTTTAGGACGTACCCAGCTTTCGGCTGAAGTCAACGTAGCATCGGCTGAAAAGAGCTTGATTTTAAGGCAATTCTTGATTTCATCGCCCGTAGTGCCAGCTGCATCTACATTGAGCGTAAAGTTGTAAGTGGTGTTGCCGTTTTCGGTAACTGACTTTACGTTAGGCCAAATCACGTTGTGATAAGGATATTGCGTAAGCGTTTGCGAAACGGTACCGATTTTATCGAATGAACTGACTACGTCGATTTGCGTGCGACGCATCATACCGGTGGTATTGGGTTGCAGTTTGAGGTCGAGGCGGTTCGATGAGCTGAAGCCTGCAGGAATTTTTACGGTAAAGGGGGCGGGACGTCCGTTTTCCGAAATTTCCATCCAGGGGCAAGAGTTGGTGAGCGACCAAGAGTCGTAGCTGATTACGCGTACAGAGTCGACAGTTTGGTCGGCAAAGCACTGAATGCCTGAACTGGTCATGGGATAGAACGAGGTGCTGTGGTATTCGTTGCCACCATCGTCGACACAAGCCGTAAAGGCTAATGATGCAGCTGCTACTGCAAGAAGTGATTTGATTTTCATAAAGCGTTGAGGTTTAGTGTTTTTTAATAAAAAGGTATTTACAAGTAGGCGTTGAACTTTACTTCAAACCCTTCACATATCAAGGGCACCTACTTTCAGGATGCGTGTATGGAATAAGTAGATGTTGAAAAATAATTTCGGCGAGAAACTAATTATCAACATCTACTTAAAGAGGAGTATGCTTACTGAAGCTTAGCGCAGTCACTGTTTAGCGCAGGCGTTGCTCCATGCAATCGTATTGTACCCGTTGATTAAGCCAATCCGCGTCCGTGGCAGTTTTTAAACTTCTTGCCACTTCCGCAAGGACACAAATCATTGCGTCCGGGTGTCTGATCCTTTACGATGGGCTGGTTGTTGTGTTCGCGAGTATCTTGTACTTCCGGCTGTCCGCTACCATCGAGCTGTTCGTGTTCGGTGGTAAGGTTCTGGGGCATTTCCTCTTGAGCGGGAGCTGCTTCCTGTACGTTCTGCGGAGCCTGTACGGGAATCTGTCCGCGCATAAGGGTCGATACCGTTTCGTTGTTGATGCGATTCACCATCTTGTCGAACAACTGTACGCTTTCGAGTTTAAATACGAGAAGCGGGTCTTTTTGTTCGTACGAAGCGTTCTGAACAGACTTCTTGAGTTCATCGAGTTCGCGGAGGTTTTCTTTCCATGCATCGTCGATGTTGTGAAGCAGGATGGCCTTTTCAAAGTCGTTAACCACTTCCTTCGACTCAGAGGTGTAAGCCTTTTCAAGGTTGGTGCGAATGTTGTAAACCAGTTTGCCGTCGGTGATGGGCACAAGGATATTTTCGTACATCTGTCCCTGATTTTCGTACACCTGCTTGATAACGGGCATAGCCACTTCAGCAAGGCGGTCGGTTTTGCGACGGAAAGCCTCGACAACAGCCTGGAATGCCTTTTCGTAAAGGTCGTCGCGCTTCATACCTTCGAACTCAGCTTCAGTAAACGGAACTTCGATGGCAAAAATTTCGATGAATCCATCACGGCATCCTTCGTAATCGTTCTTATCGATAATGTTGATTACGCGGTCCCACAACATATTGGCAATGTCCATACCTACACGTTCGCCCATCAAAGCATGACGGCGCTTTTCGTAGATAACGGTACGCTGCTTGTTCATCACATCATCGTATTCGAGCAAACGCTTACGGATACCGAAGTTGTTTTCTTCGACCTTACGCTGTGCACGTTCGATGCTGTTGTTAATCATCTTGGCTTCAATCATTTCGCCTTCCTTAAAGCCGAGTTTGTCCATGACGCGAGCAATGCGTTCCGAAGCAAACAGACGCATAAGGTTGTCTTCGAGCGAAACAAAGAATACAGACGAACCGGGGTCACCCTGACGACCGGCACGACCACGGAGCTGACGGTCAACGCGGCGGCTTTCGTGACGTTCGGTACCGATGATGGCCAAACCACCTGCTTCCTTCACGGTGTCAGAGAGTTTGATGTCGGTACCACGACCGGCCATGTTCGTTGCAATGGTTACGGCACCGAGCAGACGTTCTTCGGTAGTTACATCGCCATTGAGGCTGTTCTGCTTCATGTACTGCGTAGCTTCGGCCTTGGTGGTGAAGGGCGTGCCGTCTGAAGCAAGGTAAACCGTTCCCTTATTGCTCTGACCGGCAAGGGCCACGATGTCAGCTTCCTTCTGGTGAAGTTTGGCATTGAGCACCTGGTGACCGATGTGACGGAGGTCGAGCATACGGCTGAGCAACTCACTGACATCGACGCTGGTAGTACCTACGAGCACAGGGCGGCCGGCAAAACGCATCTTTTCAATTTCTTCGATAACAGCCTTGTACTTCTCGCGCTTGGTTTTGTACACGCGGTCGTTCATGTCGACACGCTGCACGCGACGGTTGGTAGGAATTTCCACCACGTCGAGTTTATAAATATTCCAGAACTCACCGGCTTCGGTACTTGCGGTACCGGTCATACCCGAGAGTTTGTGGTACATACGGAAGTAGTTCTGCAGCGTAATGGTGGCAAAGGTCTGCGTAGCGGCTTCCACCTTTACGTGTTCCTTGGCTTCAACAGCCTGGTGCAAACCATCGCTCCAACGACGACCTTCCATGATACGTCCGGTCTGTTCGTCGACGATTTTTACCTGTCCGTCCATCACCACATATTCCTCGTTGTTGCGGAACATGGTGTAGGCCTTGAGAAGCTGCAGAATGGTGTGTACACGCTCTGACTTGATGGCATAGTCCTGCAAAAGGGCATCCTTGCGTGCCACGCGTTCCTCGTCGCTAAGCGACTTGTTGGCTTCGAGTTCAGAGAGTTCGGCCGTGATGTCGGGGAGTACGAAGAGCTGATCGTCCTGCATCTGGTCGGCCAACCATTTGTTACCCTTATCGGTAAGGTCGACGCTGTGCATTTTTTCGTCAACCACGAAGTAAAGGGGTTCAACCGCTTCGGGCATTCGGCGGTTGTTATTTTCCATATAAATTTCCTCGGTCTTGAGCATACCGGCCTTAACACCGTTTTCAGAGAGGAACTTAATGAGCGGATTGTTCTTGGGCAACGCCTTGTGGCTGCGGTAAAGCTGAAGGAAACCTTCTTCTTCCTTTTTCTTGTCGCCCGAAGCAATCATTTGCTTGGCTTCGGCAAGATACTGCGTAGCGAGTTTGCGCTGCACTTCAACCAAACGTTCAACGAGGGGCTGATACTGTTCGAAAAGCTGGTCATCGCCCTTAGGCACAGGACCTGAAATGATGAGCGGCGTACGGGCATCGTCAATCAACACGGAGTCGACCTCATCGACGATAGCATAGTTGTGACGACGCTGCACAAGGTCCTTGGGGCTCATGGCCATGTTGTCGCGCAGGTAGTCGAAACCGAATTCGTTGTTCGTACCAAAGGTGATGTCGGCCTGATAAGCGCGACGGCGCGATTCAGAGTTAGGCTGGTGCTTATCGATACAGTCTACCGAAAGTCCGTGGAACATATAGAGCGGGCCCATCCATTCAGAGTCACGCTTGGCCAGATAGTCGTTAACCGTTACCACGTGTACACCGTTACCCGTCAATGCGTTAAGGAATACAGGCAAGGTTGCCACAAGGGTTTTACCTTCACCCGTTGCCATTTCGGCAATCTTACCCTGCGTCAGAACGACACCGCCGAAGAGCTGAACATCGTAGTGTACCATGTTCCACTTCAAGTCGTTACCGCCGGCAAGCCAGTGGTTCTGATAAATAGCCTTATCGCCTTCGATGCGTACGAAGTCGTGCATGGCAGCGAGTTCGCGGTCGAAGTCGGTGGCAGTTACCTCGATGGTATCATTCTCTGAGAAACGGCGAGCCGTATCTTTCACGATGGCAAAGGCGTCGGGCAAAGCAGCGGTAAGTGCTTCTTCCATGCGGTCGAGCACCTGTTCCTCGAGTTTGTCGATTTGGTTAAAAATCACGGCACGGTCCTCGATGGGCGTAGCGTCGATTTTAGCCTTGAGTTCATCGATTTTGGCTTTCAAGTCGTCGGCCGAACTTTGAATGTTGTGTTGCAGTTCTTTCGTTTTGGCACGCAAGCCGTCGTTATCGAGCTGCTGAATGGCGGGATAAGCGGCCTTCACCTTTTCCACCCACGGCTGAATGAGTTTCATATCGCGGGTTGACTTGTTACCGAAAAGTTTGCTGAGAATTTTATTGATATCCATTGTTTTGTTTGTTTCTGAATTGTCGGGTCACACGCTGTGATGCCGCGAGCGGTTCGCAGTGCATGGCATTGCCGTGGATAAGTTTTGTTTAAATGTAAAACGGCTAACGGTCGGGCAACCCGGAATTTGTTGACTTTTGATTTACGCGACTGCAAAAGCAGCCCGGTTGAAAATGCTGAAGTTAGGGAAGCCCGACCTTAGAACAAGGGGGCCACGCCGCAAGCATTCGGAGCGCGTATGCGTATAGCCTTCGAAATGGTGGGGGCTATACAGTCAACAGAGACGGGGGTGCGCAGTTTTTCGGCTATCACTCCCTGTCCGAAGAATATAATGGGGAATGGAATATACGATTCGCGGGCCAGCTGGTCGTCGCCCTGAGTTTGGTTCACATAGTGCCAGCCGGGAGCAACTTCTATTAAGATGTCGCCCGAATAGCGCGGATTGTAACCGCCACGAATGCGGCTGATACCGGGCGTCCACGCTCCTTGCAGCAAGCGTGTCGAGGTGTAAACGTCCTTCACTCCCGCAAGTTGCAGCAGAAAGTCCTGCGAACGTTCCAGCATTTCGGCAAGACTTATTTGTCGCTGTTCAATCAACTTGTGGTTCAAATAAACCTGCGTGCCAAAAGTAGTTTCAACAAATTGTCCCTGACCGTAAATGGCCACGAGGTACATATTGAGCAAAGCTGCCGCACGTTCCACATCGAAAGTACCTGTGGGGATGCGGTACTTTGAAAGGTCGGTTTTATTTTCGTCGGCATAGCCCGTCGAAGTCAACACAAAGAGTGCGTTACCGGGGCCTACTTTGCGTTCAACGCTTTTGATGAGTCCGGCAAGTGCCTGATCAAGCCGCACGTAAGTGTCCTGCTGCTCGATATGGGCATCGACCACCGAGCGGTGTTCAAAGTTGCCGGCATAAAAGGTTACTGCCAGATAGTCGGTCACATCGTCGGCACCAATCATCGTGGCATTCAAGCACTGATTGGCTGCACGCAGCACTTCCTCATTGACCAAGCCACTGGTTTTGAACGAAGCAAAACGGCTTTCGCCCTTGAATTTATACGAGAAGGGTTTGTGTACGCCGCCTGAAAGGAAGTATGAGAAACTGCCTACCAGGTTATTCGTAGGGTTCCAGGTAATCTGTCCGATGCGGTCGTCAAGTCCTTCATCGTTGAGCACCGTTACCCAAGCGGGCAAAGTCGGAGCATAGTAAGAGGTTGAGCACCACTGTCCCGTACGGTCGTCAATCCAGAAAGCGCCATCGGCTGCATGTCCGGCGGTCAGGATGGCGGCTTCGCGGTAAGGTGCCAAGCCATACACCAAGGCTTTTCCCGTAGTGGCCACTTTGAGTTCGTCGCTCAAAGTCGACACGCCCAGATAGCTGGGTGCCGAAGCGTCTGAAGTTTGCAAGCCGGCATAGTGGCTATCGTCCACACAGAACACCGGGCGAAGTGTTTCGCGGTTCATCCACTGTCGGCCCACGATGCCATGATTATAGGGCGTCGTTCCGCAAACAAAAGTGGCTGCGGCCGAAGCCAAATCGGGGCGGTAATGGGGATATTCAGCCTGCGTATAGACGCGGCCTTCATTCAGCAAACGCGCAAAGCCCTCATTCCCATAAAGGGGCATGAAGGCGTGCATATAGTCGGTTCGCAGTTGATCGACCAATATGTTTACCACCACGCGCGGAATGCCGTTTTTATGAGCTGTTGCTTTGGCTTCGGACACCGAAAGTACGGTCATGGCCGTCAGCAGCGACAGCAGCAGGGGCAGCCGCGAGGCAGTTGTGTGTTGCAGTGAACGATGTGATAAAGGATTCATTGCACGTTATTACTTGATACCATCTGAAAAGACGGTGTTACTTTTTTCTGAAGCGGTTATGATTTGAGAAATTTGAAATGTGCCACTACGCGCACGGCCAAGGCGGCGATAATCAGATACACCTCGGCGGGATAATGCTGCAAACCGCAAAGGCCGAGCAGCAGGGCTACCGCCAACATAAGGCCTTGCACATACTGACCTGCGAAGCGGCGGTGATTGGTGGCATACTTCATGAACCAGGGCAGAAAAAGCAGAGGCAACGGATTAAAAAGTGCCAGCAAGCAATTACTGCCAACGGCGGGATGAGCCGAGAAGAAGAACAGGAATGCCAC
>FR901761.1:13029-24995 GCA_000437675.1 Prevotella sp. CAG:891
GGAATGCCACGAGACAACCCACAAGGCCTTGCACAAACTGAAACAATGCGTCGATTTGCCACACATACTTCTTTTTAATCCATTCGTAAATGGTGAATGCTACGACCAATGTCAGCAGCAGCGAAAATACGACCAACGGGGTAAACGCGGTGGTTTCGCTTGGCATGGGCACTGCGGGGAGCAGGGTCAGCGACGGAGCGGCCATAAAGCGTTCCTTACCGTCGGCACCGACGATGCGTGCTTCCGTCACATAACGTTGCGCATAAAGCGGAGCAAACATTTGCGCGTGAATATCGGCCGGCCGATCGGCCTCGGCACCAAGCATCAAATCCTGCCCGAAACAAATCCAAGGGTCGTTTTGAGCATATTCGTGCACAATGTCGCGCAAGCTCTTGTTCGTTTCGCCTTGGGGCCACTTTACCTTGCCATTCACATGCTGTGCAACAATGCGCAAGGCGCGTGTAGTGCAGTTATCGTAGAAGAAATTGTAACGGTAAACGGCATTTTCCGGTTGCAGATTCTGCGTCAGAGCATCAACCAGAGCCTTTTCCTCGGCTGGCGTCAGGTTCAGACGCTGCTCATAGATGGCTCGTCCTTCGCGCACATATTCTTCGTAGAAGTAGCCGTAAGGCAGCACACTCAGTTCGTAATCGGTTTCGCCGAGCATAAAGCGCCACATAAAGTTCTTTTGCTTAAACGAGAAGGTGCCGTAATTAAACACCCAATCGCTGCGGCGTCCCTGTCGCACTTCGCGAACGCGCAGAGCGGTATGTCCGTAAAGCTGGTAGAGTTCCGTACCGGGCGAGCAGGTTATCAGACTGATGTCCACCGAATCCTGTTCGGCAGGTGCCACGTTTTGAACCGTTCCGGCTGTGTCAGCCGGTGTTTGTGCAGCCATTTTGCCACTCATGCCCAAGGCCAGCACCCATACTATGATATAAGATATGTATTGCTTCATACTCATAGGGTAAAAACGGCCATTCACCTGCCGGCTTTGTTTACAAAGTGTGTTCGATGGCTGAAGCCGTTTAGTTTTCTGCGCACAAAGTTACAACTTTAATTGGCTCTTTCGGCATGAAGTTTCGTTTCATTTCCAAAAATCACCATTTTTCAGCCATTTTTGCCTTTCCGGCTATTCCGACTGGCCTTTGTGTGCCACTTTTTGGTTTATTATATAGCAATATGTAGCAAACAACGGGCCAAACAGACACTGCTGCCGAGGAAATTTTATAGATGTTGTCAATAGTGTCCAATAAAAATGGACGAGTTAAAAATTTAATCAAATAGTCCTTCAAAAAGGGGACAATCGAGTTCTTTGACATCATTGAAATTAGTCTTATCGAACAGGTCACGTAAGTGGGTTTTGTCCGTTAGAGAGATACTTAGAATCTGCAAAACTTCGTAAGTTGAGCGTTTCAATTGCATATCATGTTGAACTATAGCTACGAGACATTAAGTAATGATCGCCACACTGATTTGAATGCAGACAGCGTTTTCTGTTGTACCCCAGAATCTCTTTATTTTAAGGTGTTGCTTTAGCCATTTGAAGAATTTATGTGTAGCTTCTCATAATTGCTTTAGAGATGGAAAGCAGCATGCAGGAATCACCCACTGTAAGTCTACCGACTTCAGGAAATTGGATTTTCACTTCAATGCGTCGCTTGCAGCTATCAACTTGGCCAAAGCGGCATGTAAGAGGCTCGGAATAGCCTATTCCATATCCTCCTGCAAGTCTTTCATACACAAGACTTATATGCTTGAACGATTTATTTGCGTGTTTGGGATTAGCCCTGACCCGCAAGTTATTGACAAACTTTTCAAAGAACTCATTTTATTTACTGCCAGAGCCGCTTAGGTGTGGCGAATTTTTAACGAACTATTGTATGAATTTTATAGGGTGTTTATTGCGCTGACATTAAGCGATTTAGAAAATTGGAACAAATGAAATGTTCCCAAAGTGTGCCAACAGTAGTTAGCTAGAATGGAGACAGTTAAATTCGTTTGTACAGAATCCTTCAGAATGGTCAAAAATCGTGATTTTGGCGGAAATTTATGTAATATTTTTAACGGTGAATTTATATTCATTAACTACGGTTTTTCATGTAAAACGGGTGTGTGAACCATGTTGCACATAGGAAAAATATGACAGAAAATGACCCTCTAAAACGGCATGATTCTCCCTTTACATTCATGTAAAGGTAAGGGTATTTAACCTGACAAAAGGGAAAGAACGAAAGAAGTGTAAATGGAGACAAATGTCACATCAGAATCGCAATGTGACCAATTTAGAATATTTTTTAATGCATCAATAATAAAGTATATGAAAAATTTGAATGTTTCACGAAATTTATATACATTTGCACATAGATTAAATCAATTAGAAGAAATGGCTAATTTAAATCGACTTAAAGTTGTCTTGGTTGAACATGGTAAAACAGGTAGGTGGCTTGCCAAAGAACTTGGCAAATCTACATGCACCATAAGCAAGTGGTGTAGCAATACTATTCAACCTGACCTTCAGACATTAAATGACATCGCAAATTTGCTTAACATAGAGGTGTCTCAATTATTGGTGAGTAATAAAAACGATTAAATATATCGACAATAACAATGGAAGATTTATTTGAAAATGATCCTGCTTTAAAAGAAAGCAAGGCAGAAGGCAAGGAAATCTCTGGCTATACTATATACGCGCCACAGCAAAAGGAAAGAACTGTGGTAAATAATCTGCCAGAGTTTTATCCTGAGCTACCAGAAGGTAAATTTGATATAGTATATTGTGATCCGCCATGGGATTATGGTGGAAAGATGCAGTTTGACAAATCATCAATCAAGTCCGAGAATAAAGACTGGAAAAGGGATATTTTTATAAGTGCTGCCAATTTCAAATATCCAACAGTTAAGACCAAGGAACTAAAAAAAATTCCAATACAAGAAATCTGTGCAGACGATTGCTTGTTGTTTATGTGGGTGACCAACCCGCATCTTGCACAGGGTATTGAATTAGGACAGGCTTGGGGATTTGAATATAAGACTGTAGGCTTTGTATGGGATAAATGTAATCATAACCCAGGACAATATACCTTATCAAATTGCGAGTTGTGTCTTATTTTCAAGAAAGGACGTATTCCGCAGCCACGTGGAGCAAGGAATGTACAACAATTAGTAAGAGTGCCAAGAACAGAGCATAGCGTCAAGCCAATCGAAGTTCTTCATAATATAGAAAAGATGTTCCCTTCCCAAAGGAAAATCGAGTTGTTTGCAAGACACAAGCCAGAGGGATGGACAGTTTGGGGACTTGACGTACGCCCTGTGTATAAGGAAAACGACAATTCCGAACAAACTGAGCGTTAAAAATATCGCCACCCTTGGGTAAATTCCAAGAGTGGCGTTTTTCAATGCTTAGTCTTCAAGTAATGGTGCGATATAAGTTTCAAAATGATCAATCAAATCTTCTGCTTTCGTGGTGTTTCTCCAGAAGAAGTAGTTAGATTTGAAATCATTGAACCAATAGGTGATTTCTCTAACTCTACATGGATCTCTTGTTATATCTCCTTGGAATACAATCCAGAATGGAAGGTTAGGTGCAGAGATCTTTCCTGTGGTTCTGAGTTTATTCAACAAACCTGGTGTAAAGTATTTGCATAGTCTTTCATGTGCGTTACCTCTACCTGCGGAACGTGACTTACCCTCGACCCAACCATCCTGTCTTTTAATCTCAACATAAATGGTTTTGCCAGTTCTTGTGTTACGAATAGCACCATCTGGCTGAATGCCATGCTTGGTAATTGGTTCATCAGGAGTGTATATAGCTGCGAGTTCTTCTTCTGAAAGCTCGACATCAACGTACAGATTCTTGAAATCTGTAGGCTTACTTACAACTTCATACTCTGTGTCCTTGAACAACTCTGAAAATACTTCGATAAAAGAATGTTCTGCTACAGTTGCTTTGGAGCCACCATAGTCCTGCCATTTCCTGCGGAATCTGTTGGCAAAACTTCCCATGCTAATAAGTGATTAATTCTGAAATATTTATGTTTAATGCTTTCGATATTTTAACAATGGTTATCAAAGAAGGTATCTTTTCTGCTCTTTCAATAGAACCAATATATGTTCTATGTAGGTTCGCAAATTCGGCAAGCTTATCTTGTGATATGCCCTTTGCTTCTCTGTGGGTTCTCATTTGCGTGGCAAAACGAGAAACGATTTGTTTGTCTTCTTCTGTCATGTTAAAAATTTAGAATGAATACGTTAGAGTGGCATTCTTTAGGATGCAAAAGTACAGTCTGAATAGAGCGTTATCAACAGACTATAGAATGCATCGTAAATAATCGATACTAAATATAACGGGACTTTAATAAAAATTAATACGCATATCATGGATTGTATGACTCCATATTTCAATGATAACGATAACTTTATGTTATATGAGGGCGAATGTAATTCTGTCATGGATTCATTGACAGAACAGGTTGACATGATATTTGCCGACCCGCCTTATTTCTTGTCCAACCAGAAAAAGACTACAGCGTTTGGAAAACAGAAAATTCGTGATAAAGGAGAATGGGATCGTGTCCTTCCTTGGAAGGAAATAAATGCTTTTAACAAAACTTGGTTAACAAGATGCAGAAACCTTCTTAAAGAAAACGGGACTATATGGGTGTGTGGTACTTATCACAATATTTACTCAGTAGAACAATGTTTAATAGAGTCAGGTTTTAAAATCCTTAACATAGTTGTATGGCAAAAATTAGATCCACCACCAACTCCATATGGTGGCAGATTGAATTTTTCTGCTGAGTATATAGTATGGGCAAGAAAAAATGACAACGTGACTCATTGTTTCAATTATGATTTGTTGAAACAATTAAATGGCGGAGTAGAAATGCCAGATGTGTGGAAATTTGCTCGTCCTGGTTTTTGGGAAAGATCATGTGGAAAACATCCTACTCAGAAACCATTAAGACTCCTATATCGAATTATTCAAACGTGTACAAAAGAAGGATTCACTGTACTTGACCCCTTTGCTGGTAGCTGTACAACAGGAATTGCAGCAAACCTAATGGGCAGAAGATTCATTGGTATAGACATGAACAAGGACTACCTTGATTATGGGATAAGAAGAAAAATAGAGATATTAGATCCTGTCAAGGCAGATAAGATTCTAAGCAAAATGTCAGAAAACCCAGAAGAAGTCACGGTCATGGTAAATCATGTTAATCTGGATTTGCGAAAGAAAATGATAGATACAGGTATTTGCTATTTGCGTGCAGGAGATTCAAAAGGATCGCTTTGTGTTACTCCTGGTTTTGAAAGAGTGCAATACGTACTATTGCATACGAATGGTGAAGATTGCCAACTTTTTAGGTTGAAGAACAAAGGGACATTCCAAATATGGACAAAAGAAACATTGGAAAAATATGGATTTACTCCATCACATTCTCCATATTATATCGTTTTACATTTTGATTCCAAAAATGTCACTCACTTAGGAAGTCAAAAACACTTAAAAGAAGGTACAAATACTTTTAGAGCGAAGATTAGAAGGTTAAGTGATTTTATAGGTATTAATTAAGTCGAATATTTATCAATACTTCGGTAAATTTTTACCGAAAAATTAAAAGTTAAACCATAGAACCGGCAAAAGTCGGTTCGGAAACACTAAATAGGTCATTGAAATGTTGTCAAAACGAATGGTTAAGCATGAAGAAATGTGCTGAAAAAAGTATGTTTACCTGCTGATATTAAAGGAGAAAAGTATTGCATAATTCGTTAGTTTTTAGTAAATTAGAAGTTTCTGAACTCTTCTGATTATGACTAAAGAAACACTCCTTATGCAATACCAATCCGAGTGCCTGTCGGCTCTCAAATCAGCCAGCGAATATACACAAACCTTTTGAAAAAACGTTCATGGACACCATGAAAATATTCATGGCCATTCCAGATCGTAAAAATTTCCTTCAATTGGGCAGATATGGCTGTTTCTCAGAACAGACTTATCGTAATCTTTTTGAGCATGAAACTTTCGACTGGTTTGCGTTCAACGGCTCTATCATCAGCAAGCATCTCACAGGCAAAAGAAAAGCCATTGCCATCGTTCCTTCCTATATCCCCAAATCAGGCAAGAAGACACCTTGGATAGGTTACTTCTGGTCTGGTTGTGCAGGAGAGTACAAGCGCGGATTGGAAATCATGGGCATCGCTGTCATTGACATCGATAACCATGAATGCATGACTTTAGGTTCCATTCAGACACCGAATTGCAAGACCTTGGATAATATGGACAAGAACCTCGTTGACTGGTACAGCAGCTATCTTATCAGTAGAAAAGAAAAGATACAGAGCATATCCAGAACGGTGGTTGCAGACGCATTCTTTTCCAAGGAAACTTTCGTAACGCCTATGTGTGAGAACGATTTCCATGTCATCAGCCGCTTTCGGAATGACGCAATCCTGTACTATCCGACATTGGAAAAGAAAACAGGAAAACGTGGTCATCCCAAGTGGTTTGACGGTAGGATTGACTTTGCCAATCTGGCTCTGACCCGGTGCAAGGAATACGAGGTAAACAAGGGAAAGCTATACGGATTGAGGGTATCGCGAAGTTCGCCACGGAAGTGCTACTTGCTTACTTTGGGCAGCGCAGATTTACACTAATTCTTTTTTTTGACTATGAAACGAACTACCATGTTTACGGGTATGCTGGCCGGCATCGTGCTGCTGGTCATGTCGGTTTTGAGTGCCTCAACGGCCTATGCCCAATCTGCCGGAACGGCGAAAAATGTTGCCAAACAAACTTCGGTTTCCACGGCCAAACCGGCTAACGGCTGGCTCATGACGAAGGAGGGCATCTGCCCGGTAAAAATAGGTATGCGGTTGGCCGATTTGCCCAAACGGGTCAATGGGCTTTACAGCCAGATTGTGCCGATTACCGACGACCTTATCAACCTGAAACAGGGCAACGAATCGCTGCAACTGAAAGTCAACGGGGGCATTATCCGGGGCATCACCATTTACTCAAAACTGGTTAAAGTAAAGGTGGGCAGCAAGTTTTTCAGTTTGAATGGCAACTTCGACAACTTATGTCAACAGCCGGGTGTAACCCTTTCGCCCAGCCACAAACGGGCTGAATACAAAGGGATAACGGCCGAAGACTACGAGGGCTGCATCAGTGCATTCTACATTGGCGAGGTGTACGACTTGATTCACACGCAGCTTAAAACTTTAAAAAGGCGACAGGAGCAACCTCTCCGAACAGGGAGTGATTGTTTCTGTCGCCTTTTTTGGGGGCTGCATCACTTGTGCGCATACCCCAAAGTTGCGCGTACGGATGTTATTTTTCAGCAGGATTTGTTTTTGCGTTTGCAGTACCGTTCGCACTGTGCACAGATGTCATACCCCAGCATCGCTCCCAAAATAAAGTCTTCTTCGGGCGAAAGCAGGTTGAGCGGACGGTCTGCCAGGAAACGGATGGCCCGTATGCACTCAGGGCGTCCAAAGTAGAGGTTAACACTCGTGTCTGAAGCAGGCTGTATTAAAAAATCAATGTGCTGGCTCCTCAGGCGCGATGTGGCAAAGGCTTCGTACTTTCGGTTCACCGTATAGAGCACCATGCGGCGCACACCTTTCTTATACTCGTACACGTGATTCAAAAAAACCTTCAGGTCTGCCGGGAGAATGTTGGAGCATGAAATCTGAGTCATAAAGCTAAAGCGTAAAGCAAGGAAACATCAACAGTTTTTCTTCAGTTCTGCGACCCAGGCACTGAGGCGGGCGGCAGTTTTGTCGCTTTCGTTCACTTCGTCGAGCGCAAGGCCCACAAAGCAACCATCGACTACAGCGGCTGAACTTTCGAACGTGTAGTCGTCGGTGCTGACGCTGTTGCCAATGAAGGTGCATCCTGTATCCTTCAGACTTTCATAAAGAAAACCGATTCCGTCGCAAAAGGTTTCGCAAAACGACTCGGAGTCGCCGCAGCCAAACAGGGCCACGCATTTGCCGTGTAAATCCATTCCTTTCAGCACATCCATGGCATCATACCAATCGTCCTGCACGTCTCCGCTGCCCCAGGTCGAGGTGCCCAGAACCAGCACATCGTAGGTGTTGACCAGTTCTTCCGTCAGTTTATTGGCGCTGTGCACGTCATTGTCTGCTACTCCTAATTCGCCGGCCAGTTGTGCAGCCAGTCCTTCGCAGGTTCCGGTGCTGGAACCATAAAAAATTCCGATTTTATGCATCATGTAAATATTTTGAATGGTTTGCATCGGCAAAAGTAGACACTCTTGGGCTTCTCGGAAATACCTAAATTTTGGGATTTTGCGCATTTCGTTCGATGGCGTGCCTGCTGTTCATTATTTTTTCGGTAAAATCAAGTAAACTTCTTGGCAGCATTGTGTGGAAGTTGGATTAACAAATACCTTAATAAAGGTAAAACAAATGCCTTCACTGCTACATGCCATTGAGTGCGAATGCTGCGTACGGCGAACCGGATTTGTTGTTTTTACGAAAGTGCTGATTATCAATAATTCCAAGATTGTTATAACTGGCTCGGAACTAATTCAAACAAGCTCGGAACTAATTTCAACAAGCTCGGAACTAATTTCAACAAACTCGGAACTAATTTCAACAAACTCGGAACTAATTTCAACAATCGCTGAATAAATTTGAAGGATGAGCTGGTTCGCTGTTTTAACAGGGGAAAACGGAGGGAATAGAGGAGGACATATTTTAAGAAGTTTTACACGCAGAGCGGATTACCTTATTAACATTTGGCGCAGATTGACTGGTGAAACTGCACAGTAAAAGGCGGCAGGAACAATCTCTCCGAACGAGGAGGGATGATTCCTGCCGCCATGTGAAATATGCGACTAATTTGTTGTACGCTTATTTTTCGAGCTGAATGCCGATGTACATGCCTTCGTAGTTGCTCAGCAATGCGCTCATGGCTTTCAACGTCGTGCTGTTGCCGATGGCTGCCACTTTTTTCACGATGCCCAGCAGTTTGTCGCTTTCAAACAGCAAACTGAGTTTACCGTTCTTCACCACCACCTTAGGCGTCATGCTGCCCAATCCGGCCAGGTAAGTCATCTTCAAGGTTTTATTTTTCACGTCGAGCGTATAATTACCCGTAATGGTGCGTCCGCCGATAATGGCTGTATAGGTTTTATCTTCGTTGAAGGTAAACGAGCAAGCGCCTTGCTTCACACCGATTTTTGCCAAATGCGTATTGAGCTGTTCTTCGAGCTTTTTCGAAGCCACTGCACCACCGGCTTGTGCCAACAGGTTTTCGCTTTCGAACACACAGTCGGAACTTGTGTAGTTCCAGGTGCCCAACAAACTTTTTTCAGTCAGCGTGGTACCCGAACCCAACAGATTGCCCAGCAAATTGCCCAACAGCGACTCCGTGTCGAAACCCTGCTGCTGATTATTTTCAACCACGGTGTTACCGTTTTGGTTCATACCGCCGGCCAAAGCTTGACCTACATTTTGCAACACATTGCTGCTCGTTCCGCAACTCGTCAGCAAAAAACCGCAAGCTGCGATTGCCGAAAGAAATGAATACTTCGTCATGATTACAACTATTATATATAGATATGTGTAATGAATAGGCATGGATGAAAATAGAACCCAATGCGGCGCAAATTTGGCAATTCCAGCCGATTCAACCAATACAAATGGCTAAATTCGACTAAAAAATCAACCAAAAGGCTGTTTTTGTTGTCCAAACTTCCTTTTTTACGGCATTATTGCTTTAATTTGCAGTAAGCAGGGTGTATGGCTCACCGGGGCTTCGGTTTACCCACGCGCTTGCATGCATCCATCCAAAAACTGTTTTTACGTTATGAAGATAATCCAGAAATTTCGCGTTTGGTACCGTTGGGCCTTCCGTTTCGTAACTCACGACATGTGGGAAAGCGGAACCCGCGCCGGGCGGAGTGCATTAGCCGGCATCGTTAAACGTCTGTATCTGACAACCCGCATATTTTTTCGCGAGGAATTGAGTTTCCGTGCCTCAGCACTGACCTATTCCTCGCTGCTTTCGGTGGTGCCCATTCTCGCCATAGTTTTTGCCATAGCCAAAGGTTTCGGCCTCGTTGAATTTACCGAACAATGGATTCGAAGCAACATCGTGGCCAAACCCGAATTTATCGACACCTTGGTGGGCTTTGTTCAATCGTATCTGAACCACACCCAAGGCGGAATTTTCTTAGGCTTCGGCTTCATCATGCTGCTTTGGACACTCATCAGCCTCACCGACTCCATCGAAACGGCCTTCAACGTCATTTGGCAAGTAGACCGCCCGCGTTCAATATTCAGAATGCTCACCGACTACACGGCCATATTTTTTCTGTTGCCCATATTTATTGTTGTGAGCAGCGGTCTGACCATTTTCATCTATTCTGCTGCCAGCCAGTATGTGCCCGATGTGCTCCTGCTGCGTCCTGTGGCTCTTTTCCTGGTGCAGCTGCTGCCCTACCTCATTGTGTGTCTGTTTTTTTCAGGACTGTTTGCCTTTATGCCCAACACCCACGTCAAAGTGTCGAGCGCACTCAAGGCTGGCATCCCCACCGGCATACTCTTTCAGTTACTGCAAATAGGTTATGTACATTCGCAAATGTGGCTCACCTCGTACAATGCCATTTATGGTTCGTTTGCCGCACTTCCCCTGTTCATGCTGCTCTGCCAAATAGCCTGGATGCTGGTTCTGTTTGGCGGCACGCTGTGCTACGTGGACCAAAACATACACAGCTTTTACTACGGGCACGACGATGTGCGCCTTTCGCGCCTCGACCACGACTGCCTCAGCATACGCCTGGTCACCACCATTTGCCGACGCTTTGCACGCGCCGAAACCCCACTGACTGCTACCGAACTGGCCGATATCGAAAAACTGCATCTGCGCATCGTCACCGAATTGCTTAGCGAACTCACACGCGCCGGTGTCATCATGGCCATCTCAGACGATGGAAAAAACACGGGCATCAAATACGTTCCGGCCTCCGATATTCACCGCATCACGGTGGTGTCACTGCTCGAAACGCTCGACCGCATAGGCGAAAACATACACCCCAACACGCCGGACGAATGGATCGATTTCTGCAAAAAACGACGGGCCATTTTCGGTGAATCGTTCAGCCAAACGCCGCTGCACCTGCTACCCGAATCAGCAGTCAAAAAGCCCTAAACGGCTACAGGCCCGAACCTGCTTTTGCAACCGGGTTGCGCAATGAAGTTCGTAACTTTGCTCGTAAATTTAAAACTACACATACAGACATAGCCATTTAAAAGTTATGAACCACTCATCTCACCCAGCGCACACACATCATCACAACCACGACCATGCACATAATCATGGAAACGACCATGACCACGAACACAGCCATGCACACCATCACGCACACGACCACGCAGCAGATGGTGGCTGCGGTTGTTGCTGCCATCACGCACACAGCCATGCCGAAGAGCCGCTATGGCGTGCCTGCCTGCCCATGATTGTTTCGGCCCTGTTGCTCGTTGCAGGTCTGATTGTCCGAACGGACAACCGGCTGTCCTTGCTACTTTTCGTTTTAGCCTATTTGCCGGTAAGCCTGCCCGTCATGCGGTCCGCCTGGAGCGAAATGCGCCACGGGGCCTGGGCCAACGAATTTACGCTGATGCTGCTGGCTTCAATCGGGGCCTTTGCCATTGGCGAATACCCCGAAGCCGTGGGTGTTATGTTGTTCTATGCCGTCGGCGAGTTTTTTCAGGAACGCGCCGTTAAGCGCGCACGCGCCGACATTCGCGCCCTCGTCAGTATGCGCCCCGAAGCGGCCACACTGATTCAGCCCGACGGAACCCGGCAACAAACTAACCCTGAACTCATCGCCACCCAATCAGTCATCGAGGTGCTGCCCGGCGAAAGAGTACCCCTCGACGGTGAACTGATGAACGATACAGCTGAATTCGACACGGCTGCACTCACGGGC
>FR901762.1 GCA_000437675.1 Prevotella sp. CAG:891
TATCAACTGGATTGTGTGCGGTCCAGCCTCGCGGCAACCGCCTTAATGTGCTTAAATCTTTTTACGTCAAGTTTGAGCGCAAAATCCCTGCGCTCATTGCAGACTTCTGCACATACTATGCGCCCCATGCCAACCACAGTGTCATCTATTACTATGATACTACTGCTCTCGGCTCGAACTATGCGGTGAACGACCAAGACTTTAACAGGGTAGTTGTGCATGAGTTTGAACGCCACGGCTGGAGTGTGCAAGATGTGTATTTGGGCAACCCTATGCGCCATGATGAAAAATACTTGCTCGTCAACCAAGGATTTTCAGACAAGCAACGACTCATGCCTTATTTCAATCGCCAGAACAATGATGACCTTATTCTTGCCATACAAAGCGCAGGAGTGGAATGCGGTCGCAATGGCTTTCGCAAAAACAAGTCCACGGAGAAGAATCCCGAATCTGAGGAGGACTTGTTGGAGCATCGCACCAATGGTACAGATGCTTTCGATACACTGTATATTGGGTGTGAAAAGTTTCCTCAACATGATTTTTATGGGGGAGCAGGGAATCCAGATAATGAAAAAAGCGTAGCCGATTGAAATATCAGCTACGCTTGGAAGCGGAAAGTGAGGGATTCAAACCCCCGGTACGGACAAGCCGTACAGCGGATTTCGAGTCCGCCCCATTCGATCACTCTGGCAACTTTCCTTTGATTTGCGTTTCGTTTTCTTGAATGCGGTGCAAAAGTAGGACTTTATTTCGATACAACAAAAGTTTATTGCATTTTTTTCAAAAAAAACCGCTGAATGCCCCTTAAAAAAGGTGATGCACCCAGCGGATATTGAAGTCGTCTAAACTTTTCTGACGAAGTTTTGATTTGGAGATTTATCTATTCTAAGTTCAATCTTCACCTTTCTTCTTGGCCGTTTTTTGACCTTTCATCAGTCGTGTAGCTCGCTACACTCCTTCTCTTCAAGTCCCAAAAACGCCTCTAAATTTAAAGCAAATCTTGAATTCCATAAAAGTTCAGACGACTTCATTGATTCGTAAAAGAAAAGTATTTATGACCTTTGCTAATTACTTTGCCTTTTTGTAGCGCTTGTTTAGGCCGGCAACTACTTCATTCGTTATGTCGACAGCAGGATCAGCGTAAAGCACATTGTCGCCACTGCGGCTCAGAATGAGTTTGTAGCGTCCATCGCGATTAAACTCTTTCAAGAAATTATCCAAGCTGTCGCGAAGCACCTGCTGATACTGCTGCGTAGCCTTGGCCATTTCGCCTTCAATCTGCATCTGGAAGTTTTGCAGTTGTTGCTGCTGTTTTTGCAGTTTGGCTTGTGCGGCTTCGCCCTGTTGCTGCGAGGTGAAAGCTCCGCTTTGTGCCTTTTTCTGAAAATCAATCATCGCATTCTGCAAAGCCTGTCCTTTAGCGTGTAGTTGCTTTTCGTAACCGGTTTGCTTTGCCTTGAGTGCCGACATCCCTTCCTTGCAATATTCGTATTGCGAGGCCAGCGTGTCGATATCGACAATAGCCACTGTGTTGACGGCGTTCACTTCGGTCTGAGCCTTAGGAAGTCCGTTCGACTTGATTTGCTGTGCCGGTTCTTTCTTGTTGCACGATGCCGTGGCTAATGCTGCGGCCAAAATCAGAATGGCCGGTTGGAAGAATCTTTTCATATTATATGTGATACTAATCGTTTTTGCGGATTTCGTTAATGCGGTGAGGGTTCGTTGCCCGGGCCTGCGCATCCTGCGTCGACACGCAGTGAATGCCGCGCTGACGCATGGCCTTGCTTTGATCGACATGCGTCTTGACAAAGGCGCGACCGAAAAACAGGCGAACAGAAATCAGGGCAAAACAAACGGCCACAATTAAAAGTGTTATGATAAATAGCTTTAACATAGAGTAAATATATAGGAAATCAGTACCTGCTGAAGTAAAATAATGGCTAATCATTTTGCATTGAGCAGGGTTTGATGTATCTTTGCTTTTGCTGTGAGCGGCAATGCAATACTGCTGATTGCTGCTCCGCCTGCAAAATGAGCACGACAAACCCTCGACCCGCACACAAACGGGACAAACGGAAGCTGCATCTGCACAATTTTCTGCTTGCAGGGGTTTACTGTCTGCAAAAATAAGCATTTAAATTTAAAACCAATGAGCAAGAACAATCTTTTACAACCAAGCATCGTTTTCGACTGCTTTGCCGAAGTGAATAAAATTCCCCGTCCTTCGAAAAAGGAGGAAAAAATGATTGCCTTTCTGAAAGCCTTTGGTGAAGGCTTGGGTCTGCCCACAAAAGTGGACGAAACGGGCAACGTGTGCATCAGCAAACCTGCTACTCCGGGCTACGAAAACAGCAAAACAGTGATTCTGCAAAGCCACATGGACATGGTTTGCGAGAAGAATAAGGATAAAGATTTCGACTTCGAAAACGATGCCATCGAAACATACGTCGACGGCGAATGGCTGAAAGCAAACGGCACGACGCTGGGTGCTGACGACGGTATCGGCGTGGCAATGCAAATGGCAATTCTGAAATCGAACGACATTGAACACGGCCCTATCGAATGTGTGTTTACGCGCGACGAGGAAACGGGACTGACGGGTGCTATGGGCATGAAGAGCGACTTCATGACGGGCGATTACCTAATTAACCTTGACTCGGAAGACGAGGGACAGATTTTCGTTAGTTGCGCAGGCGGTGTACGCACTACGGCTACTTACCCCTTCCCGACGGAGGATATGCCCGAAGGTTACTTTACGTTCCGCGTGGGCGTGAAGGGTTTGACGGGCGGTCACTCGGGCGACGACATCAACAAAAAGCGTGGCAATGCCAATAAGATTCTGGTTCGCTTCCTAAATCAGGAAATGGAAAAGATGGACTTGCGCGTTGTTGACATCCAAAGCGGTGGTTTGCACAACGCTATTCCGCGCGAGGGTTACGCTATCTGCGCTGTTCCGATGAACATGAAGGAGCAGGTGCGCGTGGACTTGAACGTATTTACGGCTGAAGTTGAAGAAGAATTGGCTGTGACGGAAAAGGGCATTCTGCTGAGCCTCGACAGCTGCGAACCGGCTGCCAAGGTGATGGAGAAACAGGCTATGCGCAAAATGTTGCTCTCGCTCCATGCTGTATATAATGGGGTGTTTGCCATGAGTCAGGACATCGACTGGTTGGTGGAAACTTCAACCAACCTGGCCAGCATTCACGTTGAGGGCGACAAGGTGGTTGTGACTACAAGCCAGCGTAGCAGCATTGGCAGTGCTTGCCAGCACATGGCTAGCGTGGTACGCGCTGCCTTTGAACTGGGCGGTGCTGAGGTGCTGACCAACGAGGGTTATCCGGGTTGGAAACTGAATCCGAACAGCGAAATTGTGAAAATTGCCAAGGAGAGCTACGTGGAACTGTTCGGCAAGGAACCGAAAATCCTGGCTATCCACGCCGGATTGGAGTGCGGACTTTTCTCTGAAAAATATCCGAAACTCGATATGGTTAGCTTCGGTCCGACGCTTCGCGGTGTGCATTCACCTGACGAGAAGTTGCTCATCCCCACAGTTCAAATGGTGTGGGATCACTTGCTCGACATCCTGAAGCGCGTATAAATCTGATAATTTTTGAACGAGAGGTAAGTACTATGGTTTACTTACCTCTCACTTTTACAATGAACCTTTCACCATAAGTTGATATTGTAAGTAGGTGTTCAAAATTATTTATATAATTCTATCCGAAGTATTTTTACTTTGCAGGCATGCTTGCACCATATCTGCCAGTCCTGCACTCTGTCACATAGCCCGCTATACTCCTGAGTGCATAACAAGCAGCTACGGCACAATCACACCATGCAAATGTAAAAATAATTATGAACACCTACTTATTTAATTATCTGCTTATTTCCTATCATTATTTCCGTTTATAAATGATATGCGTCATTTACTCATTTTACTAATCGTTCTGTTTTCGGCCTTGATTACAAGCTGCATGAAAGACGAGGAGTACACTACTTCGCCCAACGATGTGCTGTACTTCAGCACCGACACGGTTGCATTCGACACTATCATCAGCGGAAGTGCTACGAATACTTACACTTTTACTGTTTACAACCGCGCAAAGAAAGCACTTCGCATTCCGAAAGTGATGCTTCAGGGCGGCAGTAGTTCACCGTTTGCCGTGAATGTCGACGGTGAACCACTGATTAACGGAGTGGCTGAGGATTTCGAAATCGGCTCGGAGGACAGCATGATTGTTTTTTTGATGGCCAACTTGCCTGAAAGTGAATCAGACGAACCTGTGCCGGCTCAAGACAAACTGGTATTTACCACGGCTGCCGGGGTGAACCAGGAAGTGGTGCTTACGGCCGCAGGACAATCGGTAGTGCCCATTTCGCAACACCGGGTGACGACGGACACTATATGGCAGGCACGAAAACCTTACCGCATTATGGATAGCCTGGTGGTGGAGGAAGGCAAAACACTGACACTGGCTGCCGGAACTCGACTGTACTTTCATGATAAGGCTGAACTGATTGTGAAAGGATGCTTGAAAGTGGAAGGTACGGCTGAAAAACCGGTGGTGCTGCGTGGCGACCGCTTGGGTTACATGTTTGCCGGACAACCTTACGACCGCATCCCGGGACAATGGGGTGGCATCAGACTGACACATACTTCGTACGACAACCACATTAACTTTGCCGATATTCACAGCGGAAACTTTGGTATTCGGGTGGATTCTGCCGACATTTCGCGCAATAAATTGCTGCTTGAAAATTCAATAGTCCACAATACGACACATCATGCGCTGGACATTTATATGGCGCAGGTAAAGGTGGGCAACTCACAAATTACAAATGCGGGGGGCGACTGCTTGCATGTACGCGGAGGCGACGTGTCGCTGACGCATTGCACTATTGCGAGGTTCTTCGTGTTTACTGGGGGACAAGGTACGGCTATAAACTTTGCCAACTATGAGGGTAGTACGCGTTTGCCCTTACAAAACCTGACGCTGCAAAACTGCATCGTGACGGGCTACCTGAGCGACGAAATCATGGGAAGCCCTAATCCGAATTATAAAAAGGATGCGTTTAACTATGCATTCAAAAACTGCCTGGTCAACACGCCTAAGGTGGAGGACAGCGAGGGGAAGAACCCGTTTGTCGGCTGCCAGTGGGACGTTGACGGAAAGGATACGCCAACGGCTGATGACGGTACGCATATCTTGCGTGAAAAGAATTTTACCCCTGAACCAAATCTTGACGATTTAACTTTCAGCTTTGAACTTTCGCCTTTGTCGAAAGCTGTGGGTAAAGCGGATGCAAACATCACGGCTAACACTTACACGCTCGACCGATTGGGACGTCCGCGCGGAAATATGCCGGACATGGGATGCTACCAACATACGGTAAAGGAACCCGAAACCGAGCCGAAACAGCATAAATAATTACTGACGCACAGCGAACTTTTACCTAACGAATTGCACCTACTTACATAATAAAGAGGATATGCCAACTGCTACTGGAAAATTTGGAAACCGAAAATACACGAAACAGCCTAACGCCCCCGAAACTGATAGCTACGGACACTTACAACCGCAGGCGGTGGAACTGGAACAGGCTGTTTTGGGTGCGCTCATGATTGAAAAAGATGCTTACTTTCAGGTTAGCGAAATCCTGAGACCTGAAAGTTTTTATGATAAAAGGCATCAAACTATTTTCAATGCCATCAGAAGACTGAACCTTGAGGAACGGCCGGTGGATATTCTGACCGTTACGGAACAGCTGAGAAGCACAAACGAACTGGAAGAGGTGGGCGGACCGTATTACATTACGCAGCTCAGCGGCATGGTGGCTTCGTCGGCACACATCGAATATCATGCGCGTATCATCGCTCAAAAGGCTACGGCACGCGAACTGATTACCTACACGAGCTTTATTCAAACAAAAGCTTTCGATGCTACACAGGATGTCGACGAACTGATGCAAGAAGCTGAAGGTAAACTCTTCGAGCTTTCGCAAACGAACATGAAGAAGGATTACACGCAAATCGACCCGGTGATTCGCGATGCGTACGAAATGCTGCAAAAAGCGGCGGCGCGAACCGACGGTATGAGCGGTATTCCTTCGGGCTTTTACTCGTTGGACAAAATTACCTCGGGATGGCAGAACTCCGACCTCGTCATATTGGCTGCGCGTCCGGCAATGGGTAAAACGGCTTTTGCGCTGAGTATGGCCAAGAACATGGCGGTGGATCAGAAAATTCCTGTGGCGCTGTTCTCGTTGGAAATGTCGAACGTACAGTTGGTTAATCGTTTGATTGTCAATGTGTGCGAAATCAAGGGTGAAACTCTGAAAAGCGGTCAGCTTAAACCCTACGAATGGAGTCAGTTGGACTTCCGCATCAAACAGTTGGTGGGTGCACCGCTCTATGTGGACGATACACCTTCGCTTTCAGTGTTCGAACTGAGAACCAAGGCAAGACGTCTGGTGCGCGAACACGGGGTAAAAGTGCTGATGATCGACTACTTGCAGCTGATGAATGCTTCGGGTATGAGCTTCGGTAGCCGACAGGAAGAGGTGTCGACCATTTCGCGCTCACTTAAGGGCTTGGCGAAGGAGTTGAACATTCCGATTTTGGCTTTGTCGCAGTTGAACCGTGGTGTTGAAAATCGTGAAGGCTCTGACAAACGGCCTCAGCTTTCCGACTTGCGTGAATCGGGTGCCATCGAACAGGACGCGGATATGGTACTTTTCATTCACCGACCGGAATACTATAAAATCTATCAGGATGAATCGGGTAACGACTTGCGCGGTAAAGCGGAAATCATCATTGCCAAGCACCGTAATGGTGCGGTAGGCAACGTGCTGCTTACGTTCCGTGGAGAATTTGCGCGTTTCCAAAATCCTGAGGATGATGCCCTTAAAAATTCATTGGGAAATCCGGCTGACGCTCCGAACGGGGGCAATGGTGGGGCCATCATCAGTTCGCACACTTCGGGCGATGACAGTTTGCCACCAGAGGGACTGACCAACAATTACCCTGCTACCCCACCGCCCTTTGGTTCGGACGATATGCTCATGCCGCCTCCTGATATTTCTGCTCCTCCTTTCTAAAAAAAATGTTGACCACATCATCGACCTGCTACTTTGACTACAGATTATAGTTAAGCTGGTAATGTTTTTACTTTGAGTACCTACTTACAAATTAAATGTTAACTATAAAATACAGCCCCCAAATTGCCATTACTGACAATTCGGGGGCTGTATGTATTTTATAAAGCATTTCTGCTCACTATTGACGAGCCTAAGATAATAGGCAATACTATGGATCGAAAGCTCTCATCGCTCTGCATTCGGTTTACACAGACATTGCATTCGCTATAAAGGCAGCACTGCAGCATTGATAAGCTGCACATTAGCCTTGACGGATGAAAAAACAATATTTCTTATTGATTCATTCTGCGTTCTTTGACATTTTGTTACAACAAAAGTAAGGCAGATAGGCCTTTCTGAAACCCGGGATGCGTTATTGAGTTTTACCACACGCTTTTGCGACTGAGCCTATACTATCCATTCATTGACACCAAGAACTCTTCGTTGTTGACTGAGTCTTCAATGCGCTTTTTGATTACCGTAAGTGCTTCGTTGGGCGTCATATCGCTGATAAAGTGACGAAGAACACCCATACGTTGGATAGTTCCGGCATCCTGCAACAAGTCGTCGCGACGCGTTGAAGAAGCAATGATGTTGATAGCGGGGAAGAGGCGTTTGTTAGCCAAAGAGCGGTCGAGCTGGAGTTCCATATTACCCGTACCCTTGAACTCTTCGAAAATCACTTCGTCCATCTTCGAACCGGTATCAATAAGTGCCGTAGCAATGATGGTGAGCGAACCACCTCCTTCAATGTTACGCGCTGCACCGAAAAAGCGTTTGGGCTTTTGCAAAGCATTGGCATCAACACCACCCGAAAGAATTTTACCTGAAGTAGGAGCTACGGTATTGTAAGCACGAGCCAGACGGGTAATGGAGTCGAGGAAAATCACAACATCATGACCGCACTCAACCATGCGTTTTGCTTTATCGAGCACAATGCCGGCAATCTTCACATGGCGGGCTGCCGGTTCGTCGAAGGTCGAAGCAATAACTTCAGCCTTAACGGTGCGCATCATGTCGGTAACTTCTTCAGGACGCTCATCAATCAACAGCATCATGAGGTAGGTGTCGGGATGATTGCGCGCAATGGCATTGGCAATGTCTTTCATGAGCATGGTCTTACCGGTTTTGGGCTGTGCCACAATCAGGGCACGCTGTCCTTTACCAATAGGGGTAAAGAGATCGACCAAACGACATGAAGTAGAATCTAACTTGGAACCATTGCACAACGTAAACTTCTCCTCAGGGAAAAGAGGAATCAAGTGTTCGAAGGAAATACGGTCGCGCACGTCGACGGGATTTAATCCGTTGATGTGGTGAATATCCATCAAGGCAAAGAACTTTTCGCCTTCGCGGGGAATCTTCACCATTCCTTCGACAACATCGCCGGGCTTTAAACCATACTGGCGAATTTGCGCTGGCGACACATAGATATCGTCGGGCGATGCCAAGTAATTATAGTCGGACGAACGAAGGAAACCGAAGCCTTCGGGAACAATTTCCAATACACCGCGACCTTCGAGCAAATGTGCCTCAGGAGCCGGACCCTGATAAACAGGTGCTGCAGGCTGAACGGGAACGGGTTGCGGTTCGGGACGCACAGCAGTTTCTGCTTCCTGCATCGGAGCTACTTGAGCTGCCGGAGCTGTTTGCTGGAAACGGGCTTGCATCATGGGGTCGTCCTTGAAACGATGGAACTTGGGACGACCTCCGAACATATTGGCTGACTGGAGTGCCTGATTCGGCATATAAGAAGAACGCTGAACAGATTCAACCTGCGGAACATTCAGTTCGCTTCCTTCAAAAATAACCGGAATATCCTTTACGATGATAAATCCGTTTTCGTTGTTGGGATTATCATTTAAGTTTGCCTTGTTGACTTTCACGGCAGAAGCTGAAAGGTTCGATTTCTTTTCAAACGAACGCTTAACGGCTTCCATATCAAGTTCTTCGACAGCAGTATTCGATTCGCTGTTGGACGATTCTTTGATTTGCTGGGCAATAAAGTCAGGAATATCGTTGATTGTTTTTCTTTTCTCTGTAGGTTCTGTTGTAGGTGCAGCGCTAATATTTTTTGAAGCGTTGCGGTTTGCCGTTGAATTCTGTTCCATTTCTTCCGAAAGAAGGAGGGCAGCTTCGCGCGCAGCGATGTCGGCTTTCGACGGACGTCCGCGCTTACGCTTAGGAGCTTCTACCACTTCGGTCTGCTGCGTATCAGCAGCATCTTCGGCCACTGCATCGTTTGCATTTTCGGCAGTTGCAGGTTCTGCGACCTCGGATGCAGGAAGTTCAGCCTCTACGGTAGCGGGCTCAGCGGGTGCAGGTTCTGAAACTACGGGTGATTCGATTTTCTGGTGCGAAAGGTCAGTTGAAAATATGTGGTCAGCATCATTCTTCTTAATAATGCGTGTTCTTTTTCGGGGAGTAGCAGGAGTTTCGCTGCTTGCAGAATTATCAGCCTGAGCATCCAATATGGAATAAATCAAATCATCTTGCGATTTGTCCATATAATTAAGAATATTCATCTGTTCTGCAAGAGCTTGCAGTTCGGCATAATCCTTTTCAAGGAGTTGTTCTTTGGTTAAGTTTGCCATATAAGTTGAAGATTATATCGTAGCAGGCAACAATGCTGTAAAGTCAGGACATGCAAACTCGCCAATACGTACCCACTGAACACAATGCTCAGGAGTAAATATGAAAGCGCAATACGTGCAAGTGAACATCACGTTCACAATGTGCCCCGCAGCAAAAGGCTTGCCGGGAATCGTTGCTAAAGAAGTGGGATTAAAATGATTATAAGGAAAATAGCAGCCAAATGACTCAAAACACAGGAAAGGCTGCGATGATGACGGGCAGATTACATGGGTTAGCTTCACTGCTAAACCAACATACACCGCCTTTTACACTGCAAATTTACTGTTTTTTTTAGAACAACACGATTTTGATGATTATTTTTTTTATCTTTCTACTTATTTTCGAGATTTATTGACGTCAAAGCAAAACATCTTTTCATAAAACCAGACAAAAAGATTATTTACCATTTTATCTCTCATTATTTACAATGAAGTTCGGTTCTTCGTTAAAAAAAATCCCACTTCTTCGATTTTTTATGAAAGAGATATATTTTACTATTCTTTTATACATTTGTGTGAAGTTCATGCGATTTGGAGGGAGTAATTTGGGAATTACATAAAAAAGCATTATCTTTGCAACCGTATTTTAGCTTTTTTATGAAGAAAGAACTCTTATCGCCCAACTACATTTTTGAAACCAGTTGGGAAGTTTGCAACAAGGTAGGAGGCATTTACACCGTGCTATCCTCACGTGCAAAGACATTAAAAGACAATTATCAGGATCAACTCGTTTTTATTGGCCCTGATTTGAAGCAGCCAACAGCCAATGTTGACTTTAAAGAAGATGCCAAGCTCTTTCCTGCTTGGAAAAAAGCGGCTGCCAATTTCGGCGTAAAATGCCGTATCGGACGTTGGATGGTTCCAGGAGAACCCGTTGCTGTTCTGGTTGATTTCGAACCATTTTTTGAACAGAAAAACAATATTTACGCTCAAGCCTGGGAGTTATTCAGCGTTGATTCTATCCGTGCATACGGCGACTACGACGAAGCTTCTATGTTTTCATACGCTGCTGCACGTTTTGCAGAAGCCGTAGTAAGTAATTGCATTGAACAACAAGCCAAAGTTATTTATCAAGCACACGAATGGATGTCGGGACTGGGCATGCTTTTCCTCAAAAAGCAACTGCCCCGGGTGGCTACTATCTTTACAACGCATGCCACCAGCATCGGACGTTCCATTGCCGGCAATAACAAACAGTTGTATGCCTATTTCGAAGGTTACAACGGCGACCAAATGGCACGCGAACTGCACATGGATGCAAAACACAGCATCGAAAAGCAGAGCGCGCTGCAGGCCGACTGCTTCACTACGGTGAGCAGCTTCACCGACCGCGAATGCAAGCAATTGCTCGACAAGGCCGCCGACGTGGTACTGCCCAACGGCTTCGAAAACGACTTTGTACCCAACAGATCTGCATTTACCAAAGTGCGCCGCGAAGCACGCAAGCAAATTCTGAAAGTGGCCGGCGCGTTGACCGGATGCGAAATGCCCGACGACACGCTGATTGTATCAACCAGCGGACGCAACGACTATCGCTGCAAAGGCTTCGACGTATTCCTCGAATCAATGGCACAACTGCGCGCCCAGCTCAATGAAGCCAACAACGAACAGCAGGTATTGGCACTCATCGAAGTGCCCTGCTGGCTGAAAGGACCGCGTGCCGATTTGCAAGACCGACTGAAATCAAAGCAAAAGGCAACCATGCCGCTGCCCAACCCTGTCATCACTCACGATTTACACAACCTGAACGACGACAGAATTGTGCAGGAAATATGGAAACTTGGATTAAAGAATTTACCTACGGACAAGGTTAAGGTGTTGCTCGTGCCCTGCTACCTCGAAGGCAACGATGGCATTTTCAATATGGCCTACTACCACTTGCTGGCAGCCAACGACTTGGCACTTTATCCTTCATATTACGAACCTTGGGGTTACACACCCCTCGAAAGCTGCGCTTTTCACACGCCCTGCGTGACTACCGACCTGAGCGGCTTCGGACAGTGGGTTGACAATGTTTTAGGACATTCCGGAGAGTTGAAAGATGGTGTGTGTGTAATTCACCGTACAGACGGCAACTTCTATGAAGTAGCTCAAAAAATGTGTGCCGTTGTACACGAAATGCTTCTGCTCACTACAAAAGAAAGAACTGAGGTGCGCAACAAAGCTGCCAAACTGGCCAACAAGGCGCAATGGAAACATTTCATTAAATTCTATTATCAAGCATACGACTTTGCACTCAACGCCGTTGCCAACGCATAACCATGCCACCGCAAACGGCTGCAAAGCTTTCGATGTAATCATTCACTAAATTTCATACTCATGAATATCAAAATCAGCAATTCGAACCAGCCTACCTGGAAGGTGGTTAACGTAAAAAGCCACATTCCCGAGGCATTGAAAAAGTTGGACGAACTGTCACACAACCTTTGGTGGTCGTGGAGCACCGAAGCCCTTGAACTCTTTGCCAGTCTCGACAAAGATTTGTGGCGCAAAGTGGGACGCAACCCCATCGATCTGCTCCGCAGCATCGACTACGACCGCTTGATCGAACTTTCGAAAGACGAGGAAATCATCACCCGCATGAACAAGGTGTATGACGATTTCCGCAAATACATGGACGTTAAGCCCAATCCCAAGCGTGCCTCTGTAACATACTTCTGCATGGAGTACGGATTGAGCCATGTACTTAAAATATACTCTGGCGGTTTGGGTATCCTGGCCGGCGACTACTTGAAAGAAGCTTCAGACAGCAACGTCGACATGGTTGCCGTTGGTTTCCTCTATCGCTATGGCTATTTCACCCAGACGCTTTCAATGGACGGACAGCAGATTGCTAACTACGAGCCTCAGAACTTCGATCGTCTGCCCATCGAACGCGTACTCGACAAAGACGGCAACCAGGTTATCGTTGACGTGCCCTACCCCAACTTTATGGTACACGCTACACTTTGGCGTGCCAACGTAGGTCGCATCTCACTCTACCTGCTCGACACCGACAACGAACTCAACTCTGAGTTCGACCGCCGCATCACCCACTCACTCTATGGTGGCGACTGGGAAAACCGCATCAAGCAGGAATACCTGCTCGGTATTGGTGGTATGCTGGCCCTCAAAAAGCTCGGTATCAAAAAAGATATTTATCACTGCAACGAAGGTCACGCTGCACTTTGCAACGTACAGCGACTGGTTGACTACGTTGAAAGCGGCTTGAGCTTCGACGAATCTCTCGAATTGGTTCGCGCCTCTTCACTCTACACGGTTCACACCCCGGTTCCCGCAGGTCACGACTACTTCGACGAAGGCCTTTTCAACAAGTACATGAACCAGTTCCCCGGCCGCTTGGGCATTTCATGGGACGACTTTATGGGCATGGGCCGTACGAACCCCGAAGACAAGGGCGAAAAGTTCTGTATGTCTACCTTCCTCTGCAAAACTTGTCAGGAAGTCAACGGCGTAAGTTGGCTCCACGGCCGCGTAAGCCAGCAAATGTTCAAAGGCATCTGGCAGGGATACATGCCCGCAGCTGAACGCCCCGACCACGCTGAACGCACCCACGCTGAATGGGAAAAGATTTACAATCCCCATGCAGAAGAAAGCCATGTAGGCTATGTTACCAACGGTGTTCACTTCCCCACCTGGTGTGCTAAAGAATGGCAGGCCGTTTACAGCAAATACCTGGGCAAGGACTACATCTACGACCAGAGCAACGAGGCTGTTTGGGATAAAATCCACACTGTACCCGATGAAATCATCTGGAAGACCCGCGTACAGTTGAAGAACAAGTTAATCGACTACATCCGCGACCGCTTCCGCGAAAACTGGCTCCGCGCCCAAGGCGATCCATCATTGGTTGTAAGCCTCCTCGACAAGATCAACCCCAATGCATTGCTCATCGGTTTTGCCCGTCGCTTTGCCACCTACAAGCGTGCTCACCTCCTCTTCTCGGACCTCGACCGCTTGTCTAAGATTGTCAACAACCCCGACTACCCCGTAATATTCCTCTTTGCCGGTAAGGCTCACCCCGCCGACGGTGCAGGTCAAGGCCTCATTAAGAAGATCTACGACATTTCACAGCGTCCCGAGTTCATCGGCAAGATCATCTTCCTCGACAACTACGACATGCAGTTAGCTCGCCGCCTCGTTTCGGGTGTCGACATTTGGATGAACACCCCGACCCGTCCTCTCGAAGCATCAGGTACTTCAGGCGAAAAGGCTTTGATGAACGGTGTAGTAAACCTCAGCGTACTCGACGGATGGTGGTACGAAGGTTACCGCGAAGGTGCCGGATGGGCACTCACCGACCGCCGCACTTACGAAAATCAGGAACATCAGGACAAACTCGATGCATCGACCATCTACTCTATGCTCGAGCAGGAAATCATTCCTCTTTACTACGCTCGCAACCGCAAGGGCTACTCTGAAAACTGGGTACGCACCGTGAAGAATTCTATCGCCCGCATCGCTCCTAACTACACCATGAAGCGTCAGCTCGACGATTACTACGATCGCTTCTACAACCCCGAAGCAGCTCGTTTCAAACTCCTCGCTGCCAACGACAACCAGTTGGCCAAGGACATTGCTTCATGGAAGGAACTCGTGGCCGAACGCTGGGACAACATCCGCATAGTTTCAAGCGAACGCAGCGAAAACCTGCTCAACGCTAAACTCGTTAGCGGTAAGAACTTCACCGTTCGTCACACCATCGACGAACAGGGATTGGAAGATGCCATCGGCATTGACCTCGTGGTAATGAGCACCGACAACAACGGCGCCGACACGATTCACGACGTAATCCCCATGAACGTTGTAGGTCACGAAGGCAACCTCTACACCTTCGAACTCACGGCCAGCATCGACCTCGCCGGTTCTTACAAGGTGGCTTACCGTATGTATCCGAAGAACGCCAAGCTGGCTAACCGTCAGGACTTCTGCTACGTTCGTTGGTTCAACTAATAGCTCTACGCAATCAAGACACTCAACCTGCTCACACAGTTTAACCCCATTGTAATACGCGGAAAACTGTCATGAGCAAATAATCCATCAATCCCTGCCCCAATTCATTTTGGGGTGGGGATTTTTTATCCCTATGAGCAATCGGATGCGCCCCCAGAACGCCAAACAAAAACACAATCCAAAGGGTTAATTTTTATTTACGACACACATCCCATTTCTCTACACTCTCTCACGCTATTTTGTCACGACTTGGCATCATGTCCAAATTATCTCCCCGATTGTTACATTTTCTTCCGAGCTTCTTCAAATTAGTTCCGAGCTAGTTCTATTTAGTTCCGATCCAGTTTCAAGAATTTCGAAACTACTGATAATCAATGCTTTCAAAATCACCACAATTCCTCACTTAGCACCGCATCAATCGCCTGCAATGCCAAGAAGCGCGATACTAAATTCATTTACATATATTCAGATACAAACACCCAACAAAACACATTTTGTAAACAATACGCGCCACACAACAAACCCGAACAACGCACCATGAACACCCAAATACCGAAAAAATAAGGATAAATGCACGACTCCATACAAAAAAATGAAGCCCGCAATCTTCACCGACCACGGACTTCAATGATTTTACAATATAGAAAAGATTGATCTGTAAATTACAAGGAAAGAACAGACACTCCTCATGAATAAAATACTTATGAGCTGTATGGATTTTCATTTCGAAAATAGGAAGGTCAATATATTCTCCATCCAGCAGTCGGACAACACACAGTCAATTTCACTGTTGCCCGACTGGCAATGGAGTAAGGTTCAGAATCGACCTACTTGCCTTTGCGTTCAGCAGGCACCGAAGCGTTCAGCAATTCGCGGTAGCGCAGTTCATGCTGACGCTTGACTTCGTCGGTAAAAGGCTGTTCGGCAAGCCAGGCCGAAAAGGCACGCAAGGCCAGAGTGTGCATTTGGGCCTTGCCCGCTTTTAATCCACTGGCGTACTGATGATAGGGTAAAAGATTGCGATTGTAATTTCCGTCGGACATAACTATTAAGGGATAATTATTGAGTAACTGTTGCTCGAAAAATGAAATTCGAAAAATAAAATGCTTGAAAAAGTTTTTTGTTTCAGTGGCTTTTAGTAATTTTGCTTCGGAATGATTTAGCCATCCGCTGGATGTCAACAAGGCTTTCGTCTGTCGCATTCCAAATGCAAAGGTACACAGCAATTGATAGATAGGCTAACAAAACGCACAATTTATTGTCTGCTTTTCCCTGCGTTGAAAGAACAAATAATTTAACCCTAATATATTTCATACTGTTATGACTATTGAAACTTGCGATTTCAAAGGCAAAAAAGTGATTGTCCGCGTGGACTTCAATGTGCCCCTCGATGAAAATGGTAAGATTACCGATGATACCCGTATCCGTGGTGCCCTTCCCACTTTGAAGAAGGTTTTGGCTGACGGTGGTTCACTCATCATCATGAGCCACATGGGTAAGCCCAAAGGCAAGGTTAACCCCAAGTTCTCACTCGGCCAGATTGTTGACGCTGTGAGCGAAGCTCTCGGTGTTAAGGTTCAGTTCGCTCCCGACTGCGCTAAGGCTCAGGAAGCTGCTGCTGCCCTGAAGGACGGTGAAGTGCTCTTGCTCGAAAACCTCCGCTTCTATCCTGAAGAAGAAGGTAAACCCGTGGGTATCGACAAGGAAGACCCTGCTTACGAAGAGGCTAAGAAGGCCATGAAGGAAAGCCAGAAGAAATTCGCTGAAACGCTTGCTTCATACGCTGACATCTACATTAACGATGCCTTTGGTACGGCTCACCGCAAGCACGCTTCGACCGCTGTTATCGCTGACAGCTTCGACGCTGACCACAAGATGCTTGGCTACTTGATGGAAAAGGAAGTGTTGGCTGTTGACAACGTATTGAACAACATCAAGCGCCCCTTCACTGCCATCATGGGTGGTTCTAAGGTTTCTACCAAAATCGGTATCATCGAAAACCTCATGGACAAGGTGGACAACCTCATCCTCTGCGGTGGTATGACCTATACCTTCGCTAAGGCTCAGGGCGGTCAAATCGGTGTGTCTATCTGCGAAGATGACAAACTCGACCTCGCTCTCGAAATCATGGCTAAAGCTAAGGCTAAGGGTGTAAACCTCGTACTCGGTACGGACTGCGTTGCCGCTGATTCTTTCTCGAACGATGCTAACACGCAGGTAGTTCCCGCTACGGCTATCCCCGAAGGTTGGGAAGGTTTGGATGCAGGTCCTGCTACTCGCAAGCTCTTCGCCGATGCTATCGAAGGTTCTAAGACTATCCTCTGGAACGGTCCTGCCGGCGTATTCGAATTCGACAACTTCACCGGTGGTTCACGCGCAATTGCCGACGCTATTGCCAAGGCTACTGCTGAAGGTGCATTCTCACTCATCGGCGGTGGCGACTCTGTAGCTTGTATCAACAAGTTCGGTATGGCCGACCAGGTTTCTTACATCTCAACCGGTGGTGGTGCATTGCTCGAAGCTATTGAAGGCAAGACGCTTCCCGGTATCGCTGCCATCAAGGGTTAATCTGTTGGTAATTTGAAACAGTGGGATGAGTTGCCGAATTTGCACCAGCCGACAAACATGGAGCTACTTGCAAACGGTACACTGAAAACCTGCTGATTCTTTACCTAACGACACACATACGATGCCGATGCGCCGATAACTGCAAATGTTTATGGCGCATCGGCTATTTTTTTACCCCACAAAGTGTGGTTCAGACTGCACTCGCTGCCCGTACTTCCCGTTCATTCATTGGCGTAAATTCATTACTGGGCAAGTGCCCAAATTGCCTTTGACCTATTTATACTTTTTGAGCACCTGCTTACCTGAATATTTTCTTGACTGAAAGGGGAAAATACCCTACGGGCTTTAATTCAACAACATGCACCATGCGACATAACCTGCTTGGCCTACTCATAATTCTGCTACTGCCACTGACAGCCTGCCACAACGAAAAGAAAACGCAAACTCCGCTGACTTTCGGCACTGAACTCTACGATTCGGCAGCACTGCACATTGCCCTAGTACCCAACCGCGACTGCTTGCCCATATACTATGCACAGAAAGCCGGCATTTACGATTCGCTGGGGCTGAAACTGCAAATTGCATCGTTTCACTCACAAGCCGACTGCGACACAGCACTATTGGGCACACCTTGCGACGGCGGATATGCCGACTTGCTGCGCCTGAAGCACTACGGAAAAAGAGCGAGCGACTTGAAAGCGGAATGGAATGGTACGAACCGATGGGCCATTTTTTGCAGCGGTTTGCTCCGCATCAAGGATGTGGCTACACTTGATAAACGCACCATTGCCATTGCTCGAAATTCAGCAGAACTGCAATATCTGACCGATGCGCTTGGCGAAGTTAAATTGAAATACACCGATGTGTACCGGCCACAAATCAACGATTTGGAACTGCGAACAAAAATGCTCAATGGCAACCAGGTGGATGCTGCTATCGTTTGCTGGCCATACACTTCGACTGCTAAGGCATTCGGCCACAAACTGCTGGCAATACAAAAAAAGAATGATCCGAATAATTGCTTTGTGATGAAAAAATGCCGCATGACGCAAAGCAAAATAAAACAACAATGGGATTTATTCGAAAAAGGACGAAAAATGGCTCAGGATTCACTGCGCATTAAAGGACCTAAAGCCTATTCCCTGATTTTACAACAATATTATGGTATCCCGAAAGCAATAGCCGATACCATTCAATATAAATAATTCCGTAGGGCTGTGTGCATACTGCCCCACCCTTCTCTAACGACAAGCACCCTTATGAAGGCTAATACCCCGAAATACTTATTAGACGATGCCCGAAAGGCGCTGAACGAACATCGTTTGCTTTCAGCGCTCGATTCGTTGCGCGGAATGGCCCATTCGCTCAAAGCTTGGAACGAGGCTGAAAAAATAAACTCGACTTACGACGCTTACAAAATATTGCTCGACTATCTGAGCAAAGGAGCCGACGACCCGGAACGTAACAAAATGTATGCCGGATTTTTACGAAACTGCTACGAAATGTGCGACACCATGGAACGGGCCTGCGAACTGACGGACGAAACTTCGTACTATGCCACGAATTTCCGTACAATGCAGAACTTGGGCTATGCCGGTTTGAGTGTGGCTGAAGTGTTGCGTAAAACCACTTCGCCCAGGGTTCTGTTCGACTATATCTGGCTGTCGGGCAAATTTTCGGCCGACGACGAAATCAACGTGGCCGACCTGCTGACTGGCGATGATTTCAACACAAACGAGAAATGCGTGGTACTGAGCGCACTGACCCTGAGCGGCATGCGCTACTTCGACGTAGCTAAATACCGTTTGCTACTCGACAATTCGCTCGTCGCAGACGCCCGATTGCGCGTACGCGCTATGGTGGGTTTGCTGTTTGTTCACTTCATGCACGGTGAACGCCTGGCACAGTATCCCGACGTGTATGCCCGTTTGCAACTCATGGCCGACGTACCCTCGTTTATCAGCGAACTGGAACTGATACAGGCGCAGCTTTTCCTTTCGCTCGAAACCAAACGCATCGAACAGAATTTGCGCGACGAAATCATTCCGCGCATGATGGACCGTATGCGCCACCTGAAAATAGACCGTTCGCTCGGACTCGACGAACTGAAAGACAAACTGAGCGAAATAGACTTGAACCCGGAATGGGAGGAGGACGGTACGCCTTCGAAACTGGCTGAACACATGAAGGAGTTCGTCGAACTGCAACAGCGCGGTGCCGACATGTATCTGAGTTCTTTCAAAATGCTCAAACAGCGTTTTCCCTTCTTCAACGTGGCGTCAAACTGGTTCTGGCCTTTTACTTACGACCATCCCGAACTGCCCAACAATCTGAAGGGGAATGCCATACTGAATATGCTAATCAATCATGCTGAATTGTGCGATTCCGACAAGTATTCATTCTGCCTGATGACAGAACACATGCCGCAAGCCGATGCCAACCTGCTGAAAGAGCAAATGGGCGATTCGCTTTCGGAACTGATGAAGGGACAACCGACAATTCCTGCTGAAGCTACTTTCAAGAACGAACTCCGCTCGTATGTGCAGGACTTTTATCGTTTTTGCAACCTATTCATTCACCGCGAAGCCTTTACCAATCCCTTCCAAAGCAATTTGTTCATCGTGGACCACAAGCCCTTTAACCAACTGCTCGACGATAAGGAGTTCTTAATCAGAATGGCTGATTTTGCTTTCAAGGACAAGTCGTACGGCGTTGCCAAGACACTGTTGCAGCGCATTCCGCTTAAAGAGCGTTCTGCCGAGGCATGCCAAAAACTGGGTTACTGCTACGAACAGGAACAGCTCTTTGCCGAGGCATCAAAAACCTATGCGTTGGCCAACGACTTGAAACCTCGCTCAGCCTGGACTCTTCGCCGCCTTGCAGCCACGCTGCGTAACCTGGGAGCATACGATGAGGCTTTGCAAGCCTACAACGAACTGGCCGACATCTATCCGGAAAATGCTACAGTGGCCTTGCGGCAGGCTGAATGCCACATTTACCTGAAGGACTACGACACGGCTTTTAAATTCTTGTTTAAAGCCGACTATCTGTCGCCCGATTCAGGAAATGCCGAACGGGCTTTGGCTTGGTGTTCGCTGCTTACGGGCAAATACGAGCAAGCCGAAAAATACTATCTGAAAGTTATCGGTAACCAACCTACACAAGCCGACTGGCTGAATGCCGGACACACGGCTTGGCTGATGAAGCAAATTCCACTGGCCATTGAACGCTACCGCAAGGCGTTGCCTGATGACAAGAAGGCCGACTTCCTGAACAACGATGCTGAACTGCTGCATAAAGCCGGATTGACGGCCGATGATTTGGCCATCATGACCGATGCGGTGTTATTGACAAATCAATAATTTATTTAGATAGATTCATGAACCTGTTTTCTTTTCCTAAAAGAATAAGCATACTGCTTCTGTGTATGGCTCCTTTGGTACTCCATGCACAGAAAACTGAGAAGTGGCGCGAGGCGGCAGAAAACTATCTGCTGGGTACACTCACCGGAAAATCTGCCGAAATGCCGCAGACCTCGTTCTCTGCCAAACATTTATCGGCCTTTCGTCACATGGTATGGAAGGCTTGGCAAACGGCTAACAGCCGATTTGCCGAAGAAAAACTACCCGAAATGGATAGTTTGGCAGCTGGTAAATCATTTCAATGGCAAATTCCTGAAGAACTGGAACCAAAGGCCACAATGCCTTTCTACTGGGGCTACAAGGGCGATAAGCCTACAGCAGGCTATCCGTGCTTCCTGTATTTGCATGGTTCGGGAAGCAAAGTACAGGAATGGGCTACGGGATTGGCATTAGGCAAACGCTTTGCCGATGCGCCGTCGGTATACTTTATTCCGCAAATACCGAACGAAGGACAATGGTATCGCTGGTGGCAAAAAGGCAAACAGTTTGTTTGGGACAAATTGCTGCGCCAAACGCTGCTGCGCAACGATATTAACGCCAATCGTCTGTATGTGTTTGGCATTTCTGAAGGTGGATATGGCTCGCAGCGCCTGGCATCTTTCTATGCCGACTATTGGGCTGCAGCAGGACCTATGGCCGGTGGCGAACCTCTGAAAAATGCACCTGCCGAAAACTTGGCAAACACGGCTTTCTCGCTTCGCACGGGTGCTAAAGACAAGGGATTTTACCGCGATAAACTGACGCGCTACACTGCCGAAGCACTCGACAGCTTGGAAAACCTGAATCCGGCGGCATTCCGTCATCATGTAGAACTGATACCTGGCTACGGACATGCCATTGACTACACACCGACAACGCCGTGGCTCAGTCATTTCACACGTAACCCCTGGCCCAAACACTTTATTTGGGAAGACTTTGATATGGATGGGCTACACCGTAAGGGCTTCTACAACCTGATGGTGAACGAACGACCCGACAAAGCATTGCGTACGCGCTACGATGTGAATATTACCGACAACGTCGTTACGCTGGCAGTCGAAAACGTGGTGTACGAAACGGTCGAAACCGACCCTGTATATGGCATTGAACTGAAATTTTCACGTAAATACACGCCTGCTCGTTCGGGAAAAATTACGCTTTTCCTAAACGAACATCTGGTAGACCTTTCGCGCCCGGTTACGGTGATGCTCAACGGCCGACGCGTATTTCAGGGAATTGTGCGCATGAAACTTGAAAACATGCTGCACGCTACCTCAGTATTCTACGACCCTGAACGTTTGTATCCGGCAGCCATCCAAATTGAACTGAAATAGCTCACCGCAGGCTGCAAAATTAAAGGGAATATCGAACCTTACAGGCCAGATGGCACACAACTAACACTCAAACCACAGGTTTGCGGCACAAAGCAAACATTTGAAACGGAAAAATTGGGAAAATCTTACTTAAATGTAGTACAAACTTAAGGATTTTTTCGTATCTTTGCTGTCACAAATCTATGTGCCGCCTCAACTCGGCTGAGTATTTTCAAGACTTTGAACAGGCTTGCACAAAGGTTCGTATTTGAAACAATATTGCCAAGAGAAATCTTAAGAGTCTGCTAATGAAACCTTTGAATCAGGACAATGCTACAACTGAATATCCCATGTTTTGGCATTTCCTCAACAACGAAGAGAACCACAGCACGCGGACATTCGGTCAAAACCAACGACCGAATGTAGTGACACGTTCACTGCAGCGACGCGGACAGCAAGGGGCAGTTCGTGCATACATCGCTATGCAGGCGGCTCCTGAAGCGGCCTTTTTGTTTCTTAAGCGCAAGCCTGGCGGCATTTATTCGTGCTGCAAAGGGCAAGTGCTTCCTTATTCTTTTTATCAATCATCGTATTTACCAGCATCTTAACGCGGACTGCACGGCCCGTCGTTTGCCATTTGCTGGCAAGGATATTTGGGCCACCTCCGGTATTTATCGTATCGGCTAGTGTGGCCTTTTGTGTGCCTTGATGCGTACTTCAACGGGGGAGGATATGCCGCCCGGCTCAAAGGACACATTTTCACAACAAGCATCCAAGTAACAAAAATCCATACCAGCCATCGTCAGCGGATTTTTCCTGCTGCGATAGCTAATCAGCACATTCGAAAATATATGCGTAACGTAACATTAGTTCTTAGCGACGGTACCAAATTCCATGGACAGTCGTTTGGTTTTGAAGCCCCTGTGGCCGGCGAGGTGGTTTTTAATACGGCCATGATGGGCTATCCTGAAAGTTTGACCGACCCTTCGTATGCCGGACAACTTATGACGCTTACCTATCCGTTGGTGGGAAACTATGGTGTGCCGCCCCTTACCAAAGGCGAGGACGGACTGGAAACTTACATTGAAAGCGACCGCATCTATGCCTCAGCTATCATCGTGAGCGATTACAGCGAAGAATACAGCCACTGGAACGCACAGGAAAGCCTCGGCAGCTGGCTGAAACGCGAAAAAGTGCCCGGAATCACCGGCATCGATACGCGCGAACTTACGAAGGTGCTGCGCGAACACGGCGTAATGATGGGTAAAATCATATTCGACGATGAACCCGACAATATACCCGATGCTCAATACGAAAATGTAAACTACGTTGCCCAGGTTTCATGCAAGGAAATCATTCGCTACAACGAAGGTGCCGACCATAAAAAGGTGGTGTTGGTTGACTGCGGTGTGAAGAATAACATCATTCGCAGCCTCATCAAACGTGGCGTTGAAGTAGTCAGAGTTCCTTGGGACTACGACTTCAACACCCTTGAATTTGATGGTTTGTTCCTCGCCAACGGTCCTGGTAACCCCGAAACTTGCGAAGTGACTGTCGAACACATCCGTCAGTACTTCGCTAGCCCGAAGGTACGTCCGTGTATGGGTATCTGCATGGGTAACCAGTTGCTTTCAAAGGCCGCAGGTGCTACTATCTACAAACTGAAGTACGGACACCGCAGCCACAACCAGCCCGTTCGCAAGGTAGGTTCAACCAGCTGCTTCGTAACTTCGCAGAACCACGGCTATGCAGTTGACAGCCGCACGTTGCCTGCCGAGTGGGAGCCCTACTTCGTTAATATGAACGATGGATCGAATGAAGGTGTGCGCCACAAAACGAACCCTTGGTTCTCTGCACAGTTCCATCCCGAGGCCTGCTCAGGTCCGGTTGATACCATGTCGATGTTCGACGATTTTGTAAATCTGCTTTAATTTTAAAAACCGGTTTGCAGTCCGTCACGGCACAAGAAAGGATTTACGGCCCAAGAGCAAGTAGTATCCTACCCCATTGACCGACTGGCAAACTTAACGACACATACGATTATGACATCCATCAAGAAAGTCCTGCTCCTTGGTTCAGGCGCACTCAAAATTGGCGAAGCCGGTGAATTTGACTACTCAGGTTCACAAGCCCTGAAAGCGCTGAAGGAAGAAGGCATCGAAACCATACTTATCAACCCGAACATTGCTACCGTTCAGACTTCTGAAGGTGTGGCAGACCACATTTACTTCCTGCCCGTAACGCCCTACTTCGTAGAACGCGTTATCGAAAAGGAACGTCCGCAAGGCATCATGCTGGCATTCGGTGGACAAACCGCTCTGAACTGCGGTGTGGAACTCTACCGTTCGGGTATCCTTGAAAAGTACAACCTGCAGGTGCTCGGTACGCCCGTACAAGCCATCATGGATACGGAAGACCGCGAACTCTTCGTTGAAAAGCTGAACGAAATCGATGTTAAAACCATCAAGAGCGAAGCTTGCGAAACCATCGAACAGGCTCGCCAGGCAGCAGCTACTTTGGGCTACCCCGTTATTTTGCGAGCTGCATACGCATTGGGCGGACTCGGTTCTGGTTTCTGCGACAACGAAGAAGAATTGAACAAACTGGCTGAAAAGGCTTTCTCATTCTCACCGCAGGTGCTCGTTGAGAAGAGCTTGAAGGGTTGGAAGGAAATCGAGTACGAAGTAGTACGCGACCGCTTCGACAACTGTATCACGGTTTGTAACATGGAAAACTTCGACCCGCTGGGTATCCACACGGGCGAAAGTATCGTAATTGCTCCTTCGCAAACCCTTACCAATTCAGAATTCCACAAACTGCGCGAACTCTCAATCCGCATCGTGCGCCACGTGGGCATCGTTGGTGAATGTAACGTACAGTATGCCTTCGACCCGCAGAGCGAGGACTACCGCGTAATCGAAGTAAACGCCCGCCTTTCGCGTTCTTCAGCATTGGCTTCTAAGGCTACGGGTTATCCCTTGGCATTCGTAGCAGCCAAATTAGGCTTGGGCTATGGCTTGTTCGACCTGAAGAACTCGGTGACCAAAACCACCACTGCATTCTTCGAACCTGCACTCGACTACGTTGTCTGCAAAATCCCCCGCTGGGACTTGGGCAAATTCCGTGGCGTAGACCGCGAATTAGGTTCATCAATGAAGTCTGTCGGCGAAGTTATGGCCATCGGTCGCACCTTCGAAGAAGTTATCCAGAAGGGTCTGCGTATGATTGGTCAGGGCATGCACGGCTTCGTTGACAACAAGGAATTGAAGATTGACAATGTTGAGTCAGCCCTGAAGGAACCGACCGACAAGCGTATCTTTGTCATCGAAAAAGCATTTGCCGAAGGCTACACCATCGACCAAATTTACGAACTAACCAAAATCGACAAATGGTTCCTGCAGAAGCTCTACAAAATTCATCTCACGGATAAAGAACTTCACGCTTGCACCTCGATCAACGTACTCGACAACGAATTGCTCCGCCGTGCCAAAGTACAAGGCTTTACTGACTTCCAGATTGCCCGTGCCGTGGGTATGGAACAGGAAATGGACATCGAAAAGGCAATCATGGCCGTTCGTGCCCGTCGTAAGCAAGCCGGCATCGTGCCCGTTGTTAAGCAAATCGACACGCTCGCTGCTGAATATCCTGCACAGACCAACTACCTCTACCTTACTTACCTCGGCGTAGCCCACGACATCAAGTTCGAGCAGGACAAGCGCTCAGTAGTTGTATTGGGTTCAGGTGCTTACCGCATTGGTTCGTCGGTTGAGTTCGACTGGTGCGGCGTTCAAGCCCTTAACACAATACGCAAGGAAGGCTACCGTTCGGTAATGATCAACTACAACCCCGAAACCGTGTCGACCGATTACGATATGTGCGACCGACTCTATTTCGATGAGTTGACCTTCGAACGTGTAATGGATATTCTGGATTTGGAAAGCCCCTACGGTGTGATTGTCAGCACCGGTGGTCAGATTCCTAACAACCTGGCTCTCCGCCTCGATGCTGAACACATCAACTTGCTCGGTACGCAAGCCAAATACATCGACAACGCTGAAGACCGCGAAAAGTTCTCAGCAATGCTCAACCGCATCGGTGTCGACCAGCCCGAATGGAGCGCACTCACTTCGATGGAAGACATTCAGGAATTCATCGGCCGCGTAGGTTTCCCCGTTTTGGTTCGTCCTTCTTACGTACTCTCAGGTGCAGCCATGAACGTTTGCTCGAACCAAGATGAGCTCGAACGCTTCTTGAAGTTGGCAGCAAACGTATCGAAGAAGCACCCCGTTGTAGTGAGCCGCTTCTTGCAGCACGCCAAGGAAGTTGAAATGGACGCTGTGGCCAAAGACGGTGAAATCATTGCCTACGCCATTTCTGAACACATCGAATTTGCCGGTGTACACTCAGGTGACGCCACCATTCAGTTCCCCCCGCAGAAACTCTACGTCGAAACTGCTCGCCGTATCAAGAAAATTTCAAAGCAGATTGCCAAGGAATTGCACATCTCAGGTCCGTTCAACATCCAATACCTGGCTCGTGAAAACGACATCAAGGTAATTGAATGTAACCTGCGTGCTTCGCGTTCATTCCCCTTCGTAAGCAAGGTGCTTAAGATTAACCTCATTGAGCTTGCCACCCGCATCATGCTCGGCTTGCCGGTAGAGAAACCCGCCAAGAGCCTCTTCGACCTCGACTATGTAGGTATCAAGGCATCGCAGTTCTCATTCAACCGTCTGCAAAAGGCCGACCCCGTGCTCGGCGTTGACATGTCATCAACAGGCGAGGTAGGCTGCTTGGGCGAAGATTCACGCACCGCCTTACTGAAATCAATGCTTTCTGTAGGACACCGTATTCCTAAAAAGAACATCCTGCTTTCAACCGGCGACGGCAAGCAAAAGGCCGAAATGCTTTCAGCTTGCGCTATGCTCCGCGACCACGGCTACAAACTCTTTGCCACTCCCGGAACAAGCCGTTACCTCACCGAAAATGGCATTGAAAACACGATGGTTCACTGGCCAAGCGAAGCTGACCAGCACCCGCAGGCACTGGATATGCTGCACAACAAAGAAATTGACATGGTAGTAAATGTCAACAAGAACCTTTCGACCGGCGAACTCACCAATGGTTACAAGATTCGTCGTGCAGCCATCGACCTGAACATTCCTCTCATCACCAATGCCCGATTGGCTTCGGCTTTCATCTACGCTTTCTGCACCGTGAAACTCGAAGATTTGGAAATTCGTAGCTGGCAGGAATACTAATCAACACACATAGCAGTAAGGCGTAGAAGGTAAATTCTTCAGCCGGTTCGTAACCACAACAACCGGCTGAAGGCCTACCTTTTACGCCTTATTTTTTTCAAAAAAATTCATTCTATGGAAACAGTACGCTGGGGATTCATTGGTTGCGGCGAAGTTACCGAAAAGAAAAGCGGACCGGCGTTCAGTGCGGTTGAAGGCTCCGAAGTAGTGGCTGTGATGAGCCGAAGAGCCGAAAAAGCCCAATCGTACGCCGAACGTCACAACATCAAACGTTGGTACACCGACCCCCAACAACTCATCAACGACCCCGATGTCAACGCCATATACATTGCCACTCCACCATCGACCCACGCCACCTACGCCATCATGGCCATGAAAAGTGGAAAGGCCGTATATGTTGAAAAACCCATGGCTTCAAACTACGAAGACTGCTGCCGCATCAACCGCATTGCCGAGAAACACGGTACCCCCTGCTTCGTAGCCTACTATCGCCGATACCTACCCTACTTTCAGAAAGTACGCGAACTTGTTGAAAACGGAGCCGTTGGCAATGTCGTAAACGTACAAATTCGTTTTGCCGTGCCCCCTCGCGACCTCGACTACAACCAAAAAAATCTGCCTTGGCGCGTACAGCCCGACATTGCCGGAGGCGGTTACTTTTACGATTTAGCTCCCCATCAAATCGACCTGCTCGAAGAAATGTTCGGCCCCATACTCGAAGCCGAAGGCATCACCGCCAACCGCGGCGGACTGTATCAAACCGAAGACTCCGTCAGCGCCTGCTTTAAGTTTGCCAACGGCCTGCCCGGTTCCGGTTCCTGGTGCTTCGTTGCCCACGAATCGGCCAAAGAAGACTGTATCGACATTGTTGGTGACCGCGGTTCGTTGTCATTTTCCGTCTTCACATACCAACCCATTGTGTTGCAAAACGAAAATGGCCGTCAGGAATTTGTCATACCCAATCCTCCCTGCGTGCAGTTGCCCCTTATCAAACTCATTGTGGAACATCTGCAGAACAAAGCCATTTGCAAGTGCGACTGCGTGAGTGCCACTTCGGTAAACTGGGTAGTCGACCGCATCCTTGGCAAACTGTAGTTGACCTGCACCCACCGTTCTATGATTAGAAAGCAGCATCGCTGCATTCAATACTTCTCTATACTCCTATACCATTGACTCACCACATCACACCCATCCTCAGAGCCTGCCTGCTGCTCAGCATACTCTGCATAACCAAGGCATCACATGCACAAAACCTTTGCGACACGTTGACCCTGCGAACCGACAGTCTGAAGATTCGCACCGTCAACGAGGCAATGGGTGTGGACAAATCCGACAGCCTTTCCCGTCCACTGCTATTAAACAGCCCCACCGCCTCATCACCCTCGCGCGTAAAACGCATGGCCCATCAGGTAAAACGCACAGGCAATATCTTTTACCGTTTTATCAAGAACTTCGACGACTACGACACCACCTACATATCGCCCAACTACTACAACTTTACGGCGATGTTGCAAAACACAAGTTACTATCAGATTCACCGTCTCTCGGCCAGCAATGCCGAAGGCCACAGCCAGTCGTTGTCGATGAAGCCCGCCCCCTCGTTTAAGATAGGCCCCTACTTCGGTTGGCGATGGATATTTTTAGGCTACACCTTCGATGTGAGCCACCCCCGTTCGTTAGGCAAATCGTCCGAACTTTCGCTAAGCCTTTACAGCTCCATGCTCGGCTGCGATTTTGTTTACGTACGCAACACCGGCGACTACCGCCTTCGCAAAGCCAAAGGATTTGAAGGAGTCGACCCCATGTCGGTAAAAGACAAACCCTTTACCGGCATGAATGCCAAAACCCTATCGTTCAGCGGATACTATGTGTTCAACCACCGACACTTTTCGTACCCCGCAGCCTACAACCAAAGCACCGTGCAGCGCAAAAGTTGCGGTTCGGCCATGCTGGGCGCAGGTTTCAGCAAACAAGCCATACAATTCGACTACACCAAGCTCCCCCCCGAACTGGTTGGCACCCCCGAAAAGCCCAACCTCATTGATGAATTCAAGTTCTCGTCTGTCGACTACAATTATTACTATCTCAGCGGCGGCTACGCCTACAACTGGGTGTTTGCCTACAACTGGCTGCTCGGTGCCTCCGTCATGCCATCAGTCGGCATACGCAAAGCCAAAGGCGACAAACTGCAAGGCAATGAAATTTTCTTAGATCTGAAAAACTTCAGTTTCGACTGCACCTCGCGTTTCGGCATTGTATGGAACAACACGCACTGGTTTGCCGGAGCCTCCTGGATTAGCCACCTTTACATGTATCGCAAAAAGCGGCTTTCGGTTACAAACTCCGTCAATTATGTAAACATCTACGCCGGATTCTTTTTCAACCGCAAAAAGCAATACCGCAAATAAGGAGAAACACTCCTAAAACAGCTCCAAGCCAATGTTGTCCTAAACGATTTATAGGTACGATGAATATGAGGTTGTTGTAGATACCAACCCCTTC
>FR901763.1 GCA_000437675.1 Prevotella sp. CAG:891
CGGGTTCTAAACTTCAGAAACAGAGCATATTATATGCGGTTCAAGAGCGCACTGCGACTTCATCCCCTCCCGAATGACTGCTACAAAACGAAAAGCCGCCCGGCTCAATGAATGAACCGGGCGGCTTAAAAGAAGGTCATTATTTACTCCGAGGAGTAAAAACGGATTTTCAATGATTACTTAACGAGTACTTTCTTGTTACCCATGATGTAGATACCTGCGGGCAGACCCTTTAGGTCGTTCACGCTCTTCACGTTAGCACGAACTTTCACACCAGAGAGGTTGTAAACGTTAACTACTGCCTGAGCTTCGGGCTGAGCAACTACGCCACCGATGATGGTGATTTCACCGTCGATAAGGATTTGTGCGTCGCCAGTTTCAGACGTAGTGGGGAGAGCAGAAGTGAGGTAACCACTGTTGTTAGCAGCACCTTCGCCGAGCTTAGAGTCTACGATAGCTTCGCCATTGTAGAGGATACCGTGCTTCGGAGCGAGAGAGTCAACAGCAGCGAGCGTACCCTGCAAGCCATTAACAGCCTTAGCTTCCTTAGCTACAGAAGCGAGGAGTTCTTCGTAAGTAGTAGCACCTGCGATTTCGAACTTAGCAGCTTCATATTCGTAAGCATCAATGTAGAAGAACGGAGTACCAGCTGCAATAACTTCACCTTCAATCTTCTTAAGTTCGAGGTTGTTATCTTTGCGACCAATTACGGTGTAGCACTGGTCATCAGCAGTTACGCTAACGGGGAGCGTCAAGATAGTCTTCTTGTTCGTGTTAACCAACCAGTCAATTTCAGTATTGAGTTCGTCAGTTACTTCTTCGAAAGTGAAGGCAGAGTTGTCGGCACCATTAGCTTCGCCCCAAGTTACGAGGTTGTTAGAAGCGGGCTGAGCGTTCAAGAAGACGTTTTCCTTGCAAACGATGTTGAGCAAGCCGGGCTTCTTAGCAGAACGGAAGGTGAATGCGCAAGTATCAGCTTCGGTAGACATGTTCACACCTACGTTGTTCTTGTGCGTATTGTTCATGTATTCGCCGGTAGCAACGTTCTGGAATACCACGCCGTTGCCCTTCTTGATCATCTTCCAAACATACTTGGCATTACCAGCGATGGTGATGCTGTTGTTGTTGATATAGTCGTCAGTTTCCTTGTACCACTTCACGCGTGAACCGTTACCAGTAACAGTCATCTTACCATCCTTGGCAGAACCAGCCTGTTCAGAAGCAGTTGCGCTAACGATGTAGTAGAACTTGTCGGCAGCAGGAATTTTCAACTTGGTGTCGGCAGCAGGAATGTTCAACTTGGCAGCAAATGCTTCGAGACCATGGTTCAAGAGTTCCTTGGCAACATTTACTTCGGTGAGGGTCATCACTTCCTTGATAGTGGGTTCAACCTCGTCGATAACCTTCTTGAGTGCTTCCTTGGCACCAGCCTGGAAGTAACCAACAGCTTCACCTTCTTCAGCAGCTTCGTACTGAGCCTTGGCTTCAGCGAGGATATCCTTCACAACCTGAGGATCGGGGTAAACAGCCTTGAAGTCTTCAACAGCCTTCTTTACCTTGTCGATGAGTTCTTGCGTAGCGTTGCCTGCTTCGATAGCAGCCTTAGCTTCTGCGATAGCTTCAACCAATGCATTCTTCTGAGCAGCGGGAACAGCTTCGATAAGTGACTTAGCAGGGTTGTACTTAGACTGGAATACGCGCATTTCACCCAAGTTGAAGTTACCTGCGCCATTACCCATCTTCTTGAAGTCAGCGTCAGCAGCGTTAGACTGGCGACGAGTTACTTCGAAACGTACGTGCTGATATTTGCCACCGAGAGCAACTTCGAAGAAACCAACGTTCTTGTTAGCAGTGATTGAGTCTTCGCCGTTCATGTCCTTGAGATAGCGACCCCAAGGATAAGTGGGCTGTACATTACCGATTACCTTCCAAGAAGCTGAGTCGGCTGGAGTGTTCGTAGCAGAAACGATGATATTACCAGGAGCATTGCCCGTACGGTAGTCATTGCCACCTTCGTAGCGAGCCCACATCTTCACAGCGATGGTATCCATCTGCTGCTTGAGGTCTACCTGAATGTAAGGATAAGCCAACGTGTGGTCGTAAGCACCCTTCCAGTCAGAGTGATAGAAGTTACCTGCACTGAGGTTACCATCAATCAAAGCCTCTTCAGAACCTTCAGAAGCTTCAGTCATGTTGAAAGAAAGCTGATCCTGAGTCTTCAACAAACCTGCAGGAGTACCATCTTCTTCGTTATCGAGTTTACCATCGCGTGAACCACCTACGAATTCATAGTAGAAACCTTTCTTGTAAGTAGTTTCAGCAGTAGTCAATTCAGCAGCAAGAGCCTTGTTCAGCTTATCCTGTGCAATCAGACCTTCGAGTCTCTTGATATCCTCAGCATTGGCATTCAAGAATACCCAACCTGAAGCAGGAGCATCGGTAGTCCAGATTACCACATTGTTGTGGTCACTGGGGCAGTGGAGAGCAGAGCACTGAGGAGCACCCTGACCACCGTAACCGGGCATAGGATTCTTCTTCAGTTTAGCGCTTTCGATAACGAAGTCTTCCTTATCCTGCGGATAGATAAAGTAAGGTTCTTCGGGAGTAACCGTACTCTTTACATAAGCACCGGTGGCATTGGCAGCCATACCGATATAACGCTTCGTATAGAAGTTCTGGATGTAGAATGAACCATCATTAGCTTCTTTGTTAGCCTGAATATGCCATACATACTGAGCATCATCAAGGCTCATAGTCTGCTCACCTTCGGGACGTTCCTGAGGAGCATACCATTGTTTACCATAGCTCCAGTGCAAACCGGTACCGTCATCATAAGTACCATTGTGTTCATTACGGCTTGACTTGAAGAAGTAGTAACCTTCCTTGATGGGCACAGCACCTGCACGAGCAGCTTCGAGAGCCTTCAAGCAACGCTGGTAAGCAGCTACACAAGTAGCGTGATCTTCATTGCCCTCTTCAATCAACTTTTCAGCTGCTTTGTAAGAGTTCATCAACTCATCATAGAGTTCCTGGCTAATCTGACCGGGTTCAGTACCGGGGTTGTAGATGTTAGGATCACTGTTGGGGAAAAGTTCCTGCAAAGCATCATACAAATACTTAGAACCAGTGAGCTTTTCTACGGGGAAGAGCATCCAAGTATTCATAGCGAAATCTCTACCAAGGCTGGGAGCAGCACCTACATTACCATTTACGAGGAAACGTACAGAGCCTTTCTTTACAACAGTGGTATCTTCGCATTCTGAAGCAGAGTGAGTAGCATCGGTAAAGATAACGTGATTAGCATCACCTACAGCAGCCGTAGTAGCTACAGCCCAGTTATTAACGGGGCATTCATCGCCTACTTTGTTCAAATCTTCAGCCGTGTAAACCTGAGGCTGAACGATACGGAATTTCCATGCACGAGCCTTAGATTCACCAAAGCCGTAAGCATCATTCTGAAGATATTTACCTGAAATCTTTTCTTTCAAGTAATACATTGCTTCTCCATCTGCATCTTCACCGGCAGATTCAAGCTGGAAAAGGTTTTTGTCATTCAGGAAAGTTGATTTTCCCAGTCCACGCACAAAGTCGACATTGCCAGCAAGAGTAGCCTTACCAGACTGAAGAACGAAGTCAACATCGGTTTCGATGTTGTCAACCGTCCATTCTTGTCCAGAGCCCGTAGAGCCACCGGCTACCTGATAGCGATTGTCCTCTTGAGCCATCATGCTGGTAGAGCCCATCAGGAACAATACCAACATGGTCAAAAGATTGTACATCTTTTTCATGTAGTTGTTAAGAATTTAGTTGTTAATAAATTAGAGAGAATTTTCATTGTTAGGTTTTTCGGGGGTAAAGGTACGCCTTTCTGTTGAACTATGCAAAGAATAGTGGGATTTTTTGCAAATTGAGCATGATAAAATTGAGACAAAAGGCAGACAGATTTGCCGGTGGTTTCACAAATTTGTAAACACGAAGTTACATAATGCCATTTTTTTGACAATCAAAGTCGTTTTTAGGCAACAAAAAAGGCCTCTCCACGGGAGAAGCCTTACAAATAGCGTTAAATCAATTTCCGCTGTCGTCGGAATTAGTTTTTTGAATCAAGTTCAAAACAGCATTATCGGCCATGTTTGCTGAAAAGCGGCTGTTTACTTGGCAGTTTTGTTGGTTAAGGTGGCAGTGAGGTGATTACGCATGATGCGGTAACGCGGCTGTTGCTTTTTCTTGAGTTCGGCCATGTGCGCGATGCGTGCTTTATCGCCTCGTTTTTTCCATTCGTCGGCAGTGTACGATTTGCCGGTAGCAGGATCAATATATTTAATTTGTGGTAGTCGGTAATAATAACCGCGCTTCAAGTCGTTCGTTTCAATACGACCCACGGTTTCGACAACGACGGGAGCCACACCCATGCTAACCATGCCAATTTCCTTGGCGGCGGCAAACGAGAGGTCGACCACTCTGCCCTTCACGAAGGGGCCACGATCAGTGACACGCACAATCACATCCTTTCCGTTGGCCTTGTTGGTCACCTTCAGGAGTGTTCCAAAGGGAAGGGTGCGGTGTGCGCAGGTCAAGCTGTCGCGGTGGTAACGTGAACCGTCGCTGGTGCGGCGGCCATGAAAACTTTTTCCGTAGTAGGAGGCCTTACCTTGAGTTTGAGCAAAGGCCGGAGTGCCAAAGGCAAAAGTAATAAGAGTTACTGTAGTTGCTACTAAAAGTACTAATTTTTGAAATGTCATCTGATAAGTTTTGCCACGAGGACTGTCGGGTAATCTCGTTGCGGGGGTCGACGCTTCAGCTTAGCCGGAGCTGTGCGCCACCACCATGGGCGCTCTGCCGCATTCTGATGTGTTGTAACAATGCGGCCGCAGACTATACCAAACGGAACCTACCAGGGGTAGGACATGAAGGAAACTGCGAAACGAGCTGCGCACCTGACGGGAAGTGCAGGCGCAACTTCTATTGAAATTCATAAGGTGCTCAACGCTGCAAGCCCGGGCGAACCAACGCACCGGACGAAGCGGAACACAGACAGCGGAAGGTGAGGATTTCTCAGAAAAAATCCTGCATGTGGGTGTGTACGAACCGGAATGCACGTACACCGTGTGTGACATCCAACAGTGGTATGAGGGTGCTTTTTGGCCGTGCGTCAGGAAGGCGCAGAGCCGGCGTGCAAGTCAACTGCATAATGGCTGCGCACGGCAGCCGCATGGCGTTGTTTGCCCCTCTCCTCGTGAGGTTTCCGGTTGCAAAATTACGAAATTTTCGTTAGCTACGAAATACTTTATGGCTGACAATCAGCACTTTAACATTTTCAGCCCGTGTTTTTCACATTCTGCACAGGGGCTTCAGGCGACTGCCGAACAGGGGGCAAAATGCAGCAAAACTGCTTTATATAGGGGGATTTAGGAACTTTCGCGGTATGTTAACGAATGTTGCTATAAAGCTTGTTTACGAGCATGTCACAAGCTATATGTTAAAATGAAATTTAACACCCTCTGAACGGCTTTTAGGGGGCTGAATGGGGCAAATTGAGCGTAAGTTGGGGCCGAAACGGAGTAAATAAGGGGGCAGAGTTGGCAGGGTTGCCGCGCGCACTGATGCCCGCCTACGTTCGCAGACCTTGGACGACTGTGCCGGGTGACAAGAAGCCAGACTTAACGCTTGTATCTATTTGCCAACATAGACTAAAACGACAGGCCGTGCGGCTGCTTCGCGGCACGGCGTGACGGGCCTTCGTCATTCAGCATTTTGCGGGATTTTGAAAACGCTGATTATCAATATGTCTTATACTGATATAGGTAGACACATTAACAA